>CAZRPT010000247.1:0-2319 GCA_964601985.1 uncultured Verrucomicrobiota bacterium
CTTCCTTACGGGCGGGTCAGGATGGCCAGCCAGAATCCCCGGGGCGTGGGCGTTTTGAGGGGGAGGCGTTGATTGCCGGTGATCGGGCCGGGCGGGGCGATTCGGGCCCGGCGGACGTCCAGCCAGCGCAGTTGCCAGGCGCCCGGTTGGTCCCGCAGATCCAGCGTGACCGCGCCGCCCCGGGGAAACAGCACCACGAAGGCCCGGCCGGAGCGGGATGCCAGATAGGCCTCGTTTTGCGCGCGGTCGCCGAGACGCCGGTTGCCGGCTTGGAGGTCCCACAACTTCACGGAGCGCTCCAGCAGCCGAAGGGAGCGGAGCGAGGCCTGGGCCAGGGGGGACAATCCCAGACCGGAGGGGGGACGATGAAAACGCACCGCGGCCGCGCCGCCCAGCGCGTGCCGCCACAGTCGCTCCAGCCCGTCCTGGGTGTTGCCGAAGCGGCCGGTGTCCGCGCCGTAGGTTTTGACCGTGTTCATCGGGCGGGGATGCGCGGCCAGGTAACGCCGCACCCACTGGAAATTGTCCCAATGCACCTGCCCCTTTTTCTGGTTGTTTTGGGAGACGTCCACGAAATCGTAGAGCTCCGGGTGATCGAAGGTGTGGCGGTGCTGTTCGCCCCGGAGGTTCCAGTCGTCCCACATCTCGGTGACACAGACCCGCCGCCCGGCGGCCCGGGCCCGTTCCTTGATGTGCCGCGCCCACCAGGCGCCCCATTCGGGGGCGGCGCTGGTTTCGTTGTCCATGCAGTAAAGGACGTTGTGGTGGCGGAGGCTGTAGGAGAGGAGCTTGTCCACGAAGCGGATCTGGTATTTCAGGACGACCTGATTGTTGCGCAGGGGGGGCACGGTGAAGAAGAACGGCTGCCGGTTCATGCCGGGATGGTTCGGATAATTCGCCGCCAAACCGGATTCCTTGGCCGTGTAGTTCACGTTGTTTTTCGGGTTGTAGGGATGCGGAATCCAGTGCTGACGCGAGTAGTCAAACCGATCCCAGACCTCGATCTGCACGATGATGCCCCGCTTTTCGGTCTCGTCGAGGAAGGTGGCGAACCGCTGCCAGTAGGCGTCGTTCCACTGGCCGAGATCGTATTTTCCGTTGGGCAACCGCCGGAAGGGGTACAGCTCGAAACCCTTGTCGTGCCGGTCGCTCATGGTGTTGCGGAGGTAATTTCCGCCGCAGGCCTGCAACAGGTCCAGTTGCGCAATCAACTTTTCCTTCGGCCACTGGAACAGGTTGTCGTCGTCCGAGCCGCCGGCGAGAAAGACGGGGTGGCCTTGGTATTGCCAGTACCACGGGTTGGCGGGCCAGGGTTGAATGGCGGCGGAGTCGTCCCTCGCCGCGGAATTTGCCGGGATCACGAGGGCGCCCAGCATCGCGCCCAGTCCGAGGGCCGTTCGTAAAAAAGTCGGGTTCATGCCCGCAGCTTACGGCGTTGTCGGCGGCGGGGGAATGGCAATTTGGAGCGGACGCCCGGTTCCGGCGAACGCTGCCTTCGCGGAAGCTGGCACGAACGCGGAGGCACGGCGTCCGGCACGAGATAATGAAGAAACACCTCGTCGCCCACCCGCCGGTGCGTGCGAAGTTCCAGCCGGGTTCCTTCCGTCAGGCGGGCCACGCCCTCGCCGTCCGCGAGCGTGGGCGCGCGGCGGCCGCCCACCAGCCAGGGGCAAAGCGTGATTCGCAATTCGTGAACCAGGCCGGCCCGGAAGAGGGCGGCGTTCAACGCGCTCCCGCCTTCGCAGAGCACGCGCCGCACGCCGTGCCGTTCGGCCAGCCAGGCGAGCGCCCGGGGCCAGTCCACCGTGTGCGGCCCCGCCACGCAGACTTCCGCGGCCACCCGCCGCAGTCGTTCGCGGGCGGCGGCGGGGGCCCGCCCGGTGATCAGCGCCAGGACCGGCGCCTGGCCCCGGCGGAACACCGCCGCCCCGGACGGCAACGTGCCCCGACCGGTGACCACCACCCGCAGGGGCGGGGCGGCGCGCCGGCCCGTCCGGGCCGGGGAGGGCTCCAGGGTGGCATTTTCCGCGCGGAGCGTGGTCGCGCCGCACAAGACGGCGTCCGCCCACGCCCGCCCGGCGTAAAGCCGCGCCAGGTCGCGGGGGCTTCCGAAGCGGGAAAAGGCGCGATTGGCGGTGGCGATGCGCCCGTCGGCGGTCAGGGCCATGGCCACCACCACCCGCGGCGGCGGACCGGGCTTCCGCCGGGGCAAACGAATCAGCGGCGCGAGCGGCGCGGAGGAGCGGGATGGACGGAGGTCGGCCATGCGGAGTGATTTTCACGTCGCGGAGGCGGTGCGGGTCAAGCGGGAGATTCCGC
>CAZRPT010000248.1:0-29208 GCA_964601985.1 uncultured Verrucomicrobiota bacterium
GGCAGCGGCGGAATCTTTCGCGGGGGCGGGGCTTTGACGAAGGCGAGGGGGCGGAGGTAGATCGGTTCGAGGGCGGCGGCGTCCGACCACGCGTCCCGCGTAGCGGCCATCCGGGCGAGCAGCGCGGCGGCGGGAAAGGCCGGTTCGGCGGGCGCGGGCAGGCGGTCGGCGCCGGGCCCCACGAGGCGTTCGTCGGGCGCGAGGCCGGCCAGCGCGGTCTCCCGCGAGACGATGCGGAGCGGCGCTTCCTCCACCGGGCCGGCGTCCGCGAGCCGCCAGCGGGCCAGGTAAAACTCGCCGCGTTGGGCGTCCACCACCAGCCGGTGCGGACCGCGATGCCCCTCGGCCTGGAGGGTGAAGGCCAGCGCCTCCACGCTGGAGAAACCGGCCACGCGGATTTCCCGGGCAAACTGCCACCCTTGGGCGATGGCCAGGGCGTTGCGGATGCCGGTGTAGCTGCCCGGTCCCAATCCCACCACCAACCGGTCCACGTCGTCGCGCGGCAGCGCCGCGCGGGACAGGGCCTCCTCGATCAGCCCGAAGGCGTCGGTGGCCCGGCCCGCGGTCTGGACGGCTTCGCCCGCGCGCCCGGTGGCGGGATCGAGCGCCGCCGCGCCGCGATGGGCGGTGGAAAATTCAAGGGCCAGAATCGCCATACGTGATGCGTCGTTCCGTTTCGCCGAGGGTTTCGAGCCGCACCCGCCGGAGCAGCGGATCGGCGGTCGCCGGCGCGGCGTCGCCCGGCCACGGCCCGAACCAGCGTTCGGCCCATTCCACCACGGTCACGCCGGCGGGTTGGAGCAAATAATCCTCCAAGCCGGCGGCGGCGATTTCGCCCGGGGTTTCGAGCCGGTAGAGGTCGAGGTGAAACAGCGGCAGCCGCCCGCCCTCGTATTCCTGGACCAGCACGAAGGTGGGCGAGCTGACCGGGCCGGGACAACCCAGCCCGGCGGCCAGCCCCTTGACGAGCTGGGTCTTGCCGACGCCCAAATCGCCGGTGAGGGCGAACACCGTGCCCTCGCAAGCGTTTTCGCCCCACGCGCGACCGAGGGCGAAGGTGTCAGCCGGATCGCGGGAAATGATCGTAGCCATGCCGGGTGAGGGGTTGGGGGGCGTGGTTGCGCCGCCGCAGGGTGAGGCCGCCGCCGGCGGTGATCCGGCCGATGCAGCTCAGGCGCAGCTCCGGGAACCGGGCCTTCCACGCGTCGAGCAACGGCACGGCGTCGCGGGCGGCCACGGTGAAGAGCAGCTCGAAATCCTCGCCGTCGCTCAAGGCGGCCTCCAGCGCCGGCGGCCCGTCGCCCGACCGGGCGCGGAGTTTGGCGGCCCGGCTGATGGGGAGGGCCTCCTGAAGCAGCTCCGCGCCGAGGGAATCGTCCGCCGCCAGCAGGTGGCGGAGATCGGTGGCGAGGCCGTCGCTGACGTCGAGCATGGCGTGCGGCGGAAAATGTCCGGCCAGCCAGGCGGCGGCGGCCAGGCGGGGTTCGAAGGTCAGATGCCGGCCCGCCGGCGAGCCGCCCAGTTCGCCGGTCACGAACAACGCATCGCCCGGCCGGGCGCCGGCGCGCCGGACGCAGCGGTCCTTGCGCACGCGGCCCAGCAGGGCCACCGAAAGCAGCAACGGCCCCGGCGTGGCGGTGGTTTCGCCGCCCACGACGCTGACGCCGAACCGGCGGGCGGTCGCGGCGAGCCCGGCGTAAATCGCCTCCCAGCGGGCCGGATCGCCCTCCCGCGGCGCGGCCAGCGTGACCACCGCGCTCGTCGGTTCGCCCGCCATGGCGGCCACGTCGCTCAACGCCCGGGCCAGCGCCTTGTGGCCGACGGCCGACGGATCGGCGTCCGGGGCGAAGTGGACCCCCTCGACCACGGCGTCGGTCTTGAACAGCAGCCAGTGATCGGGCAGGCCCGCCTCGATCACGGCGCAATCGTCCCCCGGCCCGACGACGACGTCCGGCCCCCGGGGCAGTTTGCGGGTGAGGCGCTGGATCAGCTCGATTTCCTGCATGGAGCGACGGCGACCGTTACCACACGGTCAGCGCGAGCACGAAGTTAATCGTGTTGAACACGAAATGCGAGACGATGGGCGTGAGGAGGTTGTCGGTGCGTTCGTAGAGGGTCGCCTGCACCCAGCCCAGCGCCACCAGCGGCAGCAGACTGAGCAGGTTGGCGTGCGACAGGGCGAACAGCACGGACGTGCCCCACAACGCCACCCGCGGGAACCCCAGTTGCTTGATGGTGGGATACAGCAGCCCGCGAAAGATGAGCTCCTCCATCACCGGCGCCACGCCCAACGCCAGAAACCCCAGCAACACCGGGCGCAAAAACCCGTCGCTGCTCCGGAGGGTCTCGATGCTGTCCTGCGGCGCGGCGTCGAGCCCCACGAGCTGAAGCAGCAGGGCCGAGAGCGGCATGAGAAGCAGGTTGAGCAGGAAAAAGCCGACCGCCGCCGTCGCGCCCAGCCCCAGCGCGCGCCGGAGCGGCGTCCGCCGCAGGCCGAACGCCGTCGCCCACGTGAGGCGGTTGGCGCGCAGAAAAGCGAAGATCGCCGCCAGCACCACCCCGTGAAAACAAAGCGTCCCGGCAAACCCGAGCCAGAACTCGCGGGTTTCCTCGGGCACGCCGCTCAGGGCCCGGTCGAGCAACGCGCTCGCCAGGCTCACCCCCGCCAAACCGCACAGCAGCCACCACAGGAGGCGGGCCAGCGATTCGAGCGTCCACGGACGCGGCGACAACATGGCCCGCAGGCTACCGGCCGCCGCCGCCGGCGGAAACCCGAAAACCGGGGGACCGAGGGCCGAAGGAAATCCGAATCCCGAATTCCGAAATCCGAAAAAACGCGTCCCCGGAGCCGGCGGGGTGACGCTGAGCCGGGAGAAAAGGGAAAGCCGGTCAACGCGTCCGCCATCGCCCCGCGCCCGCGGGGGGCTTCTTCCGCGGGAGGATTTCCGGGGCCGGAGCGCCGGAACCCCTTTCGTCCGTTCCCCTCAACCGGTCGCTTCAAGCTTGGTTTCGTTTCGGCATGCTTCTAGCTTCAGAGGCTGACCGCGGTTGGATTAACGAATTTTATGAAATATTGGATGACAGGCGTTTGGGCGGCGGGGCTGGTCGGCGTTTCGGCGCTGGCCCAGCCGGTCACGCTGGTGGCCACGAACGCAACCTGGCGTTATTTCAAGGGCACCCAGGAGGCGTCGGACCCCGTCGAGGCGTGGCGGGCGGTGGATTTCAACGACGCCGGCTGGCCGGAGGGGAAGGCGACTTTTTACTACGGCGAGCATTTCTCGGGGACGGAACTCACCGACATGCGGCGGCATTACACGACGCTGTTTCTGCGCACTTCGTTCACGGTGGGCAGTCCGGCGGACGTGGCGAATCTGGAGCTCAGCGTGGTGAGTGACGACGGCTTCATGGCGTGGATCAACGGCACGCTGGTGGCTTCGTTGCGGCCGCCCAACGGCCCGCCGCGTTATGACTCGGTGTCCGGCGGCAGCGCCAGCGAGCCGGTGCAGTTTCAGACGTACGTCGTTTCCGATCCCCTGGAGGTGCTCCGGCCGGGCAGGAACGTGCTGGCCATTCAGGCGTTCAACCGGGCGCTGACCAGCAGCGACCTGGTGCTGGACGCCGCCCTGACCGCCGAGCTGCGGCCGTCCGGTCCGCCCACCGTGGCCGACGTGCAGCCCCCGCCGGGCGCGCTGCCCGGGCTGACCTCGGTGACGGTGACTTTCAGCGAGCCGGTTTCGGGGGTGGACGCCGCGGATTTGCGGATCAACGACCTGCCCGCCACCGGCGTTTCCGGCGGGCCGATGACCTACCTGTTCACCTTTGCCCAGCCGGAGTTTGGCACGGTGGTGATGTCGTGGGACGAGCACGCCGGAATCCAGGACCTGGGCGATCCGCCGGCGGCGTTCGATCCGTTGAGCGCCGGTTCCCGCTGGACCTACGAGCTGTATGACGCGCGCGCGCCGGCGGTGGTGCGCCGGAATCCGCCCGCCGGGCAAACGGTCCGCCGGCTGACGCAGGTGGAGGTGTGGTTCGACCGTCCGGTGGCGGGCGTGGACGCCGCCGATCTGGAAATCAACGGCCAGCCGGCCGCGGCGGTCCGCGGCGCGGCGGCCGGTCCCTACGTCTTCACCTTCCCCGCCCAGGCGGCGGGGGAGGCGGCGTTCCAATGGC
The DNA here is from genome assembly GCA_964601985.1 of uncultured Verrucomicrobiota bacterium. Taxonomy (GTDB): domain Bacteria; phylum Verrucomicrobiota; class Verrucomicrobiia; order Limisphaerales; family J093; genus J093. Next base: position 4,171 of record CAZRPT010000248.1, read on the forward strand.
GGGCCGATCACGGAATCGTGGACGCCGGCGCGGAACCGACGCCGTTTCCCGGCGGACACTGGCAGGTCACGGTGGATCCGGAGTTGAAGATCCCCGACGTGATCATCAACGAGTTCATGGCCCAAAACGCGAACGGGCGGCGGGATTCCGACCGGCAGACGGAGGATTGGATCGAGCTCTACAACCGGGGCACGAACACGGTGAACCTGGCCGGCTGGTCGTTGAGCGACGAAGCCGACCTGCCGGGCAAATGGGTGTTTCCCTCGGTCACCCTTCCGCCGAACGGTTACCTGGTGGTCTTCGCCTCCGGCAAGGACCGTCACCGGCGGGAGCTGCACACCAATTTCAAGCTCAGCGTGGACGGGGAATACCTGGGCCTGTTCACGCCGGAATCGCCGCGGGTGGCGGTGAGCGAGTTCGCGCCCGCCTATCCCGAGCAGCGTCTTGACCACTCCTACGGCCTCGACGCCTTCGGACACTGGCGCTACTTCGCCCGGGGCACCCCCGGCGCCGCCAACGGGGTCAGCACGATCAACGGGCTGGTCGCGCCGGTGCATTTCAGCCTGCCCCGCGGCTATTACACCCGCCCCCTCACCCTGTCGCTCTATTGCCCCACGCCGGGCGCCACGATTCGCTACACCACCAACGGCGGCGTGCCGACGGAGGAGAACGGCACGGTGTACACCGGCCCCTTCCCTCTTTACCGCCACAGCGTCATCCGGGCGGTGGCGTTCAAGGAAGGGCTCCTGCCCAGCCGGGTGGCCACCGAGAGCTACTTGATGAACCTGCCGGCGTCCTGGCTGCACATGCCGGCGCTTTCGATCGCCACCGACCCCACCAACCTGTTCGGACGCACGGGCATCATGGAGGTGAATCCGCGCAACACCACCAAACGCGGCATCGCGTGGGAGCGGCCGGTGTCGGTGGAGCTGATCCGTCCCGAGGACAACGGCGGGTTTCAGGTGGATTGCGGCATGCGGGTTCAGGGCGGTAATTACATTCGCAGCCGCTACGACTATCACAGCAGCAAGCCGCCCGCCGGCAAGTACTCCTTCCGGCTTTATTTCCGCGGCGACTACGGCGCGGGCCGGTTGGAATATCCGCTCATCGAGGAGATTCCCATCCGCTCCTTCGACACCATCACCCTGCGGGCGGGGATGAACGATCCCACCAACCCCTTCATCCGCGACGAGTTCGCCCGGCGGCTGCTGGCGGCGGTGGGGCAGGTCTCGCCCCGGGGCACGTTCGTGCGCCTGTTTTTGAACGGCCGCTACAAGGGCTACTACAACCCCACGGAGCGGGTGGATCTCGACTTCCTGCAGGCCTGGAACGGCGGCGGCAAGGACTACGACCTCATCGCCCAGGGCGGCGAGGTGCGCGAGGGCAACACCGTGCAGTGGAACAACCTGCGCGCTTTCGTGCGCAACAACGACCTGAGCCGCCCGGACAAATACCAGCGGTTGGAGCAGATGCTGGACCTGGTGAATTTCGCCGATTATTTGATCGTGCACACCTACGCCGACACCGGCGACTGGCCGCACAACAACTGGCGCGCCGCCCGGGAGCGCGTGCCGGGCGCGAAGTGGCGTTTTTACATGTGGGACGCCGAGTGGTCCTTCGGCCTCCGCACCGGACTCACGCACGACACGTTCCAAAACCAACTGGGCGACAACAACGGCCGCCGCTCCGAGATCGGAGACCTGTTCCAAAAGTTGCAAACCTCCCCCGAATGGCGGCTGCTGTTCGCCGACCGGGTGCACAAGCACTTTTTCCACGGCGGCGCGCTGACGAAGGAGGGTTTGCTGGCGGTGTACCGGCCGCTGCGCGACGCGGTGCGGAGCACCATTTACAACTTCAACAACAGCATCGAAACCTCGTGGATTCCCAACCGGTTCCGCTATTACACCAACCACCTCAAGCAGGCCGGTTTGTGGGCCTCGGACGACGCGCCGGTGTTCAACCAGTTCGGCGGCTCCGTCCCGCGCGGGTTCGAGCTGAAGATGTCGGCCCCGCACGGGGTGATCTTCTACACCGTGGACGGCTCCGATCCCCGGGTGCGCTTCACCGGCGCGGTCGCGGATTCCGCCCGGCGTTACCAGCCCGGCCAGCCGCTGGCGCTGGACGAGGACGTGACCGTGAAGGCGCGCAGCCTGAACGGCCGCGTCTGGAGCGCCCTCACGGAGGCCGCCTTCCGGGTGGCCCGGTTCGGCTCGCCGCTGCGCCTTACGGAGATCATGTACCACCCCCCGGGCGGCAACGCCTTCGAGTTTCTGGAAATCCTCAACACCAGCGCCGTGCCGGTGGACTTGAGCGGCGTGTCGCTGGAAGGGGTGAATTACCGCTTCCCCGCCCACACCCGACTGGAGGGGCACGGACGCCTGTTGCTGGCGTCGGATGAAGCTCCGGCGGACTTCGCGCAACGCTATCCCGGCGTGACGGTGGACGGCTGGTTCGGCGGCAGTCTCGCCAACGGCGGCGAACGGGTGGCCCTGCGGGATCCCGACGGCCGCACGCTCGTGTCGGTGGATTATGACGACGGCAAGGGCTGGCCCGCCGCGGCGGACGGTGAAGGCGCCTCCCTCGAAATCGTGGACCCGCTGGGCGACCCCGACGACCCGGCCAACTGGCGGGCCAGCGCCGTTTCCGGCGGGTCGCCCGGCGCGCCGAATCCCGCCCCGCCCGCCCCCGCGGTCGAGATCAGCGAGCTGATGGCGGACAACGCCACCGCATGGGCGGCGGAAGGGGGGCATCCGGATTGGATCGAGCTGCACAATCCCGGTGACGCGCCGGTGACGCTGACCGGCTGGCAACTGCGCGACGTGGCGGCCAAGCAGGTCTTCACCTTTCCTGATGTCGTCCTGCCGGCGAACGGATACCTGATGGTGCTGTGTGCTTCCGTACCGGAGGTTCCGCCGGCGGAAGGCACGCTGTACAGCGGCTTCGGCCTGGACCGGGACGGGGAGTTGATCGAGCTGCGGGACGCGGAAGGCCGGCGGGTGGACGCCGTGTCGTTCGGGCGGCAGGTGACCGATTTCTCGCTGGGCCGGCTGCCCGGCCGGCCCGGCTGGCATCTGCTGGAGCCCACCCCCGAGGGGCCGAACGAGCCCGCCACCCTGGCCGCCCCGGATCAACTGGTCTTCAACGAGTATCTGCCCGCCTCTCCGCCGGGCAAGGACGACTGGGTGGAATTCTACAACCGCGATTCCGGGCACCCCGCCGCCCTGCAGGGACTGTGGGTGCAGGTCAACGACCGGCTCGCGCAAATCGCCGCGCCGGTGTTCGTGGCCCCGGGCGGCTTCGCGGTGCTGCGCGCCGATGAACAACCCGGCCCGAACCATCTGGACCTGCGCCTGCCGGCCGCGGGCGCGACGCTCCGCCTCCTGGATCCCCTGGGCCGCGAGCTGGAAATGGTGCGCTACAACCGCGCCGTGGAAGGCGTGTCCCTGGGACGGTTGCCCGACGGTTCGGACAACTTTGCCTCCTTCCCGCGTTCGGCCAGCCCCGGCGCGCCGAACTACGTGCAGGAATGGGACGGCCCGGTGCTGAACGAAATCCTCGCCCGCAGCTCGCGGCCGCTGCCCGGCGGTCCGGCGACGGCGGTGGACTGGATCGAGCTGCGCAACCCGCTCGACCGCCCCTTCAGCCTCGCGGGCTTCAGCCTCTCGGTCGGCAAGGCCGAACCGGGCGAATGGACCTTCCCGGACGAGGCCGTCATCGGCCCCCGGGGCTGCCTGCTCCTGCTGGCCGACGGCGACCAGCCCGCCTCCACCGAGTGGGGCGCCGGGTTGAACCTCGGTCGCTCCCTCTCGGCGGCGGGCGACGCGGTGCACCTCTTCGACCCGAACGGAGTGGAGGTGGACGCGGTGACGTTTGGCTTCCAACTGCGCGACCGCTCCATCGGCATCGAGAAGGGACGATGGATCCTCCTGGAAACGCCCACCCCCGGCGCGCCCAATTCCGATCACGCCCTCACGGGGGCCTACACGGCGCTGCGCATCAATGAATGGGCCGCCAACGGCCCGGGCGACGACTGGATCGAGATCTTCAACCCGCAGGACCGCCCGGTCACCCTGAGCGACCTGCGCCTCACCGACGACCTCACCCTCGCCGGACGCGCCCGGTACATCATCCCCCCGCTCAGCTACGTCGGCGCGAACGACCACGCGCTCTGGATCGCCGACGGCCACCCCGAGCGGGGACCGGACCATCTGCCGTTCAGCCTCGACGCGCGCGGCGAATCGCTGCGGCTCTACACGCCGAGCAACCTCTACATTGACCAGCAGGACTTCGCGTTTCAGCCCCCGGACACCAGCCGGGGCCGTTTCCCCGACGGCCGGGACACCGTCGTCGAATTCACGGAAACCGCCTCGCCCGGCGCGCCGAATTACCTCCCGCATCCCGCGGTGGTCGTGAACGAAGTGCTCGCCCACGCCCACGCTCCGTTGGAAGACGCCATCGAACTGGCCAACCTCTCGGACGCGCCGGTGGCGGTGGGCGGCTGGTGGCTCAGCGACAGCCTGAAAGAGCCGCGCAAATATCAAATCCCGGCCGGCCTCACCCTGCCCGCCGCCGGCCGCCTCGTGCTTTACGAAGGCGCCTTCGGCGATCCGGCGACGGCGGCGGTCCCGTTTCACCTGCCGGACAACACGGCGGGACGCGTGGTGTTGAGCGAAGTGGACGACACCGGCGCGCTGACCGGCTACCGGGCCACCGCCCGGTTCGGCCCCATGCGCGACGGCGTTTCCTGGGGCCGCGTGCCCACCTCGGTGGGCGTGGACTTCGCGCCGCTGACGGCCCCCACCTTCGGCGTGGACGCCCCGGCCGACGTGGCCGAATTCCGCCAGGGCGCCGGCGCGCCCAACGCCGGACCGCGGGTCGGTCCCGTGGTCATCAGCGAACTCATGTATCACCCGGTCAGCGGCGTGAAGCGGAAGGAAGACGCCGCGCTCGAATTCGTGGAGCTGCGCAACCTGAGCGACCGACCGGTCGCGTTGTTCCGCCGGACGGACGCGGGCGTGACCGGCTGGCGGCTGACCGGCGCCGTCGAATTCGAATTCGGCGAAGTCACGCTTCCGCCGGGCGGACGCCTGGTGGTCACGCCGGAGTTTCCGGACCCCGCGGCGTATCAGCGTTTTCTGACCGCCTACGGACTGGATTCCTCCGTGGCCGACAAACTGGCGGGACCGTTCCGGGGCCGCCTGGGCAACGAAGGCGAAACCCTCCGCCTGTGGGAACCGGGCGCGCCCGTGACCCGCCCCGACGGCAAAACCAGGACGCCGTGGCTGCGGGTGGACGAAGTGGCCTACGCCCCCACGCCGCCGTGGCCCTCGGCGGCCGACGGCAGCGGCCTCTCGCTGCAACGCCGCAACGAAGCCGCCTACGGCAACGAACCCCAAAACTGGGTGGCCGCGTCGCCGTCGCCGTTGGGCGCGCCGGGCAGCACGGTGGGCGACCGCGACCAGGACGGCCTGCCGGACGAATGGGAATGGCGGCACGGGCTGGACCTCTGGTCCGCCGCGGGCGTCAACGGCGCCGACGGCGACCCCGACGAAGACGGCCTGACCAACTGGGAGGAATTCCAGGCGGGCACCGATCCGCAACGATTCACGGTCCGCTTCTCGCGCATCTGGATCAGCGGCCGCCAGCTCAACCTCGCCTTTTACGCCGCGGCGGGCCGGCCCTACCGCGTGGAATACCGCGACGCCCTGGGCAACGGCGAATGGCGGATCCTGACCAACATCGAGCCCCAGCCGGAAAGCGGCGAACTGCGCTTCTGGACCCGGCTCTCACCGGACCACCCCACCCGCTACTACCGCCTGGTCACCTTCTGATCCCCCCAAACCGCCCGCCCCGGAACACCGCCTCCCTCCCTCGCCACCTCGGAGGCGAGGGGGGAGCGCCCGCGCCTCGCGGGCCCCGAGGGGCGCCCCGCCCCTCGGTCCCCGCGGCCGATTTCCGCGGCCGCGCCGATTCCGCCCCTTCGGAGCCGGTCGGGAAACGCCGGGTCAGGCGACCCGGCCTGCAAGGGGCGTGCCTCGTTTCCCCGGGCGTTGCCCGGGGCTGACGGGGGTCACGCCTCCGGCGCGGGGAGTTTCGGATTTCGGATTTCCTTCGGCCCTCGGCTCCCTCGGTCCTTCGGATTTATCCCCGTCCCGTTCCGTCATCCCCGCGGTCCTCCGGATTGCACCCGCCTCTGGCGGGTCGGGCCGGGCGTCCCGTCCGGTTCCCGGCGCCGGCTGACGCATCATTTCTGCCGGGCCAGCAACAGTTCCTTGTGGGAGACGACCCCGAGATACTGCCCCGTTTCCGGATCCACCACCGGCAGATGATCCCGACCGGACTTGGCGAAGATCTCCAATGCCTTCTCCAGGGAATCGGACAACGCCAGCCGCTCCCGGCTTTCCACCAATTCGCTGGCCAGCACCAATCGCGCGAAGAACGGGTCGAACATGACATTCTTCACTTCGTTCAAGCCGATGACCCCCTCAAACCGGTTCTCCGCTCCCACCACCGGATAAACCGGGAACTGGTGGTCGGAGATGAACTTGATCACCTCGTCCAGGGTGGCATCGGCGTCCAGCGCCAGTACCTTGTGCCGGATGAAGGGCTTGAGCGATTGCGGGCGGCTTCGTCGGGAAAAGCGCCCTTTCAACCCGAGATTGTGGGCGCATTGGGCCACCAGATCGCCGAAACTCTGCTTGATGCCGCTGACTCCCTGTCCCACCAGGCTGGCGATCTTGACTTCGCCCGCCGCCAGCAGACAACGCCGCAAGAGGATTGGCCCCGCGATCTCGAACCCCACCACGGCGGCAAACACCGTTTCCACGATGGCCTGCGCGGCGGGCTCTTTGCGGGCCTGAAGCTGGGTCACGATCCCCAGGGCCGCGCCGGCGTGGCTCAACAGCCCCCACCCCGTCTGGCGCGCCAGCGTGGGGTCCTCCCCGCTCAACCGGGCCGCCAACCGGCTGCCCGCCCAGAAGCCCGCCACCCGGAACAGCACATATCCCGCCGTCAACAACCCCACCGCCGTAAACTGCCGGGCAAGCTGGATGTGCGCCCCCGCCAGCACGAAAAACAGCGCGAACACCGGCAGCCCCATCCGCTGCACCACCAGGTGGATGTGTTCGCCATACGGGGAGGCGTTCACCAGCACGAACCCGATCGTCAGGCTCACCAGCATGGGCTCCACATGGAGATGGTCGGACACCATGAGCCCCACCAGAATGGTGCACACCACTCCCAGCAACAATTCGCTCTCGCGATGCTCGTGCTGCTCCCAGTAGCTCAGCAACAGCCCGGCCACCGCCCCCACCGCCACCGCGCCCAGCACCGACCACGCCGCCCCCAGCAACAGCCCGGCCGCGCTGCGTTCCCCGCCCTGCCACGCGCCCGTGACTTGAAACAACGCCTCCAGGGTGTTGGCGCCGGCGATGGCCAGCACCGTGCCCACCACCAGAAAAACAATCAACCGCCGCGTGACCGGCCCCTGCGAATCGCACTCGCGGATCACCATCAGCGTCGTGGGCGGCGCCGCCGCCAGCGCCACCGCGCCGAGATACAATCCCGCCTGAATCCCCTCCCGCCCGCTCAACGGGCTCACCCACGGCGCGGTCAGGGCCGTCAGCCCGGCCACCGTCACCCCCACCCCCACGGCCATCCAGCCGCTGAACCGCAGCGTGCGGCCCCGGATGTCCCGCAGCAGCTCCCGGTCGAACTTTCCCCCGATGTTGAACAGGATCAGCCCCAGGGCCAGATCGGCGATGAAATGAATCTCCTGCTGCAACGGCAAGTTCAGCCAGTTCAGCACCGACGGCCCCAGCACGAAACCCGCCAGCACGTAGCCGGTGACCTTGGGCACATGCAGCCGCGCCGCCGCCTTCCCTCCCAGAAAAGCCAGCACCAAGCTGAGCGCCAATGCGGAAACGATGGTCATGCCGAGCGAGCCGCGCCGAAGATGCCGGTCCCCCGCCCCCCGGCGCAAACCCGAAATCCCGCCCCGCCCGCCGCGCCGCCGGGAACGGGTTCCGCCACCCCGCGAAGCGGCGCTTGCCAAACGGAGCCGGATCTGGGAGAAAGCCCCGTCTGGAGGGCCAGTTTAGCTCAGTGGTAGAGCAACGGTTTTGTAAACCGTCGGTCGCCGGTTCGAATCCGGCAACTGGCTCCACATCCCCCTCGCGTTCCCCGTCCCGGTTCCCCCCCCAACCCGCAGGCCGTTTCCTCTTTCGATTTGCCCCCGCCCGCCGGCTCGGGTGAACTGGCGGCGTGACGGAACACGCGCGCCCATCCGATTCGCCGGTGCTGGAGGTCCGGGGGCTGACCAAGGCCTTCCCCGGCGTGCGGGCGTTGGCGGGGGTGGACTTCGCGGTCCGCCCGGGCGAGGTCCACGCGTTGATGGGTGAGAACGGCGCGGGCAAGTCCACCCTCATGAAAATCCTCGCCGGCCTGCAACCGCCCGACGCCGGCGAGATTCGCGTGGACGGCCGCCGCGTGAGCATCCCCCATCCCCACGCCGCCGCCCGGCTGGGCATCGGCATGATTCATCAGGAGCTGCTTCCCTTCCCGGCGCTCACGGTGGCGGAAAACATCCTGATGGGCGACGAACCCGTCGCCCGGCTGCCCGGCTGGGTGGACCGCCGCCAAATGCGCGCGCGGGCCCGGCGCCTGCTGGCGCGGCTGGACGCGGATCTGGACCCGGACGCCCGCATGGGGACGTTGACGGTCGCCCAGATGCAAACGGTCGAAATCGCCCGCGCCCTTGCCCGCGCCGCCCGGGTGATCATCATGGACGAGCCCACCTCGGCCATCTCGGATCGCGAGGTGGAGGCCCTCTTCCGCATCATTCGGGAACTGCGCCGGGACGGCGTGGCGGTGATCTACATCTCGCACCGGATGGCCGAGGTGTTCCGCGTCGCCGACCGCGTCACCGTGCTGCGCGACGGCCGCCGGGTGGCGTCACAACCGGTGACGGAACTGGACGAAGCCCGTCTGATCCGGCTCATGGTCGGGCGCGAGGTCGCCGCCGCTCCGCGTTCGCGCGCCCGCGCGACGGGCGAAGTGGCCTTGGAAGTGCGCGCCCTCGGCCGCCGGGGAGGCTTCCGCCCCCTCAGCTTCACTTTGCGGCGCGGCGAAATCCTGGGCGTCGCGGGCCTGATGGGAGCGGGACGGACGGAGCTGCTCGCGGCCCTCTTCGGGCTCGCGCCGGCGGACACGGGCGAGATTCGCGTGGCCGGGCGGCCGGTGCGCATTCGCCACCCGCGCGACGCCTACCGGGCGGGCATCGCGCTGGTGACCGAGGACCGGCAGGCGTCGGGCGTGGTGCCGCCCCTCTCGGTGGGGGCGAACCTGACCCTGGCAAACCTGCGCGACTATTGCCGGGCGGGCTGGATTCACAGCCGCCGGGAAGGCCGCGCCGTCGCGGAGCAAATCCGGCGCTTCGCCATCCGCGTGGCCGATCCGCGCCAGCGCATCCGCCAGCTCAGCGGCGGCAACCAGCAGAAGGTGGTCCTGGCCCGCGCCCTGCTCACCCGGCCCCGGGTGCTGCTGCTGGACGAACCCACCCGCGGCATTGACGTGGGAGCCAAGGCGGAAATCCACGCCCTCATCGGGCGGCTGGCGGCGGACGGACTGGCCATCCTGCTGGTTTCCTCGGAACTGCCGGAACTCATGCGGCTCAGCGACCGCCTCCTCGTGCTGCGCGAAGGCGAACTGACCGGCGAACGCCGTCCCGAGCAAACCACCCCCGAGGAAATCCTCGCCCTCGCCATGCCCGCCCCGTAGCCGCCAACGGAATAAAGCCCCACGAAAACCTCCCCCCAACGCCGGCCGGGGAAATCCGAAGGACCGAAGGAAATCCGAGATCCGAGATCCCGAAAAACGCATCTTTTGCAGCAACCACTCCTTGGCAGGCCGGAGCCCCTGACCCGGCGAGAGACTCCCTCCTCTTCGTGTCCTTCATGCCCTTCGGAGTGAAATCCCGCCGGAAGCTCCCCTTTTTCGGATTTCGGAATTCTCCTTCTCCTCTCCGAGGGGCTCAGCTCGCTTCGGAGCGGGCTCCTTCCAGGGCGCGGCGCAGGTAGCGGCCGGTGTGGCTTTCGGGACAGCGGGCCACGTAGCGCGGGGGACCTTCCACGACGATGCGTCCGCCGTCCCGGCCGCCTTCGGGGCCGAGGTCAATGATCCAGTCGGCGCAGCGGATGACGTCGAGGTGATGCTCGATGACCACCAGCGTGTTGCCGGCGGCGCGGAGCTTGAACAGCACCTCGAGCAGGCGGGCGATGTCCGCGAAGTGCAGTCCGGTGGTGGGTTCGTCGAGCAGGTAGAGGGTGTGTCCCGGCGAGCGGCGGCTGAGCTCGGCGGCCAGTTTGAGGCGCTGGGCCTCGCCGCCGCTGAGGGTGGTGGCGGGCTGGCCCAGGCGCAGGTAGCCCAGTCCCACCTCCGCGAGGGTGAGGCAGGCGTCGTAGATCGCCGGGATGGCGCGGAAGAAGGTGACCGCCTCCTCGATGGTGAGGTCGAGCACGTCGGCGATGTTGCGGCCCTTGTAGGTGATTTCGAGGGTTTCGCGGTTGTAACGCCGTCCGCCGCAGGCCTCGCAGGTGACGTACACCGGCGGGAGGAAGTTCATCTCGATCTTGATCAGGCCGTCGCCCTCGCATTTCTGGCAGCGGCCTTCGCGCACGTTGAAGCTGAACCGGCCCGGGCCGTAGCCGCGCACCCGGGCCGCCGGCAGGCGGGCGAACAGGTCGCGAATCTGGTTGAAGATGCCGGTGTAGGTGGCGGGGTTGCTGCGGGGGGTACGTCCGATGGGGGACTGGTCCACCACCACCACCTTGCTGAGGTGCTCGATGCCCACCAGCGCCCGGTGTTTGCCGGGGCGTTCCGAGGCGCCCATCAACCGCCGCGCCAGCGCGCGCCGCAGGACGTCGTCCACCAGCGTGCTCTTGCCCGAGCCGCTCACCCCGGTGACGCAGGTGAGCGTGCCCAGGGGGATGCGCACGTCAATGTTTTGGAGATTGTTCTCCGCCGCGCCGAGGATGGTGAGGAAGCCCTTTTTGCCGACCAGCTCGGTGCGCTTGGGCGGGGCGGGCAGCCGGAGTTTGCCGCTCAAATAACGGCCCGTCAGCGAGCGCGGGTTCCGCAAAATCTCCTCGACCGGGCCGGCGGCCACCACTTCCCCGCCGTGCACCCCCGCACCGGGGCCGAGGTCCAGCACGTAGTCGGCGCGCCGGATGGTCTCCTCGTCGTGCTCGACCACGAGGACCGAGTTGCCCAGGTCGCGCAATTCCTCGAGCGTGCGCAGCAGGCGGTGGTTGTCCCGCTGGTGCAGGCCGATGCTGGGTTCGTCCAGGATGTAAAGCACGCCCACCAAGCCGGCGCCGATCTGGGTGGCCAATCGGATGCGCTGGGCCTCGCCGCCGCTGAGGGTGCCGCTCTCCCGGTCCAGGCTCAGGTAGCCCAGGCCGACGTTTTTCAGGAAGCCCAGCCGGTTGCGAATCTCCCGGATGACGTCGCCGGCGATCTGCCGTTGAAACGCCGGCAGCTCCAGCTCCGCGAAAAAGCGGTCGGCGTCGTCAATGGTCAACCGGCAGACGTCCATGATGGACAGGCCCGGAATCTCCGGCTCGTCGGGGCGGCGTTCGCGTGCCGGCAGGAACCGTCGGGAGGCCTCCGCGCCACCCAGCGTGATCGCCAGAATCTCCGGCTTCAGCCGTCGCCCGCCGCACACCGGGCAGGGCTGCCGGCTCTGGTAGGCCTTCAACCGGCCGCGCGTGGCCTTGCTCTCGCTTTCCTCGTACTGGCGCTGAAGCAGGGGAATGACCCCCTCGAACACCCGCGCCACGGTCTGGTTTCCGCGCGCCGCCGGCAGGGGGATTTTTTCCTTCCCGGAGCCGTGCAACAGCAGCTTGCGGAACGACTCGGGCAGGTTCCGAAACCGCGCCTCCAGGCTCACTCCCGCGTGGGCGGCCAGGGCTTCGAGCAGACGGTGGTAATGCTGCACCATCCGCTGCCCGCCCCGGCGCCACGGCGCAATGGCTCCTTGGGCGAGGGATTTGTCCGGATCGGGCACCACGAGGGTTTCGTCGAACACCGGCTGCTGGCCCAGCCCCTGGCAGGCCGGACACGCCCCCGCGGGCGCGTTGAAGGAAAAATGCTTCGGCGTGGGGGTGTCGTAACTCAGGCCCGTGGCCGGGCTGTACATCCGGTTGGAATGGAGCGTCTCCTCCCAGTCGGCGTCCCGGGGCGCGCCCGGCGGCTGGCTCAACACCACCAGCCGCCCCTCCCCCCATTTCAGCGCCGTCTCGACCGAATCCCCCAGCCGCACCCGCGCCGCCGCCGACACGATGAGCCGGTCCACCACCGCCTCGATGTGGTGGGGCTGTTTCGGGTCCAGGCGGATGCGCTGGTTCGGGTCCAGCTCGAAGATGACGCCGTCCACCCGCGCCCGCACGAACCCCTCCCGGGCCAGCCGTTCGAGCACGTCCCGGAACTCGCCCCGCTGCCCGCGCACCACCGGCGCCAGCAGCATGATCCGCGTCCGCTCCGGCAGCGCCAGAATCTTGTCCACGATCTCGCTCGACGTCTGCGAGGTGATCGGCTCGCCCGTGACCGGGCAATGCGGCTGGCCCACGTGCGCGTAGAGCAGGCGCAGGTAATCGTAGATTTCCGTGGTGGTGGCGATCAACGAACGCGGATTGGCCGCCGCGCTGCGCTGCTCGATGGCGATGGCCGGCGAGAGGCCCTCGATGAAATCCACGTCCGGCTTCTCCAACTGATCCAGAAACTGCCGGGCGAAGGCGGAGAGCGATTCCATGTACTTCCGCTGCCCCTCGGCGAAAAGGGTGTCGAACGCCAGCGAGGACTTGCCCGAGCCGCTGGGACCGGTGAGGACCACCAGTTTGTCCCGCGGAATCTCGAGCGAGAGGTTCTTGAGGTTGTGCACCCGCGCCCCGCCTATTCGGATGAAATCCCTTGCCATGCCGCGAATCGTGCGATCGAACAATCCGGCCACTGTACCCGACCCGCCCGCGCGGCGCAAACGCGCCCGTCCGTCCGCCCGCCGGGCGGGCGGGAAACCCTAAATCCGAGGGACCGAGGGCCGAAGGAAATCCGAATCCCGAAATCCGAAAAAAATCGCGTCCTCCGTAGGCACTGACGTAGGGAAGCGGAAAAAAGGAGCGCGGGCATCCTGTCCGCCGGTCATCCCTACGGCCACCCGGGTAGCATCCGCGTCTCGCGGGTCGGCTTCGGCGTCCCGCCGAAGCCTCCCCACGTCCTTTGATCGCGGCCGCTTCAACAGCCTCACGCACGCGGGAGCACCCGGGGCCACGAAGCACGCGCAATCGGACAAAGAACCCTTTCCCCGCGCATCGGAGAGCCGGGCGGGACGCCCGGCTCGACCCGCGAGACGCGGGTGCTACCCGGCGAAACGCCTCCCCTTTTTTTTCGCGCCCTTCGTGATGAAATCACGCGGAAGAAAAATCGGATTTCCGCGGTCACAACCGGTCGCCCGGGGCCGCGGCGGTGGGGATTTCGGATTCGCGCTGTTCGTCCCGCGGAACCAATCCGCCCCCAGCCCCCTACCGACCGGCTCAGCGCCAGCGGCTGGTGAAGCGGTAGCGGCCGGAACCGACGTCGAACACGGCGTAGTCGCCGTCGCGACCGAGGAAGCGGAGGCCCGGTTGGTCGCCGGCGGGGCGGCCGCTTTCGCGGACTTCCGCGTCGGGCGCGGCGGGCACGCTGACGCGGGCGGTGGTGTTGGGCGGGACGGTGACGCGCCATTCCAGGCGGTCGCCGTGGCGCCGCCAGTAGCTGCGAATCTCGCCGTGCGGCGACTGGTAGGCGGCCTGCACAAAGCGCAGGTCGCCCGCCAGCACCGGCCGCATCCGGATGCGCTTGAAGCCGCGCTGTTCCGGATCGGGCTGGATGCCGGCCAGGTTTTCGTAGCTCCAGATGATGAAATCGCCCACCAGCATGACGTGGTTGCCGGAGTTCATGGCCGGGTCGGCGGTGTCGCCGTTCCACAATTCCCAGACGGTGGTGGCGCCTTTCCGGATCATGTACCCCCAACTGGGATAGGTGGTGTTGGTGGCGAGGGTGTAGCCCAGGTCCGCCTGGCCGTTGGCCGTCAAAGTACGCATCAACCACTGCCCGCCGATCAGGCCGGTGCCCACGTGCCGGTGGCATTCGTGGATGATCTTGTCCAGCAAACGGCCCAGCACCGTTTCGCGCGCCGTTTCCGGCGTCATCCCGAACGCCAGCGGCAGCACGCACGAGGTCTGCGAGCCGTTGTCGTAATAACCCTTCGCCGGGTCATAGAGCCGCCGGTTGAAGGCCGCTTTGACCGTGGCGGCGCGTTGGGCGAAATCGCGGGCGTCGTCCGTTTTGTCCAGCAGGCGGGCGTAATTCGCCATCAGCTCGCAGCAGTGGAAATAGTAGCTCGAAGCCAGCAGCGTCTTGCTGGTCTTGCGGGCGGGATCCTTCGAGTGGATGAGGAGCGGATCCTCCGGCGGCACGCACCAGTCGCCGTATTGATCGCGGTCCAGCAGGCCGTCCTTGAGATGGGTGGCCAGGTGGTCCATCCACCGTTTCATGCTCGCGTAATGTTTTTTCACCAGCCGGGTGTCGTCGAACTGCACCAGCAGGTGGTGGGGAATGATGACCGTGCTGCTCGGCCAGGTGACGTTGTCCGAGTAAATCGGCCAGTAAGGCGGGCAGACGTCCGGCACCACGCCGTCTTCGCGTTGGGCGTCCTCCATGTCCTGCACCCACTTCGCGTAAAGCGCGGCGGTCTGGTAGAGGTAGGCCTCGCCGCGCGATTCGGCGGAGCGGTCGCCCAGCCAGCCCTGTCGTTCGTCGCGCTGCGGGCAGTCGGTCGGGATGCTGCGGTAATTGCCGCGCACGCCCCAGCGGATGTTGCGATGGAGGCGGTTGAGCAGCGGGTGGGAAGAAACCCAGCGTCCGGCGGTTTCGAGGTCGTCGTGCACCACGCAGCCCTCGAGGGCGTCCAAACCGGGCCGCCCGGGATAGCCACGCACCTCCACGTAGCGGAAGCCGTGATAAGTAAAGGTCGGCTCGTACACCTCCGGACCGCCGCCCTTCAGGGTGTAAATATCCGTGACCTTGGCGCCGCGCAGGTTGGCGACATAAAGCGTGCCGTCCGGCTTCAAGGTTTCCGCGTGGCGCAGACGCACCCGGGTGCCGCGTGGTCCCTGGACGTGGAGCCGGCACCAGCCCACCATGTTCTGGCCCAGATCGAAAATGTACACGCCGGGTTTGGGTTCGGTGATCGCGACCGGACGGAGCACGTCGGTCACGCGAATCGGCTCGATGGGCTCCGCCACCAACCGGCCGGCGGGGCCTTTGACCACGCGGGCGGGCTGCCAGACGCGGCTCAGGCCTTCGGCGTTGGGGGTGGGGGAGAGCGGGTCCTTGAATCCCGGCCGGGTCCAGCCGGGCATTTCGCGCCGGGCATCGTATTCCTCGCCGTCGTATTCGTTGTTGGCCTGGATGGGACCGTCGGTGGTGAGTTCCCACGAATCGTCGCTCACCACCCAGTCGGTTTCGCCGTTCACGTAATCAATCCGCAACTGAAACCGCAGCTTCGGATGGCCGTAGGTGTCCGTCTTGGTGGGATCGCTCAGGCGGGGGGCGTAGTAACGGCCGTTGCCCAGGGCCACCCCCAGCGCGTTCGCGCCGGGTTGCAGTTGGCGGGTGACCTCGTGCGTGACGTAGAAGACCCGCTTGCCGTAGTCGGTCAGGCCGGGTGACAACTCCGCCGTGCCCACCTTGCCGCCATTCAAATACAGCTCCGACAGGCCCAGGCCGGAAAAGTGGACCAGCGCCCGCCGGACCGGTCCCTTCACCGAAAACTCCTTCCGCACATACCGCGCCGCCAACCGCCGGGATTGCGGGAGGGTGAGCTCGCCCCACGGGGCCATGCCCGCCGGACCCAAGACCTTGGCCGCCACCCAGGCGTCGTCGTCGAACACCGGCGCGGTCCAGTCTTTCGGGACGGATTTGGCGCAACGCCAGGAGGCGTCGGCGCGCAGTGATTCCGTGCGGTCATCGGCGAAACGCAGCGTCAGCTCCGCCAGCAGGCCGGCGGGATTGTTGTTCGGGCCGGCGTTGGCGGCCTCGATGGCCAGCGCATTCCGGCCCACCCGGAGGTTGGCGGTCACGTCGAACTCCGACACCGCCTTGAAGTTGCCGTTCGCCCCCACCTTGACCCCGTTGACGTAGGCCGTGAAATGGTTGTCCGCCGTGATCCGCAACCGCGCCGCCACCACCGGCGCGCCGCCGGGCACCCGGAAGGTTTTCCGGAAAAAGCGTTTGCCGGGCGGCGCCGACCGGGCGGGGTTGCCCTCCGGGAACCAGATCCACCGGCCGGTGGCCTTTTCCGGCGGGCGCTCTTTTTCGTCGAGCCCGATCCACGATCCCTTCCAATCGTTGGGATTCAGCAGGCCCATCACCCAGCGGGCCGGCGCGCTCCAACGGGAGACCCGACCGTCCTGATCCCACACCCGCACCTTCCAGAAACATTCCTGATCCGATGCGAGCGGCCGCCCCGCGTAGGGCACCTGGATGGAGCGCCCCGACCGAACCTGGCCGCTGTCCCACAAGTCGCCTTCGTCGGCGCGGAGCTTCGTCAAATCCGACGCCACCAGCACCTGCCACGCCGTCTGGCTTTGCGAACGGGCGTCGGGATCGTCCGTTTGCAGAATCCAGCTCAACCGGGGCGCGGGCGTGTCGATCCCCAGCGGATTGCGGCGATACTCGCAGCGCAGGTCGGTGGGCGCCAACGCGGCGTGAACGGCGGCGGACGCCGCCACCAGGATTGCGAATCCCGACAGACGACGGAACGATTTCGTGCTCATGCGGAACAGGCTACCCGAACGCGTCCCGCCCCGAAACCCCAAACGCCCCCCCCCGTAGCCGTCGAAGCAACGAGGTGGCAGGCCCTCCCGTAAGACGGGGCGGAGGGACTGGCGGCGCTTTCTTCCGCTCGTTTCCGGGCCGGACGAGGGAAATCGCCCTGAAATCGCCCGCCTTTCCCGGGCCTAATTTGCTTGCCCCCGGCCGCCGCAGTTTTCACTCTTGGGGCCATTCATGGCAGCGAAGGCCCAAAAAAGGACAGCAACCCGCCCACGGTCTCCACGGAACGCCGTCCGTGCGCCCGATGGTGAACCGTCCGGGGCGGACGCCGCCCCCGCCCGAACGACGAAGCGGGTCGCCCGCAAAGCCCCGCCGCGCAAGGCCACGGGCGCGAAAAGCGTCCCCCGCTCCCGACGTTCCGCCGGACGCGCCGCCCGGGCGCCTCATCCGCCGCGCAAGGCACCCCCGGCCCGAATCACGTCGGACGCGCCGTCCGCCGCTCCGTCGCTCCCGCCCGAGGTGGTGGAGGTGCCCCGCGACGACGAGGCGGTGGCGGAGAAGAAGGTCCGCAGCCGTTACGACTCGGATTCGGCCATCAAGCTCTACCTGCGGGAGATCGGCAAGGTGCCGCTGCTCACGCCCCAGGAGGAGATCGAGCTGGCCGCGCGCATCAAGCAGGGCGACGAGGAGGCCCGCGAGCACATGATCAAGGCCAACCTCCGGCTGGTGGTGAAGATCGCGCACGATTACGACGGGCTCGGCCTGCCGCTGCTGGATTTGATCAACGAGGGCAACATGGGCCTGATGAAGGCGGTCGAGCGGTTCGACCCCGCCAAGGGCGGCAAGCTCTCGACCTACGGCGCGTGGTGGATCAAGCAGTCCATCAAGCGCGCCCTCGCCAACCAGTCCAAGACCATCCGCCTGCCGGTCCACTTGGTGGACAAGATTTCGCGCATGCGGCGCGTGGCGATGCGCCTTCAGGAGGCCCTGGGACGCGAGCCCACCGACGCCGAGCTGGCCGAGGAGATGGACATGACGCCCGCCCGCGTGGCCCAGCTTCGCCGGGCCGCCATCCGGCCCACCTCGCTGGACGCCCCGATCGGGGACGACGATTCGAACACCTACGCCGAGGTGGTGGCGGACGACCGGGCGGAGGATCCCTACGAGCAGCTGGAGGAGAAGACGGTCACCCACCTGCTCGGCGAGTTGATCGAGCAGCTCGACGAGCGCGAACGCGCCATCCTCCGCCACCGGTTCGGGCTCGATGGCGGCCGCGAAAAGACTTTGGAAGAAGTGGGCGAGGAGTTCGGCGTGACCCGCGAGCGGATCCGCCAGATTCAAAATCTCGCCCTCGCCAAACTCCGCCGCATGATCGAAAAGATCGAGGGCGGAAAACGCTGAACCCCTTATGAGCACCGCCATTCCCACCGCGGACGACATCCGCGCCGCGATTCGCAACGTCCCGGACTTTCCCAAGCCGGGCATCCAGTTCAAGGACATCACCCCCGTGCTGGCGGACCCCCGGCTCTTCGCCGCCGCGGTGGACCTGTTGACCGCCCCGTGGGCGGCGGGCGCGGTGGACGCCGTGGCGGGCATTGACGCCCGCGGGTTCATCTTCGGCGCCGCCGCCGCCCTCAAGCTCACCGCCAGCTTCATCCCGGTGCGCAAGCAGGGCAAGCTGCCCGCCGCCACCATCGAGGAAAGCTACGACCTCGAGTACGGCTCGAACACCATCGCCATCCACGCCGACGCCTGTCAGCCCGGCGACCGGGTGTTGATCGTGGACGACCTGCTGGCCACCGGCGGCACCGCCGCGGCCGCCGCCCGGTTGATCAAGCGGCTGGGCGGGGAGGTGGTCGAGGTGGCCTGCCTGATCGAACTCGCCTTCCTCAAGGGACGCGAGCGGCTCACCGAGGCGCCCTTCCGCGCGGTGATCACCTACTGAGCCGCGCCGCCGTCGCATGAGCGGGCTCCAGCACCTGGACGAAGCGCTCTTCCGCGCCGTCAATCACGGTTTGGCGTGCGGTCCGCTGGACTGGCTCATGCCGGTGGTGAGCAACGGCGGCACCTTTCTCCTGCTGCTGCTGTTCCTCGGCGTGATGCTGCTCTGGAAGGGCGGCGCGCGCGGGCGGATGTGCGTGCTGATGCTGGTCCTGCTGGCCGCCGCGAACAACGCCCTCGTGGACGCGCTGAAGGACGCCTTCGCCCGGCCGCGCCCCTTTCTCGCCCTCGACGACGCCCGCGTGTTGATCGGACGCGGGCACAGCGGCAGCATGCCTTCGGGGCACGCCGCCAACGGTTTCCTCCTCGCGTTCGTGGTGTTTTGGTACTACCGGCGCGTCTTTTGGGCGGCTTTCACCGTGGCGGCGGTGGTGGCGTTTTCCCGGGTGTACAACGGGGTGCATTATCCCGGCGACGTCCTCGCCGGGGCGGCGCTGGGCGCGCTGGTGGGCGGCGGGGGCGTGTGGTTGCTGGACCGCGTGTGGCACGGCGTGGGCCGGCGGTGGTTCCCGATCTGGTGGCGCGCCTTCCCCTCGCTGATCACGGGCAGGGTGCGGCGCGACCCGCTGGCGCCCATCCCCGGCGAAAAACCGCTCCGGGACCCGGTCGCCCTTCGCGAGCATCAATGGCTGCGCCTGGGGTACCTGCTGCTGGCGGGCGTGCTGCTCTTCCGGCTCGCCTACATTGCCGCCGGCGTGATCGAGCTCAGCGAGGACGAGGCCTATCAATGGGTCTGGTCCAAGCACCTCGCGCTTTCCTACTTCAGCAAGCCGCCGCTGATCGCGTGGATTCAGTTCGCCGGAACCCACTTGTGGGGCGACACCGAGTTCGGCATCCGCTTCTTCTCGCCGGTCATCGCCGCACTCATCGGCTGGCTGCTGCTGCGTTTCTTCGCCCGCGAGGTCAACGCCCGCGCCGGCTTTTTCCTGCTGCTGATGATGTGCACCGCGCCGCTGCTGGCGGTGGGATCGGTGCTGATGACCATTGACCCGCCGCTGGTGCTGTTCTGGACCGCCGCCATGCTGGCCGGCTGGAAAGCGGTCCAACCGACGGGCCGCACGCGGGACTGGCTCTGGGTGGGCGTCTGGAGCGGGCTCGCCTTTCTGGCCAAATACTCCTCGCTGTTCCAGTGGGTCTCGTTCTTCCTGTTTCTCGCCGCGTGGCCGTCGGCGCGTCGGCATTTGCGCCGGCCCGGTCCCTACCTCGCCCTGCTGGTCAGCGCGCTGGCCCTCATCCCGGTGGGGGTCTGGAACGCCCAGCACGACTGGATCACCATCAGCCACCTCCACGATCGCGCCGGCCTCAACCAGCAATGGCACTTCACCCTGCGCTATTTCGGCGACTTCACCGGCGCCACGCTGTTCCTGCTCAACCCGGTCTTCGCCGTGGGCATGGCGTGGGCAGGCTGGCAGGCGTGGCGGCGGCGCCGGCATGACGCCCGCCTGATGTACTTCCTCGCCATGGGCGCGCCGCTGTTTCTCGGTTACTGGCTCTACTCCTTCCGCGCGCGGGTGCACCCCAACTGGATCGCACCCTCCGTGGTCCCGCTCTATTGCGTGCTGGTCATTTACGCCGACGCCCGCTGGCGCGACCTCGCCACCCGGCTGCGGCCGTGGCTGAAATTCGGCCTCGGGTTCGGTCTGGTGATGGTGACCTTCCTCCACGAGACCAACTGGATTGACGAAATCGCGGGCCGCCCCCTGCCGGCCAAGCTGGACCCGCTGCGCCGGGTGCGGTTCTGGTCCGACGTCGGCGAACTGGTCGAGGTCCACCGCCGGGAATTCGCGCAACGCGAAGGCCGGCCCGTCTTTGTCATCGGCGCCCACTACGGCATCACCGGCGAGCTCAGCTTTTACCTGCCCGGCCACCGGGAGCAGGTGAAGGACGATCCCCTCGTCTTCTACCAGACCTCGCCCCACCCGGACAACCAGTTCTACTTCTACCCCGGCTACACCGATCGCCACGGCCAGAACGCCCTCTACGTCATCAAGACCGACAAAAAACGCCCGCCCCCGCCGCTGCTGCAGGAGCAGTTCGCGCGCGTCACCGATCTGGGCCTGTTCGACATCACCGACCGCGGCCGCGTCATGCGCCGCATCCAAATCTACGCCTGCCACGAGCTGCGGTAGCCAAATGCGTTGGCCTTTCCGCCCGCCGACGGCACACTGAGCGGCGCACCATGAACGCGATCCGCTCCTTGTCATCCCGGCCGCCCCGCTCCCCGGCGGGGTGGCGCGTCTGCCTCGCCAGCGTCTGCGCGGGCCTGCTTCCGTCTGGCCTGCTTGTCGCCGCGGAACCGCCGTCCCCCGCCCCCGCGGAAGACGCTTCCGCCCTCCGCGTCGTCCGGCCCGCGGACAACGGACGCGCGCTGGTGAATCCCGCCATGGGATGGACCCTGCACTTCTACTCGAACCTCATCAAAAACTACGGCTCCCGGCTGGCGCCGTCCGACACGCTCGAAGATTTTCCGGGCCTCGCGGTGGTTTATCTGCGGGTGCCGTGGGCCTTTCTCGAACCGGAGGAAGGCCGGTTCGACTGGTCCTTGCTCGACACCCCGGCGCAACGCTGGATCAGTCGCGGCAAACAGATCGCCCTGCGCGTCAGCTGTACGGAAAGCTGGATGCGCTACGCCACACCGGAATGGGTCGCCCGCGCCGGCGCGCGGGGAATCAATTTCAACGTCGGTCCCGGCGCCACGCCGGACGGCGCGTTCTGGGAGCCGGATTACGACGACCCGGTTTTCCTGGAAAAGCTGGACCATTTTCTGGCCGCCCTGGCCGCCCGCTACGACGGCAACCCGAACATCGCCTTCGTTGACGTGGGCTCCTACGGCGTCTGGGGCGAAGGCCACACCTGGGCCAGCAGCCGGAAGGAGTGGGGATTCGCGACCCGCAAACGGCACCTCGACCTGTACCGCAAACATTTCCCCCACACCCTGCTCGCGTTGAATGATGACTTCATCGGACCGGACCGGCGCGGGGCGCGGGCACCCCTGACCGATTACGCCCTGACCCACGGCGTGACCCTGCGCGACGACAGCATCCTGGTGCAACCGCCGCCGCATTCGTGGTTCCACGCCGAACTGGCCCAGGCCTTCTGGCCGCGTCTGCCGGTGATCCTCGAACATGAACACTACGGCCCCTCGGTGCGGAAAAAGGCGTGGAGCGGTGATTTGTTGGTGCAAGCGGTCGAGGACTACCACGCGAGTTATCTTTCGATTCACTGGTGGCCCCGCGAGTTTCTGGAAGCGAATCGTGAAACCATCCGGCGCATCAACCGCCGGCTGGGCTACCGCCTGCAACTGCGCGAAGCCCGCTGGCCGGCCCGCGTCACGCGGGGACAACCGTTCACCGTGCGCACGATCTGGGCCAACGCCGGCGTGGCGCCCTGTTATCCGGGCGGCTTCGTGGCGCTGACCTTCAAGGACGCCCAAGGCGGCATCGTTTCCGTGCACGTGAACGAAACCTTCAACGTACGGGACCTCGAACCCGGCCCGCCGGACCAGGCCCCCACCCAAACCGTAATCATCACCGGCACGGTGGGACGGGTCCATGAGGATGGACCGCGCCGTTTCTCCCGGACGGTCAAGCCCGGTTCCTGCACGCTGTATCTGTCCGTGGGCCAACGGGACGGCACCCCGCAACTGGCCCTCCCCTTGGATCACGGCGACGGCCAGCACCGTTACCGCCTCGGCTCCGTCGAATTGGTGAAATAATCCCGCTCCAACGCTTCCGCCCCCTGCCGGCAACGCCCCCCCGCCGTAGCGCCGGAGGCGGTTTATTTCTTTCAGACTTCGGATTTCCTCCCGTCGTCAGCCCGTGTTGGGGATCCGACCGGGCGGCCGCGGGGGAGCTTTCACGGCGGCGGAGGGTTAGATTTGCGAGCCGCGGGCGGGGCGGAGGATGAGGTTGGTGATGCGCGACACGGTGTCCTGGTAGGCGGGATCCCGGCGCAGGCTTTGCCAGCCGGGATCCTTGCCAAAACGGCCCCAGCCGCGTTTGAGGGCTTCCGGGTTTTCGAAGCTCAGCATGTAGGTCAGATTGGGGAGTTTGTCCCCGATGAGCGATTGCCCGAAAAAGACCGGCGGCATGCCGCAGCGCCGGAAGATCGCGAGTTCGCCGCCGGTGTTGAACATGGCGATTTTCTTCAGGGCGCGTTCGTCGTTGTGGCTTTCGTAGGTGCGCAGTTGCAGCACCCGCGTGGGAGCCAACGGGGGCACTTCGACGCGCGGCTGGCCGTCGAAGGCCAGCATCAGGGAGCTTTCGAACCGCGTGTAGGCGGGGTCGTCTTTGGGCGCGGTCAGAATGTCCGCGCCGGCGGCGGTGAAGTCGGCGTCCCCGGCCAGCCGGGCGGTCAGCGTGAGCACGGATTCCATCGAGGAGTGGCGCAACACCACCCGGAGATCGGTGCTGTCGGTTTCCAGTTTGAGTTTCGGGTTGTCGGCTTTCAGCAGTTTGAAGACGCCGACCGGCTTTACGCCGGCGCGATTCAGGGCCGGGATGGCGCAATCGGCCAGGAAGGCCTCGAACGCCCGCTGTTTTGCCGGGGAGGCGAAGTGGTAGGTCCTCAGCTCGATGAGGTCCTTGCGGGCGGGGGACAAGCCGGCTCGGGCCGGACGGGCGGCGGTCCATCCCAGAACGGCCGTGGCGGAGGTGGCGATGAAATGGCGTCGTTTCATACGGTCTTGCTTCAAAATGCTCGTGTCGGTTTTCGCGCCGGCCCGCGACCAAGGATGGCCTTCAACCGGGAAGGCAATGGCGGGCGGACGGGGAAAGGCTTTAGCCCGCCGCCGGGGGCGAAGCAAGGTTTTCCGCCGGACGCGTTCATTTTTCGGGTCGCTTTCCCGGCCTTGAGTCCACTTTGCCGAAGCTTCGTTCTTGGGCCGGGGCCATGTTTTGAACCCGGCACCGAAAACAGTTCCCCCTTTGCGGATGAAGGGGGACAAAATACGCGGCATTCTTCCAAAGCGGGAAGAAACGAAGCGCGCCGTCGTGATGCCCTCTGTCAGTCGGCGGCGCGCGAGCAGGCAAGACGGAGCGGCGGTTTATCGCCAGGGGGCGATGTGTTCGCGAAACCAGGTGTGATCGCCTTCGGTGGCGTTGGGGAGGAAGCGGATGTTGTTGGGGATCACCACGCCGCCTTGCCGTTTCACCCGGGAGAGGTCGCTGCTCCATTTGTGGATCGTCGAGTGTCCGTCGGCGAACGTCATGCCCGCGGCATCGCCGTGCCGGCCGGAGGGGGCGTCCAGCCAGCGGGAATCGTAGGCGCGCAGGTTGTTGAAGGGGAAGAAGTGCGAGTCGTTGATGCTGTTCTCGTGCTCGTCAATCAGAATGTAGATCGCCGTCGGGCCGGGCGCGGTCAGATCACTGAGCTTTTTGACGGTGCGGTAAACATCCTCGTGATTCTTGGTCCAGCGCCGGCGGGTGTCGCCCATGAAGGCGTTCATGGAATAACTGCGGTTGCGGAGCACGATCCGGCCCTGGTATTCGAGGCCGGCCTGATCGGCGGGGCAGTGGAACACCTCACGGCTGCTGAGGTAGGGGTAGGTGGGGCTGTTGGTGATGTAGCGGTAATCCACCGCGTCGGGCAGGCGGTACGCGCTTCCTTCGCACCAGGCGAGCGCCATCGGGGAGCGGTCCGGCCCCAGGGCGATGTCGCGATAGTCCTGCGCGTAAAGGATCCAGCCCAGGCCGAGCTGGCGGGCGTTGTTCATGCACACGATGCCGGTGGCCTTGGCCTTGGCCTTGCTCAAGGCGGGCAGCAGCATGCCGGCCAGAATCGCGATGATCGCGATCACGACCAGCAGCTCGATCAAGGTGAAGCCGGCCGCCGGGAAATCAGCCGCCAGCGTGCGACGAGGTGCTTTCATGACCGTTGAGCGTAGCCGGCTTCGTCGAATGGGCAAGGAGCGAAAACGGAAATCCCCGCCGGATGGTGGCGTGTTCAGGTTTCCGCCGCCATCACGCGGTCGCCGGTCTGAATGTCCAGCAGGGGGAACACGTTCCAGCGCGCGCAAAAAGCCGCGTCCGCGCGCAGGGCGGCGATCATGCTGCCGGTAACGCGCAGCACGTCGCAACCGCCCAAGTGGTATTGCTCAGAGCCGGTCGGAAAATGCCGGGTCAGGCGACCCGGCCTACAGGGGGCGGCTGCTGTCCCTTCCTGCAAGTT
>CAZRPT010000249.1:0-13907 GCA_964601985.1 uncultured Verrucomicrobiota bacterium
CGAACGTCAACAGAAATTCCAAATAGTCGTTGTGCACATGCAATTCCTTCAGTCCGGGCAGCCGGGCCGGGCTTACGGCGTAACAACCCGGATACGCCCCGGGCCCGCCCCCCAGGACTCGGGGCCAGTGAGCCAGCCGGGTCATTTTCAAGGCGCTGGCCCATACCTGGCTTCGACTGAGCAAGGTGCCTTCCTTAAACCACAGCAAAGTTCCCACTGCCAAGTTTTGATAATCAAAGTCAAAAATCGGTTCAGGTATTGAGGGCACCGTATTTTTATTTAGCAGCCAATCAGAAACTTGCTGAAATGGAATGGCGCGGTCCCAAACCGCCACCCGATCAAAACCCCGACATCGGGGCCCGCCTGAAACGTAACGTCCGAAGTTTTTTACATAATTTCCGCTGAACCGTTGTGGCCATTGGGGTTGATTTCCCTTTGGTGGTTCGGCATAAGTTAGCAAATGTCCATTGGCGAACACGCGTAATCCTTCGCGATAAACGATTGCCAATTCCAGCTTGGATTTTTTTACTTTTTGAAAAAGATCGGGCACCCGAATTCTTCGGCATAACTGATGTTCTTCGTTCCAAAAAGAAATTGAAAGATAACCATTTTCACCTAGCCGAACGTAAGCGTAAATTGTGCGAGGTGCTCCCGAAAAAATCTGACGTCTAGGAAACAATCCTAAAAAAACCCTGCCGGTTTCTTGCCATCGTTTTAGATCGAGAGTGCCCGCGAGGGTGAATTCATCCAAACCTTCCGGATGGTTGAGGGGAAGGGCGTCAAACTGTCCTTGAAACCGGCTCTTAACAGCCGGCCACGCCACCCAGAACACCCCTCCGAGCGTTGCCGCCATGGCGAGGGCGCCCAGCCAGGTCCATTGGGGATTGCGCGGAAACCATTTGGCCACCGCGACGGCGCCCACCACCACCACCGTCAGCAACGCCACGCCCCAACCGCCCCGGCTGAGGGTGCCCAGCGTGCCCCCCAGGACGAGCAGGCCGCACAAGACCAGCAGGATTTTCGGCGAACCACCAATACGGTCGGGAGCGCTGACCAGCCGGCGCCGGCGTTTGGGACCGCCAAACAGCCACAATCCCAGCACCAGCGGCCAGATCATGCCCAGATACTGAGCCGCGTTGTTGCGATAACCGAAGGGGCCGAAATGAGTCAGGCCGTCACGCCCCAAGGGATCCTCGAAAATTCCCAGCAACCGGAGCGTGGGGGTGGTGCGTTGCAGCAGGGCCGCCACCGTCAGCAAGGCGCCGCTGATGCCCAGCAGCCAGAGCAGCTCCTGCAAGGGTTGCGGCAGCGTTTTTGACCGACGACGTTTCCGGTGCGGATCGGTCGAGGTATTCTCGGTTGAGTCGGAGCCGTCGGGCAGCACGCGGGTGATGAACCAGTTTCGGGTCCCCCAGAAAAAGCCCGCCAACGCCACGCCGTGGAAAAACGCCTTCCAAGTGGCGGGGCCGTCGAAACTGTGGGGAAGCCACGGTACGTAATGGGCATATGCCTGCCACGTTCCGGAGGTCACGTTCGCCTGCCCGCGGGCATTGAGCGCGCTGATCAGGCACCACAGCAGAACGAACCCCACGACGCCCGCCAAGGTCCACCCCACCCAGCGATTGGAGAGGGGGGCGTCGTCGAGCGCCGAATCGGCGATGCCCCGCCGATCCAGCCAGCGGGCCGTCTGGATCAGAAACAGGAGGAACCCCGCTCCGTTGAGGGTCCACAGCGCCCAAGCCGGCTCGGAAGCCGCCGCCCACGGGGAAAAAACCAACGCGAAGAACAGCAGCTTCCGCGTGGCGTCCTGCAATGGGGACGTTGCCCGTTTTCGTCCCCGGCGGCTGAACGTGGGACCGCGCGGCACGCGACTACGCCGCCTCCGGGAGGCCGGAGTTCGCGCAAAATTGCTGGCAAACTGATCGTGTGACATCGGGCAAACGCACGGGGTTCTCCGCGAGGAGCAACCTCGCCGCCCAGTGTATCAGTCGGATTTCCGTGCTGCCAATCTTCATTCGTCCGCCGGAAGGGAAACGAATTGCCTCATAAAAGACACCGGAGAAACGGGAAAATGGGGGATCGTTGCCTCAATAGCATGACATCGGAATGAACGATGAGGCCACAATGAGCCCAACAAGCAAACCCGAGTATCAGAAACGGATAAAATGGCGTTATCAGCAGCGGGGTCGGAAGAGGCGCGGCCGCCTGCTCGGCGAGCGGGAGGACGGAGCCGCGCTTCGGAAAAGGGTTTCCTCCGCGAAGCGCCGTCAGACCGAAAAACCGGTTCAATCCGCTCCACGCGAGACCAGCCTCAACGGAGCGCCACCGCCGAGAGCGGACGCATCGGCGGCCCCAAAGGCGCACGCCGCAATCTCACTTGACCCGCAACCGAATCCGCATCTGGTTCCATTTGTAATTCACCGTGTGCGAATGTCCCTCCGCGTCACTCATGGCGTCCGACCAGATGAGTACCATTTTCCGCCCGTCCGCACTGATCCATTTCGGCGAAAGCTTCGGCTGATAAGTTCGGTTGCCCGGGTCATCCACCGTCCAATAATCGGTGTAGTAAAACCGATGCCACGGTCCGCAAGGCTTCCGGGACCACCAGAAACCGAGGCTGCCCGTGCGCGTGTGCATCCAAGCGTCGTAATAATCCGCGTCCGACGCCGTCATCTTGTGACCGGCATAGGTGCCGCCGTTGACCATGATATACAGACCCAGTCCTTCGTTCCAGACCACGGACGGCAGCCACGAATACCAGCCGAAACAGTCTCCTTTCCGGCTGGCGCGCGGAAAAACATGAGCGTAACCGCGCCGGCGGATGTCGCGGGTCCAGACCGGTTGCCCGTTGTCGTCATACCGCACGAAATACTCCCATGCCGCGCGCACGCCCAGTTGGTCCTTGGGTACGCGGGCCAGCAGCAGCTTGTGCGCATGGGCGCCTTCGGGCGAGTAAATGTAAAGATAGTCATCCCGCGCCGCGGCGTTGTCCTTGCCGCACTGGACGAAGTCCAGATAGGAAAACGGATAGGCCGGTTGCTTCTGATGCGGCAGGCCGAACTCTTCCAGAAAAAACATCTCTTCCTGGTTTACCAGGTTGCGAGCCGGGGCTTTCGGCCCCAACCGGCGTTCCCCGCCCCGCCGGTTCACCCGATACCAGGTCCGGCCGTGGTCGGGCGATTTCAGCAGCTTGATGCCCCGAAACGGGCCCGACCACGAGGTGCCGGGGGTTTTGGAAATGACCGAGTACAAGATGCCGTCCACGCTGACGATACCGTAGCCAAACCAACTGCCCTCCTTCCCCGACAGATCGGGATATTGCGGAATCTCCTGCCGCTGGAAAGGAGCCGGCCCGCCCAAGATGCGATAGAGGTGATTGTGCCAGCCGTGTCCCTGTCCCAGCCAGTCGCCGTCACACATGGATGTTACCAGCGAATCATCCGCCGCCCACGTCAGGCACCAGTTGTCGCCGTGGTCGCCCACCCGCCGCAATGTTTCCTTCTGAAACACCACGCCGACCGGCACGGGGCCCGAGTTTTTTACCGGCGCTGACGGAGGCCGGGCGTCCGTGGGCGGCTCGCACAGCGCCACGGTCTCCATCTCCGCCTGGGTCAACACGCGATCATAAACCCGCACCTCGTCAATCGCGCCGCGGAAGTGGCGCCCGCCCTGCATGGAACCAATCGTAAATTCATCGCCCAGCTTATAGACGAGGGAGCCGCCGGCCGCCTCGCGGCCCACGCGCACGCCGTCTTTATAGACATAAAGCCGACCGGCCCGCTGATCGAACACGCCGGCAATGTGATGCCAGCGGCCGTCGCGGATGGCGACATCCCCGGAATTGGCGCCTTTCCAGCCTTGGCCGTCGTAAACGTAGAAGAACACGCCGTCATCGTCATATCGATTCACCACCAGCCCGTAATTGTCGCCCTGCGCGGCCACCCAACCGGGCTGCTTCAGGTCGGGATCCACCTTGACCCAGGCCGCCACCGTCACCGAAGCCGGTCGGAGCGCACGGGAGGCGTGCGGCACCACCACATCCTCCCGGCTCGTGAAGCGCGCCGCCCGGCCCACTCTGCCCGGCGTCGGTTCCGTGTTGCCGCGCAACCGGCCGTCGTTGCCCCCGCCGCTGGCATCCCGCACCACCGCGCCGGGAGGCGCAGACTCAAACCGCCACCACCCCACGGGCCCGGCAACCACCGGGACGGCCAGGAGCACCATCAACGCCCCGCTCCACCAAGTCGCCCGCCTGAGTTTTTTACACATGTTTCACCTTTCTTGTTTCGCTGACGTTTGTTGGCCGAATGAAGGTATATTTTCGGCTCAAATCCAAGCCACCTCCCGGAATCGGATTCGCGCAACGGAAATCAGCGTTGTCGGAATCCAATCCACCAGCAATGTTATAACCAACGCCATGTTGAATTTGATTTTGTCCTTTTTCCTTGGATTGTAAACCGCTCGAAGCTGCGTTACGGAGGAGATCGAGGGCCGAAGAAAAATCCGCATCCCGAAATCTGAAATCCACCCCTCACCCCCCGCAATCGCCGCGGTGAGGGGGAGGGATTCGCTGATCCGCAGTTTTTTTCCTCTCGGAGCCTGTCGGAAAACGCCGGTTGCTATGGGGACGGGTCTTTGTAGCAGCGGAATTGGGCGATTTGGGGCGCGCCGCCGGCGCATTTCGGGAAGCGGAGCCGCACGAAGCGGGCCGCCATCGGCCGGGCCAGCCGGTAGCTGAGATGATTCAGGCGGTGACCGCGGAACAGCGGCCGCCATTCGCCTTCGGCGGCCCGGGCTTCGAGGACGAACTCCTGGACGCGGGAGTGAAATTCCTTCACCCAGACCGTCCGGAGCGGTTGGTCCGCGCCGAAATCCAACATCAACCACGGGCGGGAATCGAGGCCCGCGTCGGACCACGGTTCGGAGGCCGACCACGCGCCGTGCTCGCCGTTGTCGGCGGTCACCCGGCCGGCGGCGTCGGTCACCCATCTGCCGCTGGGGCGGCGATAGCGGTTTTCGGAGGAGGCGGTGGCGGTGGCGGCGATCGGCCGCTCCGCGCGCGCCGGGGGAATCAGCGCCGCCGGGAGCATGGCCCACGCGTCGTCCGCCAGTTCGAGCGTCACGATCCGATCCACGACGTTTTTGTCGGTGGCCAGTTTCGGATCGAGCTGGATGCGCAGGGCCTTTGGGGTCTGGCGGCAGGAGACCGGTCCGCCCCCCAAAAGCCGGGCGGAGCGGACGGACGAGGGCAGCGGCGGCAACGAATAGCTCCCGTCCTGCGAAAGCTGGGTGAAGTGGAGGTAAACGCGATGCCCGGCGCGGGTGGCGCCTCCCCAGAGTCCCGGCGTGTAGGGACCGGCGCGGGTGCCGAAGATCGCTTCTCCGCAGGTCCGGGTCCAGGCGCCGAGCCCGCGCAGCGTTCTGGCCTGGGTGGAATCAATCGCGCCGTCGCCCCGGGGGCTGACGTTGATCATCAGGTTGGCGTCGCGGGTCGCGGTTTGAATGAGCGTCTGGATGACGTATTCCGCGTCCTTGGTGTTCGCTTCCTTGCCCAGCGCCCAGAACCACAAATCGGATTCGAGGGGCAGGGTCATTTCCTGCTGGGTCCGCCAGTTGACGCGGGGCAGTTTTTGCTCGGGCACGCGGTAGTCCCTGGGCATGCGGGGATGGCCGTGGCGCGGGGAGAAGATCAGCCACGGTTGCACGGCGCGCATCGTCGCGTAGAACCCTTTCGCGCCTTCCGGGGTGAAGGTGCCGCCGCCGTCGCACCAAATGCCGGCCACCCGGCCGTATTTTTCCGGCTGCGTCACCAGGGCGTGAAGCCCGGCCTTGCGAAAGGCCTCCCAGTCGCGCGTTGCTTTCAGCTTCCCCTCGGCCAGGGACCAAAACAGCTTCGAGCGGGTGGCGTTGTCCTGGATGTGTTTGGCGGGGAACATGTTGTAGTACCAGAACACGGCGACGCCCCGCTCCCGGGCCGCCTGCCCCAGCTCCGCCGCGGCGTCGCGGCCGAAGGGCGTGCTCATGATGTCGAACCGGGTGGCCGGATGGTCGAAGTTCGACCAGGACCACGCGTGCATGGTGGTGAAGCAGAGGTAGCGCGCGCCGGAGGCCTTGATGAGGTCCACCCATGCCCGGGCGTCGAACCGGCGCGGGTTCCAATCCTGCCACGGCATCCGCCGGCCCGGCCGCGGATGCTCCCCCCACATGGCGATTTCCTGCATCTTTTTGGCGAGCGGCCGCACGTCGAGATCCCGGTCGCCGTCCGGGTGAATCTTGTGACAGGCCGAGCGGGCGTCCCAATGGAGAAACACCCCGAGGCGCGCGCTCTCGAACCAGCGGAGCGTGTTTTCCCGGGTGCTGTATTCGAGGGGCGTTTCGGCGGCGGGAAGGAGGCCCGCCCCCCACCAGCAACTCGCGGCCAGCAGCAGGCCGGCCCCGCGACCGGAGCGCAGGAGGCGGCGGTTCATTCGGCGGGCTCCGTGAGTTCGACGGTGATCAGCACGTCATCACCGTCCGGTTTCACGCCGAATTTGTGTTTTCCACAGAACTGCGCCGCCATCTCCGCCGCCATCTCCCGGGCCCGGGCTTGCGCCTCGTCAAAGGTGGGATGCTCCACGCCGTTTTGGTGCGCGCTTTGTTTGAAGCAGCGGCACTCGAATTCCACGTTCACCTTGGCCATGATTTCGATGCGTTTCAATTGCCCGACTCCGGAAGTTGATAAGGACTGTCCTCCGGCATGTCCAGCCCCGGCGCGGGTCGGCGGAAGAAGGCCGCCCACCGCGGACGCAAAACGCCTCCCGGACCCCGGGGAAATTCCCGCGATTTCTCCGCTCGTGAAGGCGTCTTCCGTCTTGTCGGCGCGAACCGGCGGCGGCATGCTGCGGGCATGGTTTTCCGACAATGGAGTGTGATGGGGCGGCAGTGGTCCGGGACAATGCGGAACGCCGTCCGGAACCGCCGGTGTTGGGGCTGGGCGGTGGCCTGCGGGGTGGTCCTGCTGGGCGGCTGCTCCCGACAGCCCGCCGAATCGGAAGCATCCGGCGGCGGCGCGGAATCCCCCTCGACCGCCGGCGCCCCGGCCGCCGCGCCCAATCGGGAGGCGCGCTTCGCCGAGCTGATGAACAGCGGCAAGAACTACTACGACCAGGGCAAGGCGGCCAAGGCGGTGGAGGTCTTTCAGGAGGCGGTGGCGCTGTATCCCACCCGGCTGGACGCCCGCTTGAATCTGGCCAACGCCCACCTGCTGGCCGGCGACGCGCAGGCCGCCTTGGCCGACGCGCGCAAGGTGCTCGAATACGACCGCAATTCGGCGGCGGCGTATTTCATCGCCGGCTGCGCCCAACTGCGGCTGAACCAGCCCGAGGAGGCGGTGAAGATGTTCCTGACCTCGCGCGACTTGAACCGGCAGGTGGCGGCGGTGAACTTCCTGCTGGGTCAGGCCTACGAGAAACTGGGCAAGACCACCGACGCCATCAACGCCTATCGCGAGGCCGTCAAGCAGGATCCCCAACACCCGGTGGCGCATTACCGGCTGGGCCAGTTGCTGCTCCGCTCCGGCCAGCAGGCGGAGGGCGCAAAGGAGATGAAACTCCACGCCGCCCTGCCGAACAAACCCGGCGCCGCGGTGGGCCCCGAGACCTACGAACGCTGCGTCCACACCGAGGTCCGCGCGCCCACCCCCATCCTCAAGCCCGATCCCGCCGGCGTCGCGGTCAAGTTCGCGGAGATCACCGCCGAGGCGCTGGGGGATGCCGCGGCGGGGAACGGCGCGCCCTTCGCGGTGCTGGATTACAACCGGGACGGGCGCAACAGCCTCTTCGTCACCCGCGGCACGAACGGCTTCCAACTGCTGGCGAACCAAAAAGGCCGCTTCACGCCGTTGGGAAAGGGATGGAAACCCCGGACCAACGCGCCCTTTGAGCGGGTGTTGGTGGGCGATTTCAACAATGACCGCTTCGAGGACGTGCTGGTGGTGGGCGAGGCCGGCTCGCAAATCTTCCGGTTCGCCACCAACGGCGCGGCGCGGGACTTCACCGTGGCCTCGGGCCTCCGCAACGCGAAACTCAAGGCCCGCGACGCCGGTCTGGTGGACCTCGATTTCACCGGCAAGCTGGACATCCTGGCGGTGTTGCCGGACGGCGGCGGGCTGCGGGTGCTGCGCAACCTGGGCAACATGTACTTCAAGGACGTCACCGCCACCTCGGGCGTGCCGGCGAACCTCCACGGGCTGACGCAGTTGTTCATTGACGACTGGAACAACGACGACCTGCTGGACGTGTTCGTGGCGCGGGAGGGGGATCGCCCGCTGTATTTGCAAAAAATCCGCGGCGGCCCGCTGGTGGCCACCAACCTGCCCCCCGGCCGGCTCGAAGGCACGGTGCTGACCCTCGGCGACGTGAACAACGACGGCCGGACCGACCTGTTCGTGGGCGGCCCGGACCACGTGGACCTGTTGCTGGGCGGCATTGACCAGTTCCGGCGGCTGCCGGTGACAGTGCCGGAGCTGCGACGGCTGGCGTTGGTGGATTACGACAACGACGGCTGGCTGGACCTGCTGGCCGCCGGGCGGGGGGTGCAGGTGTGGCGCAACCTGGGCGAGGGGAGCTTCACCAACCGCACCGGGGCGCTGGGCCTGAGCGCGCTGGCGGACGTGGCCATCGCCGGGCTCGCGGCGGCGGACTTCGACCGGGACGGCGACACCGACCTGGCCGTGGCCGTGACGGGCGGAGGCCTGCGGCTGTTTCGCAACGACGGCGGCAACGCCAATCACCAGCTCAAGCTCCGCCTGCTGGGCAACCGCTCGAACGCCAGCGGGCTGGGCATCCGGATCGAGGTGGCCAGCGGCGCCTTCAAGGTGCATCGCACCATCCATTCCCTGCCGGCGGAGATCGGCGTGGGGCGGCACGACAAACTCGACGCCGTGGTGGCCCGCTGGTTCGACATCCCCTCCAGCGTGGTGGACGTGACGCCCGATCCCGCCGAGCCGTTGAACCTCTTCGAGCCGGTCATCCCGGGCGGTTCCTGCCCCTACGCCTACGCGTGGGACGGCCAACGGTTCCGCTTCATCTCGGACATGCTGGGCTCCTCGCCGATGGGGTTGCCGGTGGCCGAAGGGGTCTTCATCGAGGCCGACCCGTTCGAATACCTCGCCCTGGGCGGGCCGGAGGATTTCCAGCCGCGCGACGGCTGCTACGTGGTGCAGATCACCGAGGAGCTGCGCGAGGTGCTTTACCTGGACGAATCCAAGCTCGTGGTGGTGGACCACCCGGCCGGGACCGAGGTCCACACCACCGACAAGCTGCGTCCAAAAGGGCCGTTCCCGCGCGGCACGCTTTGGACGCTGCAAAACCGCGTGCCGCTGCTCTCGGCCACCCGGCTGGACGGCAGCGACGTGACCGCGCGCCTGCAACAGGTGGATCACCGGATGCTTTCCCCGCGCAAGCTGCGCGAGCCGCAACTGCGCGGCCTGGCCGAGCCCTACGGGGTGGTTCTCGACTTCGGCCCGCTGGCCACCAACCGCCCCCTCGTGCTGGCCCTGACCGGCTGGCTGCGGTTCGGCGGCGGCATGGCCAACATCTCGGCGGCCATTGATCCGCGCCTGCCGTTCCCGTTCCCGAAACTGGAGGTCGAGGCCCCCGCCGGCCATTGGCGGGAGGTGCCCGTCACGGTCGGCGCGCCGTCCGGGCGGACCAAGACCATCCTGATCAACCTGGCCGGCAAGCTGCCTCCCGGCAGCGAACGGCTGCGGCTGACCACCGCCTTCGAGATTCACTGGGACCGCATCGCCCTGTTCGAGCGGCGGCTCGAGGGCGACACCCGCATCACCCGGCTCGCGCCGGATTACACGGACCTGCACTGGCGCGGCTTCAGCGAGTTCGCCGACCTGCCGTGGGACCAGCCGCTCACGCCGGTGTACGAGCGGGTCTTCCAAACCCCGCCCTGGCGCATCACCCCCACCGGCTGGTGCACCCGCTACGGCCCGGTGGACGAATTGATCGCGAAAAGCGACAACGCCCTCGCCCTGCTCAACGGCGGGGACGAGCTGACCCTGAAGTTCGCCGCCGACCGCCTCCCGCCCCGGCCGCCCGGCACGGAGCGGAGCTTCTTCCTCTACAACGTCGGCTGGGACAAGGACTCGGATTTCCACGTCCATCTGGGCTGGCTGGTGGAGCCGTTGCCGTGGCACGGCATGAACGATCAGCTCTACGGACGCCAGCCCCGGCCGAAGCTGCCGGCGGACGAAGTGATGGCCCGGTACAACACCCGCTGGGTGGAACTGCACACCTTGAAACGGCCCGAGCGGCAAACCGGCGGAAAAAACTGATTTTCCGGCGAATTTCGCTTGCCAGCCGCGCCGCCGACCGGCATACAGGGCGACGTGATGACCGAAATCACACGGCAGACAGCGCGTAGCAACGCATGATTAACCCTCATCGGAGGAGGGCGGTTTGAGGCGTCCTCGATCTTCACGTCGTTATTCTTCGGGTCCCAAAGTTCGGATGAACGGGCGCATTCGCGCCCGCGAAGTCCGCGTGATCGGACCGGAGGGTCAACCCCTCGGCATTCTCTCGCTGCACGAAGCGATCAACCGGGCCCGCGCCCAGGGCATGGATTTGGTGGAAGTGGCCGCCAATGCCCAGCCGCCGGTCTGCCGGATCGTGGACTACGGCAAGTTCCGCTACGAGCAGGCCAAGAAGCAGAAGGAATCCCGCAAGGCCCAGCAGCACGTCGGCAAGGTCAAGGAAATCCAGCTCCGGCCCTCCATTGACCCGCACGACTTCCAGTTCAAGCTCGAACGGGCCATCGAGTTCCTCTGCGACGACATGAAAGTGAAGGTCAGCCTGCGCTTTCGCGGTCGCGAGATGGCCCATCCCGAGGTCGGCATGAAGGTCATGGAGCGGTTCATCGAGGCGCTGGCGCCCTACGGCACCTCGCCCCAGCCGCCGCGCCGCGCCGGGCGCAACGTCAACGCCATCGTCAATCCCCTCCCGCGCAACAAGCGGGCGCCCCGGCCCCACAGCGAGGAGGAACTGCCGCCCCCGCCGGACCCTTCGGCCCTGGTCATGGAAGCCGAGGGAGAGGAGACTTCCGCCTCCGGCCCGCCGGAATCCTCGCCGCCCGCCGACTCCGGCGGTTTCGGCAACCGCCCCTTCGAGGGGCTGGGCTGACCCCGCCCCCTCATCCGTCCGGCCGGCGGGCATTGACACCCGCGACGCGCTGCCCGCTAATGGGGCGGGGCGCTGCGACGCGCGGGCTCGGACGTTTTCCGAATTCAAAACCCCGCCGCGCGCGCCGGCTTGTTTTCGATGAAACCGGACAACTTGATTGACGGGCGGGCAATTGCCGCGGAACTCCACGAGGAAACCGCCGCGCGGGTGGCGGCGTTGCGCCGGCGGGGCGTCGAGCCCGGGCTGGCCTTTGTGCGGGTGGGCGAGGATCCCGCCTCGAAGGTGTACGTGGGGATGAAGGAGCGGATGTCCGCGAAGCTCGGCATCCGGTCGGCCACCCACGTGCTGCCCGAGGGAACGCCCGAGGCGGAGCTGCTGGCGCTGATCGCGCGGCTCAACGACGATCCCGCCGTGCACGGCATCCTGGTGCAGGCGCCGTTGCCGCCGCCGATTGACGAGCGCCGGGTGTACTCCGCCGTGCGGCCGGAAAAGGACGTGGACGGCTTCCACCCGGTCAACGTGGGCAAGCTGATGCTGGGCGATACCAGCGGGTTCGTGCCCTGCACGCCGGCGGGCATCGTCGAGCTGCTGGTCCGGAGCAAGGTGCCCTTGCGGGGCGCGGAGGTGGTCGTGCTCGGGCGGGGCAACATCGTCGGCAAACCGATGGCCGCCCTGCTGGTGCAGAAATCCGACCGCGCCGACGCCACCGTCACCGTCTGCCACTCGCGCACCCGCGACATCGCGGCCCATTGCCGGCGGGCGGACATCCTCATCGCCGCGATGGGCGTGCCGGAGTTCGTCCGGGCCGACATGGTCCGCGAAGGCGCGGTGGTGATTGACGTGGGCGTCAACCGCGTCGCGGACCCGTCCGCCCCGAAGGGCAGCCGGTTGGTGGGCGACGTGGACTTCGCCGCCGTGCAGCCGAAGGCCGGTCGCATCACGCCCAACCCGGGCGGGGTGGGGCCGATGACCATCGCGATGCTGATGCAAAACACCGTGCGCGCCGCCGAGCGGGCCGCCGCCTGAACCGCCCCTCCCTTTTTTAACATTTTATGGAACCGACCCGTATTCTGCCTGATTTGCAGGCTTCATTGTTGTGCGAGGACGTCCGCCAGGAAGTCACCGGCAACTTCATCATCATCGGCGTCATCGGCCTGATCCGGGTGCCGAAACTGCCCATCACCGCCGCGCGGTTGTGTGTCTTCAACCGCTGGACCGCCGGCGTGGGCCAGTTCACCGAGCAGGTCCGCCTGGTCGCGCCCGACGGCAACACCGTCCTGCGCCAGAGCCAGATCAAGTTCGCCCTCAAGGAGGCCACCCACCACGCCATCAACGTCTCGATGCTGACCCAGGTCGAGTTCACCGCCTCGGGGGTGTATTACCTCGAAGTGCTGGTGGACGACCTGATGAAGATCCGCTTCCCGGTGCCGCTGATCGTGCAACCCCCGCCCCAGAAGCCCGGCGCGCCCCCGGCGCCGCCCCCGCCGCCGCCGGCGCAGGAGTAATCCCGGCCGGGGCCGGTCATGGAAACCGAGACCCGCCAGTCGGCCGCGGAAGGCCCCGTCATGCCGTGGACGCCCGCCCGGGCGGCGCGGCTGGCCGTGGGCGGACGCGGGCGTTTCGCGCTGGCGCTGGCGCTGACGGTCGGCCTGCTGGCCGGGGCCACCGCGTACGTGGCGCGGGTGGCCTGGTTTCCCGCCCTCGAAGAGGCCATCGCGGCGCTGCCGGACCGGGCGCGGATTGACGACGGCTGGTTGATCTGGCCGAACGCGGACCGGATGGTGCTGGCGGACAACCAATGGCTGGCCCTCGTGGTGGATCCGGTGGCGCGGGATCCGTCCGTGCAGGCGGCGGACGTGCAAATCGAGCTGACCGCAAACGCCTGCTGGATCTCATGCCTGCCGGGCTGCCTGCGCCTGCCGTATCCGCCCGGATACGTGATTGACCTGGACCGGGACACCGTGGAGTCGCTCTGGGGGGCGTGGCGACCGTGGGTTCAGGCGGGCGTTTTTTTCGCGGGCGGACTCCTTCCCGCGGCACTCGCCGCATTGATCGCCCTGCTGCTGGCCGGGCCGGCAAAGGGGTATGCCTGGCTGCTGGGACGTCCGGCGGGGTGGGGCGCGGCGTGGCGTTTGGCGTTCGCCGCCCAGATTCCCGGCGCCTGGCTGCTGACCCTGGGCCTGATTTTGTACCGTTTTCGCGCCCTCATGCCGCCTCTGTTGCTCGGCGTGCTGGCGCTGGGCGGACTGGTAACGGGCGGCTTCCTGCTGCTGGCGCCGTGGTGGCTGCCCCGCCCGGAAACGGAAACCGCCCCGCCCCCCTCCCGGGACAACCCCTTCGCCGACGCGGAATCCGGGGAGGAATGATGCCTCCCCCCCGATTCGGCGTCCCGGGCGGGATGGTTTCCAATGACGCCTGCCCGCCCCGGGAACGCGGAAATCCGAATTCCGAGTTCCGAAAGAAAAGCCTGCTGGAGCCGCTGGCATGAGGCGGAGGCGCTCCCCGCGTAGCGCAGGCCGGCGGCCTGCCGTATTGCGGCGGGGCACGCGGCGGGGCGTTCGCTTCTCTCCCGTGGCCGCCGGGGTGACGGGGCGGCAGCCCCCCACGCCGGGTGAGGGCCGCCGGCCCGCGGGGAGAAGCGCCGCGCGGTCGCCCGGCGTGGACCGGGGCCCTCCCGACCCGGCAATCATCCGCCGTCCGGGGGGCGGTCTCGGTGTTTCGCGGCGCGGGCCCGAACGCGGG
>CAZRPT010000250.1:0-14861 GCA_964601985.1 uncultured Verrucomicrobiota bacterium
TTATCGTCCGCCTGGCCGACTGGAAGTCGGCGACACAGCAGACTGGAAGTCTGCGCTACGGAACGCGTGCCTTGTTTGAGAATGCCGGCGTGCCGGACTTCATACCGTGCCACTTCCGTGACACGCATTTCCGGAAGGCCTGCTTTTCTCAAGCAGGTTCCGCACGGGTAGCGCGGGTTTCCAACCTGCCGTATCGCCGGCTTCCAGCCGGCGGACCGCCCGAACGGGCTGCCGGCCGCGAAATGTCCCGCGGGCGCGGGGGGACACCCCGCCCGTCTTTCCGAGGGGAGAGGCTGCCTCTTTTTATCGCTCGGCTGGCCGACTGGAAGTCTGTGCTACCACAAGCTGCTTACCATCTGAAACGCGCATGAACTTCGTTGAAAGTTACCTCAAGAAGCCGCATCTGATTACCTCCGTCATTTTGCTGGTGGCGGTGATCGGGTATGTGGGCTATCACCGCATTCCGGTGAATCTGTTCCCGGATTCGGATCGGCCGCAGATCGCGGTGGTCACGGTTTATCCCGGGGCGTCCTCCCAGGATGTCGAGTCCCAGGTCAGCCGGCCCATCGAAAAGGAACTCAACGGCATTGACCAGGTGCGCCGGGTCACCTCGGTGAGCAAGGACGAAGTCTCCGCCGTGACGGTCGAGTTCGAATACTCCAAGGGACTGGACGCGGCGGCCACCGACGTGGCCAACGGCCTGCAAAAGATCACCGCCGAGCTGCCGGAGGGCATCCGTCCGCCGATGATTTTCAAGGTGTCCTCGGCCACGCCGGCGGTGCTGACGCTGGCGGTGCGCCCGAAGGAAGGCTCGCCGCTGGACCTCTCGATGGTGCGCCAGCTCGCGGACAACGAACTCAAGGAACGCCTGTTGCAACTGCCTGAAGTGGCCAATGTCGAGGTGTTCGGCGGTCACGAGCCGGTGGTGCGCGTCGAGCTGGACCGGGACAAGCTCGCGCAATTCCATCTCACCCCGCTGGACGTGCGCCAGCGGCTGCTGGCGTTCAACGCCAACCAGCCGGTGGGCCTGCTCATCACCGACGACGCGCAATTCCTCCTCAAGCGCACGGGCGAATTCGAGCGGCTGGCCGACGTGGGCCGGATCACGCTGGCCCACCGGGCAAACGGCGACGTGCACTTGGCCGACGTGGCCACCATCCGGCGCGGCGTGCTTGATCCGCAAAGCGCCTACCACGGCAACGGCCGGCCCGCCATCGCGCTGAACATCCAGCGGGGCGTGACCGGGTTCACGCTGCAAACCATCGCCGACGTGGCCCGCGTATTGCCGGAACTGGAACGAACCTATCCCAGCCTCGATTTCTTCATCCCGGACACCCAGGGCGATCTCATCGAGCGTTCCGTGGGCAACATGCTCGATGCGCTGCGCAACGCCGTCATCATGACGGTGCTGGTGATCTTTCTCTTTCTCGCCGACCTGCGGGGCATGACGCTGGCCGCCATCTCGATCCCCGCCACCTATCTATTGACCTTCGCGGCCATGTGGTGGATCGGCTATGAATTCAACCTGGTCACCCTCACGGCGGTCATCATCGCGGTGGGGATGTTGATTGATAACGCCGTGGTGGTGCTGGAAAACATCGAGCGGCATTATCACGAGGAAGGAGTGGACCTGCATCAGGCCGTCATCGGCGGCACGCGCGAGGTGATGCTGGCCATCTTCTCCGGCACTTCGACCACCGTGCTGGTGCTGCTGCCGATCATCTTCATCGGCGGCTATGTACAAACCGTGCTGCGGCCGTTTTCCGTGACCCTGACCATTGCGTTGCTCGCTTCCTACGTGGTTTCGGTCACCGTGATTCCGTTGCTGGCGCCGGTCATCCTGCGGCGGCGCGCGGGAGGGAGGCGCAACCGGATCGAGCGCGCGGCTTATCTGTTCAACCAATGGGCCGTGGATCCGGTGCGCAATTTTTATGTAAAACTGACCGGCTTTGGTTTGCGCCATCGCGTGGCGTTCCTGATCCCGGCGGTGATCCTGCTGGCCATCTCCATGCGGCAAATGCCGTTGGTGGGCCGCAACCTGATGCCTCCCATGGACAGCGGCATCATCAAGATCAACTATGAAATGGACGCCAACACGTCGCTGGCCCGGACCGAGCAGGTCCTGTCGCGCATGGAGGAGATCATTTTTCAAAATCCGGAAGTCACCTCGGTTTCGTCGGTCATCGGCTCGGAACCGGCGGTGATTTCCTTCGGCTCGGGACGACTGGCCCAGCAGGGGAGCCTGACCGTGCATTTGGTGGACCGCTTTCACCGCAAGGCGTCCATTTGGGACATCGAACAGGGATTCCGCGATGAGTTCGCGAAGATTCCCGGGCTGAAGAGTGTTGATGTGTTTGATTTCGGCGCCACGCCGTTGTCGAGCATTCGTTCCACGGTGGATGTAATGATTTCCGGACCCGACCTTGATACGCTCGACCGGCTGGGACGGGACATCGAGCGGCGGCTGCGCAAAAACCTGCGCGGCGCCACCTCCATCAGCCGTTCCTGGACGCTGGATTCGATCGAAGTCCAGTTCACGGCCGACCCGGAAAAACTGGCGCTCTATCAAGTTTCGCCCGCCGTGGTGGTGGCGCAACTGGCCGGGGCGGTCCGCGGCCAGCCCAGCTCCATCTATCGCATTCCGAATCAAGACGGACTGGCGGTGTGGATTCAACTGCCGCGGGCCCAGCGGGCCCACGCCGAGCAACTGGCCACTTATCCGATTCAGACGCCCAAGGGACAAATACCGTTGGCCGAGCTGGGACAAATCATCCGCCGGCCCGTGGCGTCGGTGATCACCCGGCAGGGTTTGCGGCGCACGTTGGACATTCAAGCCTATCGCGCGCGGCAGACGGTTTCCCATTTGCAGGAAGACGTCACCAAGGCGCTGGCCGGATTGCAGTTGCCGCCGGGTTACACGCTCAGTCACGAAGGCGAGATCAAGCAAATGAACGAATCGTTTGGTCGCCTGGGGGGAGCGCTCGTGTTGAGCGTCATCCTGCTCTATTTCTCGCTGGTGCCGACGTTCAAATCGTGGGTGCACCCGCTGACCATCATGTCGGCCATCCCGCTCGCGGCCATCGGCGCCATTTGGAGCCTGTTGCTGATCGGCAAGCATGGTTGCATGCCGGCGTTCATGGGCATGATTTTGCTGGGCGGCATCGTGGTGAACAACTCCATCCTGCTGCTGGAATTCGTCGCCACGGCCCGGCAACGGGGCGAGTCGGTTTCCGACGCCCTGGCCAACGCCGTGCGCATCCGCACCCGGCCCATCCTGATGACCGTCTTCAGCACCGTGGTGGGAATGCTCCCGGTGGCCATGGAATGGGCGGTCGGCTTGGAACGGCTCTCGCCGCTGGCCATCGTCTCCATCGGCGGCCTGTTGGTCTCGACCTTCCTGACGATGGTGTATGTGCCGATTCTTTATTCCCTGTTCGATGACGCCGGCCAGGCCGTGCGGCGGCGTTGGCGGAAATTCTCCGGCGAACCGGCCGCGGCCGCCGTCAAGCCCGCGACCGTCCCGTCCGGCGAGTGAGGGAATGGTTGCGTCAAGAAGGCGAGTTGCATGGCTGCGGGGATTTTTGCGAGTCGGAGCTTGCTTCCGCCCCCAAAGATC
Organism: uncultured Verrucomicrobiota bacterium; assembly: GCA_964601985.1. Classification (GTDB taxonomy): domain Bacteria; phylum Verrucomicrobiota; class Verrucomicrobiia; order Limisphaerales; family J093; genus J093. Next base: position 3,617 of record CAZRPT010000250.1, read on the forward strand.
GAATCTTAGGGGCGCATTGACGACGGATCACCACCAGACCACCGATGAACTCTGATTCCTTTGCCGGCTCCCGGGCCGACTGCAACTTGCCCCTGCCGATTAGCGACGAACGCACCGGCCTGGAAACCGCCCATCTGAAGCAGTCCTTCATCAACAGCCTGTTTTGCGGTTTGGGCCGGGTGCCCGCGACCGCCACGCGCAACGATCTCTACACCGCTTTGGCGTTGGCGGTGCGCGACCGGGTGCTCAAGCAGGGGGTGCGCACCATCGAGGCGTATCTCGAACAGGACGCGCGCATTGTTTCTTATTTGTCGGCCGAATACCTGCCCGGCCCCCACTTGGCCGCCAACCTCCTGCACCTGGGCATCACCGACGCCATGCGCCAGGCGCTCGCGGAACTGGGCTGCGATTTGGATCCGTTGATCGAGCAGGAGGAAGAACCCGGCCTGGGCAACGGCGGTCTGGGACGCCTGGCCTCCTGTTACCTGGATTCCCTGGCCTCGCTGGAGGTGCCGGCCATCGGCTACGGCATCCGGTATGAATTCGGCATCTTCGATCAAATCATCCGTGACGGCTGGCAGGTCGAGATCACCGACAAGTGGCTGCGGTTCGGCAATCCGTGGGAAATCGCGCGGCCCGACATGGCTTACGATGTCAATCTGGGCGGGCGCACCGAGGCGTGGACGGACGAGCAGGGACGCTACCGCGTGCGCTGGATTCCCGAACGCGTGGTCAAGGGCGAGGCCTTTGACACCCCCATCCTGGGCTACCGGGTCGGCACCTGTAATTGGATGCGGCTCTGGAAGGCCGAGGCGGTCGAGTCGTTCGACTTCGCCGCGTTCAACCACGGCGATTATTACCGCGCCGTGCACGACAAGGTGGTGTCGGAAAACATCACCAAGGTGCTCTATCCCAACGACGAGATCATTCAGGGCAAGACCCTGCGGCTCGAACAGCAGTTCTTTTTCGTCTCCTGTTCCTTGCAGGACATGCTCCGCATTCACCTCATGCAGGGCCGTCCGTTGGAACGCTTTCACGAGAAATGGGCCGTGCAGTTGAACGACACCCATCCCGCCATCGGCGTGGCGGAGCTGATGCGGCTGCTGGTGGACGAGCACCTGCTGGATTGGGAAACCGCCTGGCGCATCACGCAAAACACGTTTGGCTACACCAACCACACCCTGTTGCCGGAGGCCCTGGAAAAATGGCCCATTCCGCTGTTTGGCTCCCTGCTGCCCCGGCACCTGGAGATTATTTATGAAATCAACCGGCGGTTCCTGGACGAAGTCCGCCTGCAATTTCCCGGCGACGAGGAGCGGGTGGCCCGCCTGTCGTTGATTGACGAACAAGGACCGCGCTTCGTGCGCATGGCCAATCTGGCCACCGTGGGCAGCCGGCGGGTGAACGGCGTGGCGCAGTTGCATTCCGAGCTGCTCAAACAAACCGTGCTGCGCGATTTCGCCGAGCTGTGGCCGGAGAAATTCTGCAACGTCACCAACGGCGTCTCGCCGCGCCGGTTCGTGGCGGTCAGCAACCCGCCCCTGGCGGAATTGATCAGCGGCCGCATCGGGGAAAGCTGGCTCAAGCACCTGGGCCTGCTCCGCCGGTTGGAACCGCTGGCCGACAAGGCGGCGTTTCGCAAGGAATGGCGGGCCGTCAAGTTGACCGCCAAGGAAAAACTGGCCGCGGTCATCGCCGAACGCACGGGCATCGAGATCAACCCGCGCTCTTTATATGACGTGCAGGTCAAGCGGATTCATGAATACAAACGCCAGCACTTGAACGTGCTGCATATCCTGACGCTCTATCTGCGCCTGAAAAACAATCCTCTAGCCGACGTGCCGGAGCGCACCTTCATCTTCGGCGGCAAGGCCGCGCCCGGTTATTTCATGGCCAAGCTCATCATCAAGCTGGTCAATCAAGTGGCGGAACTGGTCAATCACGACCCCGCCACCCGCGACCGCCTTCGCGTGGTGTTCTTCCCCGATTTCAACGTCAAGAACGCGCAGCGCATCTATCCCGCGGCGGACTTGAGCGAGCAAATTTCCACCGCCGGCTTCGAGGCCTCCGGCACGGGCAACATGAAATTCGCCCTGAACGGCGCGCTGACCATCGGCACGCTCGACGGCGCGAATGTGGAAATCCGCGAGGAAGTGGGCGCGGAAAACTTCTTTCTGTTCGGCCTCACGGCGCCGGAGGTTCAGGAGCGCAAATCCCGCGGCCACCGCCCCCGGGATTATTACGAACAAAACCCCGCGCTGCGCGAAGTCCTGGATTTCATCGCCGGCGGCGCGTTGGCGGGCGGCGACGTTCATCTTTTCCGTCCGCTCGTGGACAACCTGCTCTACGACGATCCCTTCCTGGTGCTGGCCGATTACGAAGCGTATGTGGCCGCCCAGGACGCCGTGAGCGCCACCTGGCGCGATCCCGAGACATGGACCCGCAAGTCCATCCTGAACACCGCCCGGATGGGCCGTTTTTCCTCCGACCGCTCGATCCGCGAATACTGCCAGCACCTCTGGAACGTGGAACCCGTGCCCGTGCCCGCGCCTGAAGAGGAGGCCTGATATCAACCGCGGGGGAGGCAGTTTGTTTTTTCTCGAAAGATGAAACGGGGCACCTTTTGGCCTTACAGAGCAAAAGGGGGCGCGAAACCGTTGAAGCGGCCGCGATCAGGGAACGGGAAAAAGGCTTCAGCGGAATGCCGGCGGGGCTGCCCCAAGCAAGCAGTCCCCTCTTAAGGGCCTGTCTGAAAAGTGGAACATCCCACCATGTGGCGGGCACGCGGTCTGTGCGAAGGGCGCAAAATGTCCCCCGAGGGTGGGCCGGGTTTCCCAATCCGGCGTTTTCCGGCAGGCTCCAGGTGCCCGTCGCCCCCATCGGCCGCGCGCGGCAAGGTTCGTCTGGACGCCGGGGGGCGGGTTCTTTACCCTGCCCGCATGAACGCAAAGTCTCCCGTGTCCGGGCGCTTCAAACAACCGGGACTGATGAACCGACTGGGACTGGCGGGCTGGCTCGCCACGGCGTTGATCGCGCTGCCGGCTTCCGCCGCGTTGGTGGACCAATGGCGGGCCGCGGACATCAAGGACGTGGTGGACGGCGGGGAAATCTGGCGCTGGGACAGCGCGCAGGGGCACACGGCGTGGATCGCGGACCTGGCCGGCCCCAGGTTTTATTCGGAAGCCACCCCCGCCGGCGGGCCCGTGCTCCGTTTTCAAAACTCCGTGCTGGATGTGGACCCGGCGGAGAATCCCGTGGGCGGGAAATCCGAGTTCACCCTCGCCGTGGTGCTCAAGATCAACACCCCCTCCGAGGCGGCGGGCGGCGCCCAATGGTGGCAGCACACTCCGGTCATTGACGCCAACGAGGACGGCGAAACAGCGGACTGGGGCACGGCGGTCACGGCGGAGGGCGCGTTCGCGTTCGGCGTCGGGGCGCCCGACCGCACGGTGTACAGCTCCGGCGTCTCCGTGAACGACGGCAAGTTTCACATCCTGACCGTGACATGGAAGGCCGGCGAGACGCAGAAGATCTTCCTGGACAACTGGGACCCCGTGACGCTCTCGGAGGCGCCCGCCGCCGTCCGCGACGCGGCGCTGCTCACCTTCGGCGGCGCCCCCACCCACGCCCCGGCGGACAAGCTCGTGGCCGCCGACATCGCGGAAATCCGCTTCTACGACCAGGCCTTCACCGACGAAGCGGCGCTGAGTCTGGCCAACGAGCTGGCCGCCGAGCACGGGGTGAAGTTCGAGCGGCTGATCCAGTCCTTCGCCGCCGGCGCGACCGAGATTTCCGCCGGCGAGTCCGTTTCGCTGACGTGGAAGGCCGCGGCCGATGCCGCCCTGCGCCTCACGCCCGACATCGGCGACGTGAGCGACCACACCACCAACGGAATCGGCCAATTGACCGTCACCCCCGCCAATGACACGGAATACACCCTGTGGGCCATTCGCGAGGAAATCACCAACCGGGCCTCCGTGCTCGTCACCGTGCGCCGGACGGCGGCGGAATCGCTGGTGGACGCGTGGGAGGCCGGGGGCGTGGAAGCCGGCGAGCTCACCCGGTGGACCAGCAAGGAGGGCCGCGTGGCCCGCGCCAACGGCGCGTTGAGCCCGCCCGTGGGCGTTCCGGACGCCACCCCCGCCGGCACGCCGGCGGTGGCTTTCGATCATTCGCTGCTGGAAGTGGCGGCCTCGGACAACCCCCTGGCCGGCGTCCGCGAGGCCACGCTCGCCTACGTGCTCAAGGTCGCCGCCGATCCCACCCGCGACGAAGGTCCGCAGTGGTGGCAGAAGACCGGCGTGATCAACGCCCGGGAGGACGCGGAGCAGAACAGTTGGGGCGCGGCGCTGAGCGAAACCGGCGCGCCCGGCTTCGGCACGGGCAACCCGGACAACACGGTTTATGCGGACGGCGATTCGCTGGCGGACGGGCGCTTTCACGTCGTCATCCAAACGTGGGACGCGGGCGGCATGCGGCTGTACGTGGACGACCGCCCGGTGGCGCGCTCCGAGGGCACGGTGGGCATCCTGCCGCGGGACGCGATTTCCCTGGTCATCGGCGGCGTGGCGGCGGACCTTCCGGACTCCCTGCTCGGCGGCCAACTGGCGGAAATCCGGTTCTACGATGAAAGCCTGGTGGCGGATGAAGTGGCCGCCGTGCGGGCGGAACTGGTCGGGAAATACGGCCTCGGCGGCGGCGGTCCGGTGGTCGAACCCTTCTCCATCCTCGCCCAGGGCTTCAATGCCGAGGGGGCGTGGTTCGTGACCTTTGAGAGCGTGGCCGGCGTGCGGTACACCCTGCAACACACCAGCGGGTTCGACGGCCACTGGACCGACGTCGGCTCGGCCGTGGCCGCGGGGGCGCAAACCACGCTGCTGGACCCGGACGCCGCCGGCAAGTTCGGCTATTACCGGGTGGTGGCGGAGGCATCGAGCGGCGGGCCGTCGGTGGAGCCGTTCCCCATCCTCGCCCAGGGCTTCAACGCCGAAGGGGCGTGGTTCGTGACCTTCGAGAGCGTGGCCGGCGTGCGGTACACCCTGCAACATACGCCGGGAATCGGCGGCGAGTGGACCGACGTCGGCTCGGTTGTGGCCGCGGGGGCGCAAACCACGCTGCGGGACGCGAACGCCTCCGGCAAGGCCGGTTTCTACCGGGTGGTGGCGGAGGCCACCAGTGGCGGCGGCGAACTGGAGCCGTTTGCCATTCTGGGCGGGCGGATGGCCGGAGGGCAATTTTCGCTGGTGGTGCGGAGCGCGACCGGCCACCGCTACACCCTGCTCAAGCAAAACGCCTTGGGCGGCGCGGAATGGCAGCCGGTGGACACCCGCACGGCCGAGGGCGAAGAAACCACCCTGACCGATCCCCAGGCCACCGATCCTCACGCCTTCTATCGGGTGCGCGGGGAGTAGGCGCCTGCCGGAAAAGCCGGGGCGGGGAACCCGGCTTGGAAGCAGGGGAACAGTCTGCGCCCTTTTCGCGGGCCGCGGGGCCCGCGCGCGGCGGCGGCAGGCTCCGTTTTCCGACCGGCGTTCGACCGTGAGGGCGTGAAGTCCCCCGCGTTTCTCCCCCGACGAAAAACGGCGGGGAGGCTTTTCGCGCCGTTTTTTTTCGCGCGGCGTTCCCGGGGTTCTTGTTTTGCATGTTTCGGGCTCGTGAGGTTTATTGAGGGCGTCGGCCGATGCCAGCGAAGGGAAAACAGAACCGCGCGCCGGGGAGGGTGACGTGCGCCCTGCTCGGGCTGGCGTGTGGGCTGCTGCTTTCCGCGCTGGCGGCGCCGAATCAGGCGCTGCGGTTCGACGGCCGGCCGGGTTACGTGGAGCTGCCCCCCGGCGTTTTCAATGATTTGTCGGCGGCCACGCTCGAGTTCTGGGTGCGGCTGGACCGCTTCAACCGGCGCGCGCCCCAGCGGCTGTATCATTACGGCAATCCCCGCCAGCACCTGAGCGTGGGTTTGGTGGACGGCGACACGCTCTGGTATGCCGTGACGACCTTCGGGCGACATTCCACGAACCTGTGCCATTTCCCGCGCGCGATGCAGACCAATCGCTGGACCCACGTGGCGGCGGTGTCGGGGCGGGGCGGGATGCGGTTGTTTCTGGACGGGGTGCTGGTGGACCGGCAGTCGTTCGAGGGCAGCTTCGCGCAAATGGGCCACGGCGGGCGGCATTTCCTGGGCGAGGTGGCCCCCACCAACCGCCCCTTCGCGCCGTTTGCCGGCTGGCTGGATGAAGTCCGCGTCTGGCGGGAGGAACGCACGGCGGAGGAGATTCGTCGGGACATGTTCCGCCCGCCCGACGGAAAAAATCCCGCGCTGGCGGCGTGGTGGAGTTTCGATGACGGCACGGCCACGGACGTCAGCCTGTGGGGCCACGACGGACGGTTGACGGGCAATGCCCGCGTCGAGCCGGCGGCCCTGCCGCTCGAAACGAACTTCGCCTTTCGCGTTCTGCTCTCCGGGCGGTTGCTCCACAGCAAGGGCGATCCGTGTCCGCCGTACCTGGTCCAGCTCCGGGCCAACGGGCTTCCCATCCAGAACGTGCTCGCCAATGATCTGGGCTTTTTCCGCATGTTCGTGGCGCGGGAACCGGGCGTGAACTACGACCTCGTGGCCGCGCATCCGCACGGGGTGATCACCCAGGCCAACCTCCGGTTGCACGCCGGCTGGGACCGGCTTCCGCCGCTGCGCTTCCCGCCGCCGCGATTTTCGCCGGAGGTCACCAACCAGTTCGACCGCATCCTGGCCGACGCGATCCGGCAGGATCCCCGCCTGCTGCTGGAGCTGGATCCGCCGGTCATCCTCCGCTTGATCCCGCGGCTGGGTGACGCCGCCGAGGCGCTGGTGGAGCTGCTCCAGTCCCCCTCGAAAGCCTCCCGTCGGGCGGGCGCGTTTCTCCTGAGCCAGGTGGGGGTGTCCTCGCTCAAGATCATCGAGGCGCTCAGCGCGGCGGTGCAGGAGCCCGATCAAGATCCCCTCACGCGGGGGCTGGCCTTGCTGGGCCTGCGCACGCTGGACGTGCCCCAGCAACTGGCGGGCATTTACGAGAAACGCAGTCTGGCCATCGCCTACCTCTTCGCGGGGTTGCTGCTGCCGTTCGCGCTGATTCATTTCCTGCTGTTCCTGCTCTTTCCCTCGAACACCATCAATTTCTACTACTCGATGTTCACCCTGTCGGCGGCGGCGCTGACATGGTTGATCGAGAGCGGCTGGCTGGGCGTGCCGGGGCTGGCCATCGCCTCGATCATCTTCCTGCTGCTGGGACTGCGCTTTTTGCACGCCTTGTTCTGTCCCTGCCTGCCCAAGATCTTCGTCGGCTTTCTGGCGTTGTCCTCGCTGGTGGTGGCGGGGTTGCTGGTCAGCGCCCACCAGATCAACCAGTTTTTCGCCGGGGCGCTGCCGACGGGCACCGTGACCGGGGTGAACGCGGGGGTGTTGCTGGCGACGCTGGCCGGCTTGGCGCTGTTGCTGCTGCTGGCGCCGCTGGAAATGGTGCGGGTGTTGCTGGTGAGCATTTACCGCCGACGCGAAGGGGCGTGGCTGATCGGGTGCGGTTTTCTGGCCCTGCTGGGCAGCGCGCTCATGTGGCCGATGATGTGGATCTTCCTGTTCACCGGGCAGATCAGCGCGGCGGATTTCAGTCGCTGGATTCATTTCTTCCCCCACGGCGGCACGGTGATTTTCGTCTTCTTCACCTCGATCCAGATCGCTCGCAACTTCGGCCAGGCCTACTGGCGCTTGAACGCCGCCAAGGTGGAGATCGAGGAAAAGAGCAAGCAGCTCGCCGCCGCCAAGGTGCAGGCCGACCAGGCCCGCGAGGAGGCCGAGCAGGCCAATCGCGCCAAGAGCCAGTTCCTCGCCAACGTCAGCCACGAATTGCGCACCCCGCTCAACGCCATCATCGGCTACAGCGAGATGCTCGAGGAAGACGCCGAGGACGGCGGTCACGCGGAGCTGGCGCCGGACCTGCGCAAGATCCAGACCGCCGCCCGCTACCAGCTCACCCTCATCAACGACATCCTCGACCTCGCCAAGATCGAGGCCGGCAAGATGTCGCTCGACCTCGACCACTTCGACGTGCCGCCGTTGGTGACCGAGGTGCTGGGCACCGTCGAGACCCTCGCCGCCAGGAACCGCAACCAGCTCGACCTCGACTGCCCGCCGGAGATCGGCCGGATGCACGCCGACCCGACCAAGGTGCGGCAAATCCTGTTCAACCTCCTCTCCAACGCCTGCAAGTTCACCGAGGACGGCCAGGTCCGGCTCGAAGTCCGGCCCGCCCCGGCCCCGCCCGGCCGGGAGGCGCCGGAAGCCTCCGCCGCGGCGCCCGCCGAATCGCCCTGGGTGAAGTTTCGCGTCATTGACACCGGCATCGGCATGACGCCCGACCAGTTGGACCGGGTGTTCGAGATTTTCACCCAGGCCGACACCACCACCGCCCGCAAATACGGCGGCACCGGCCTGGGGCTGGCCATCAGCCGGCGGTTCTGTCACCTGATGGGCGGCGAGCTGGAAGTGGTCAGCGAGCCGGGCAAGGGCTCGATCTTCACCGCCACCCTGCCGCGCGACGTGGTCGCCCAACTGGGCCACGTGCCCGCGTCCCCGGCGAAACCGGCCCCCGCTCCCCGGCCCGCCGCCGGGGAGGCGGCCGCCACCGCGCCGTCCTCGGACGCCGCGCCGCTGGTGCTGGTGATTGACGATGACGCCGCCGCCCGGGAGCTCATGCAGCGCCACCTCACCCGGGCCGGTTACCGGGTGGAAACCGCCGGCAACGGCTACCAGGGGCTCGAACTCGCCCGCCGGCTGCGTCCCGCCGCCATCACGCTCGACCTCATGATGCCCGGCATGGACGGCTGGAGCGTGCTCAACACCCTCAAGGCCGATCCCTCCCTGCGCGACGTGCCGGTGATCATCGTCAGCGTGCTGGACGAACGCCGCCTCGGGCGCGCGCTGGGCGCCGCGGAGTACCTCGTCAAGCCGGTGGACGGCGACCGGCTGGCCGCCGTGCTGCAACGCTTCCGTCCCGCCGCCGCCTCGACCTCGGTGCTGCTGGTCGAGGACGACGTGGCCACCCGGGAGCTGCTCGCCCGGCAACTGACCCAGGCCGGCTGGACGGTCCACACCGCCGCGGACGGCGCGGAGGCCCTCGACCTGCTGGCGCGGGAGACGCCCGCCCTCATCCTGCTGGACCTCCTCATGCCCCGGCTCGACGGCTTCGATTTTCTCGAACGATTCCGGGAACGGCCCGAGGCCGGCCGGATCCCGGTCATCGTTCTGACCAATCTCGAACTCACCGACGCGGACCGCCGCCGGCTCAACGGCGCCGCCGCCCGCGTCATGCAAAAAGCCGCCCTCAGCTTCGACGCGCTGCTGGCGGAAATCCGCCGGATCGTGCCGGCTTCACCTCCTCCCGCTGATTCCCATGGCCAAGATTCTGCTGGTTGAAGACAACGAAATGAACCGCGATATGCTCAGCCGCCGCCTGCAGCGGCGCGGGTTCGAGGTCGTCTGCGCCCTGGACGGCCAGCAGGCGCTGGACCTCGCCGCCACCGAGCGCCCGGACCTCATCCTCATGGACATGAGCCTGCCGGTGCTGGACGGCTGGGAGGCCACCCGCCGCCTCCGGGCGCATGCGGATCCGGAATTGCGCGCCCTGCCCGTCATCGCCCTTACCGCCCACGCCATGGCCACCGACGAGCAGGAGGCCCTCGCCGCCGGGTGCGATGATTTCGACACCAAACCGGTCGAGCTGTCGCGGCTGTTGAGCAAGATGAACGCCCTGCTCGAACGCCGTTCCGCTTCATGAGCCCGCCGTCGCCTCCGGAATCCTCCCGCCCGCCCCTGGCCCGGGTGCGGCATGAGCTGCGCACCCCGGTCAACCACATCATCGGCTACAGCGAAATCCTGCTCGAAGACGCCGAAGGAACGGCCCCGCCGGCCTTTCTCGAAGACCTCGAACGCATCCGCAACGGCGGCCGCCAGTTGCTGTCCCTCATCAACGAGCACCTGGGCGACGGCGTCGCCGCGCCCGCCCCGTCCGACTGGCGGCGGATTCATCACGAGCTGCGCACCCCCGTCCACCAGATCATCGGTTACAGCGAGCTGCTCGCCGAACGCTGCGACGAATTGCGCCTGCCGGACTTCAAGCCGGACCTCGAACGCATCCGCGCCGCCGCCGCCACCTGGCTCCGGCTCATGGAGCGCCACCTCGCCGACGCGGCGGAGGGCCGGCTCGACGTCACCCCCGCCCGGCATCACGCCGCCACCGGGTTCGCCGACACCCCCCGGGCCGATCCCCCCGACCCGGACGCCGCCCCCGCCGCCGATCTCGGGCGGGTCCTGGTCACGGACGACGACCCCATCAACCGCGACCTCCTCTGCCGCCGGCTCCAACGGCTCGGCTACCTTCCCGTGCCCTGCGAGGACGGCCGGCGGTTGATCGAAACCCTCCGCGACGCGCCGGCGGACCTCGTCCTCCTGGACCTCCTCATGCCGGGGCTCGACGGCGCAACCGTGCTCGCCCGGATGAAACAGGACCCGGCGCTGCGGCACATCCCGGTGGTGGTCGTCTCCGCCCTCGACGCCACCGAAGGCATCGCCCGCTGCATTGCCCTCGGCGCCGAGGATTACCTCACCAAACCGGTCGAAGCCGCCCTGCTGCGCGCCCGCCTCAGCGCCGCCCTCGAAAAGAAACGACTCCGCGACGCCGAGCAGGTCCACCTGCGCCAGCTCGAACAGGAACGCGCCCGCTCGGAACAGCTCCTCCTCAACGTTCTGCCCCGTCCCACCGCCGAACGCCTCAAACAGGGCGAGACCACCATCGTGGACCGGTTCGAGGAAGTCACCGTCCTCTTCGGCGACCTGGTGGGCTTCACCGCCTTTGCCGCCGAACAACCGCCGGAACGGGTCGTGGCCTTCCTCAACGAAGTCTTCAGCGCCTTCGACGAGCTGGCCGTCACCCACGGCCTCGAAAAAATCAAGACCATCGGCGACGCCTACATGGCCGTGGCCGGCCTGCCGGAGCCCCGCTCCGACCACGCCCCCGCCGCCGCCCGCATGGCCCTCGACATGCTCGCCACCCTCCGCGACCTGGACGCCCGCCACCGCACCGGCCTCCGGATGCGTCTCGGCCTCAACACCGGCCCCGTCACCGCCGGCATCATCGGCCGCCACAAATTCAGCTACGACCTCTGGGGCGACACCGTCAACATCGCCAGCCGGATGGAATCCCTGGGCCTGCCCGGCGCC
>CAZRPT010000251.1:0-32887 GCA_964601985.1 uncultured Verrucomicrobiota bacterium
GGGCGGATTTTGACGAACGACGGCGTCTGGTCGCCCGACGGGGAATGGATCGTGTACGACACCCGCTCCGACGCGGCGGGGTCGGTGTTCGACGGGCGGCGCATCGAGCGGGTGAACGTCCGGACGCGCGAGGTGCAGGTGCTCTATGAATCGCGCGACGGCGCGTGCTGCGGCGTGGTGACGTGGCATCCGCGCCTTGATCGGGTGGTGTTCATTCACGGCCCGGAACATCCGGACGCGAACTGGCGGTACGGCGCGGCGCATCGGCGGGGGGTGTGGGTGGATGTGGCGTGGCCCGGCGTGGCGGTCAATCTGGACGCCCGCGACCTGACCCCGCCCTTTACGCCGGGGGCGTTGCGCGGCGGCTCGCACGTGCACATTTACCGGCCCGACGGCCAGGCCCTGAGCTTTACCTATGAAGACGCCGTGCTGGAGCGGTTCACCACGCCGGGGCCGGATCACGACCTGAACCAGCGCAACGTGGGCGTGTCGGTCCCGCGCGGGCCGGTGCGGGTTTCCCACGACCACCCGCGCAATCATGACGGCGCGTGGTTCACGGTGCTGGTCACCCGGACGACCTCCCACCCCCGGCCGGGGTCCGACGACATCACCCGCGCCTACGAGGAAGGCTGGGTGGGCACGAACGGTTACGTGCGCCCGGACGGCACGCGCCAGCGCTCGGCCCTGGCGTTTCAGGGCGACGTGCGAACCCGCGACGGGCGCAAGGTCACCGAGGTGTTTCTGGTGGATTTGCCCGACGATTTGACCCGCCCGGGCGACGGCCCGCCGGCCGGCACCGAAACCCGTCTGCCCCGCCCGCCGCGCGGGGTGGTGCAGCGCCGGCTGACCTTCACCACGGAGCGCAAATATCCCGGCGTTCAGGGGCCGCGCCACTGGCTGCGCAGCTCGCCGGACGGAACGCAAATCGCCTTTCTGATGAAGGACGACGCCGGCGTGGCGCAGCTTTGGACCGTTTCCCCGAACGGCGGTCCGCCGCGCCAGGTCACCCACAATCCCCGGCCCGTCGCCTCCACGATCACCTGGAGCCCGGATGGCCGCTCCATCGCCCACGTGATGGACGGCAGCGTGTGCGTGACCGAAGCGGGCACCGGCCGCACCCGCCGTCTGACGCCGCGCCGCACCGACGCCACCGCGCCCCGGCCCGAGGCCTGCGTGTTTTCGCCGGACGGAACGCAAATCGCCTACGTTCGCCGGCTGCCCGATTCCGGGGGCGGCGCGTCCAACCAGATTTTCGTCGTGGCCGTCGAGTAGCGGTGCGTTTCGCGCTTTTCAAACGCGCTTTGCTCTGCCATCGAGACCGGGCGCGGGGGTGAAGACGCGCGGAGCCCGCGCCGTGTCGGCATGAGTCCCAAGACCCGGAATCTCATCGAAATCAATCTGGCCGCCCTGTTGTGGGGCGGGACGGCCTTGTTCGCCAAGCTCATCGAGCTGCCGGTCGGGCACATCATTTTCGGGCGTTCCCTGATGGCGGCGCTGGCGTTGGCGTTGTTTCTCCGGCTCACCGGGCGGCGGCTGGCGCTGCGCAGCGTCCGGGACGCCGGCATGCTGGCGTTGACCGGCGCGTTGATGGGGGCGCACTGGCTGACTTACTTCCAGGCCATCAAGGTGTCTTCCGTGGCGGTCGGCATCATTGCCATCCACACTTATCCCATTCTGACCATTCTGCTGGAGCCGCTGTTTCGCCGGGAGCGTTTGCAGTGGACGGACGGGGCGCTGGGGGTGGCCGTGTTGGCGGGCGTGGCGATTTTGGTGCCGGAGTTTCACCTGCGCAGCGCCCTCGGCCGGGGGGTGCTGTGGGGCGTGGTTTCGGCGGTGTTTTTCGCGTTGCGCAATCTGCTGACCCGCCCCTATGCGCGGCGTTATCCGGGGTCGCTCGTGCTGTTTTACCAGGTGCTGGTCATCACCGTTTTGTTGCTGCCTTACGCCTTGGGACATCCCGCGCGCGCCAGCAATGCCGCCTTTTCCCGGATGGTCCTGCTGGGGGTGGTGTTCACCGCGCTGCCGCACGCCCTGTTCACCAGCGGGCACGCGCATCTCAAGGCCAAGACCGCGAGTCTGGTGGCCGCGTTGCTGCCGGTGTACGGATCGCTGCTGGCCGTCTGGGTGCTGGGCGAGATTCCCGCCGTTCGCACGGTGGTGGGCGGACTCATCGTCGTGGGGGTGGTGGTCGTCGAGACCGTTCGCAGTTTGCGAAGCGACCGGAAATCGCCTCCCCCACCGGAAGCTCCCGCGGTTTGGTAGCGTCTGGGGGCGGGGCGGAAAACGCCGGGTTGGGGAGGTCGGGGACATGGGGGCGCTCTGGATGTCCCGGTTCTTGGGACAACAGGGCAGGGGAGGGGGGGCTTTCGCGTTGTTCGCCGGCTTGACCCGGCCGGCGGAACGCGATAGGGCTTGCGGGTCTCCCGCGCTTCGCGAGTTTTCACCGGCGCGGGAAAATGAAATCGTAACCAATCTTTTGTTATGAATCAGCCAGCCTCTCCAGCGACCACCCGTCGGACCTTCCTGAAAACCACCGCCACCGCGGCCTCCGCCGCCGCCGTGGGCGCCCTCGACCTCAGCCGCACCGCCCATGCCGCCGGCAGCGACGTGCTCCGGGTGGGCATGATCGGTTGCGGCGGCCGCAACACCGGCGCCGCCGCCCAGGCCCTCAAGGCCGACCGGGGCGCCCGCCTGGTGGCCATGGCCGACATTTTCCTCGACCGCATCCATCGCGCCCAGAAAGCCATTCAGGCCAACCTGACCGCCGCGGACCGGGCGGATCAGTTCCAAGTGACGCCCGACCACTGTTTCACCGGGTTCGACGCCTACCGGAAGGTCATCGAGTTGTCCGACGTGGTGTGCATCGCCAACGCCGCCAAGTTCCACCCGTTGCACGCCTACACCGCGTTGCAGGCGGGCCGGCACGTGTTCGTCGAGAAACCCCACGGCATTGATCCGCGCGGCGTGAAGCTGCTGCAAAAGGCCGTGGAAACGGCGCGGAAAAAGGGCCTTTGTCTGGTGTCCGGTCTGCACAGCCGTTACCACCCCGGCTATCAGGAGACCATTCAGCGCATCCACGACGGCGCCATCGGCGAGGTCATCTCCATCGAGGAGAACTTCCTCCGCGCGCCTTACGGCGTGACCAAGCGCTGGCCCAGTTTCAACGAGCTGCAATGGCAGTGCAGCACGCAGTATCACTTCCGCTGGCTCTCGGGCGACGACGTCCCGCAGTCGCTCATCCACAATCTCGATCGCACCCGCTGGGTGTTGCACGAAGCCACGCCGCTGCATTGCCACGGCCTGGGCGGGCGCTCCTCGATGACCGAGCCGATCTACGGCGACGTGTTCGATCATCACTCCGTGGTGTATCACTTCCCGAACGGCGTCCGGGTGTACGCCCTCTGTCGCACCACCACCGGCTGTTACAACAACTCCTCGAGCATCGTGCTGGGCAGCAAGGGGCAGGCGAACGTGACCGCCTGCCGGATTCAGGGCGCCACCAACTGGCGTTGGCGCGCTCCCAGCCGGGATCCGCACCAGGTGGATCCCTACCAGATCGAGCATGACCGGCTGTTCGCCGCGATCCGGTCCGGCAAACCGCTGAACAACGGCGCCTACATGGTGCCCAGCACCCTGACCACCGTCATGGGGCAGATTTCCTGTTACACCGGCCAGGGATTCGCGTGGGAACAGGTGGATCAGTCGGATTTCTATTATCCGCCCGCGCCCGAGGATTGCCGCGACGACATGGAGCCGCCCACCCGGCCCGGGCCGGACGGGCGTTACCCCGTGCCCATTCCCGGTCAAACGCGGATGATTTGAGCGGCAGGTCCGCCGGTCAGACGCCCTTGTTCCGCGCGCTGCGGCCGTCGGGAGACGGCCGCGGGGGGGGCGGAAGTGGGGGATTACCAGAGGAAGGATTTTTCCTCGGAGAGGAGCCGGTCGCCGTTCCAAAGGCTGACGCGCCAGGCGATGATTTCCCCCGCCTGCGCGAAGGCCTCGTCCTTCAAGCTCAACCCGGTCCAGCGTCCCCAGGGAGGCGGGGGCTTGACCGCCTGCTCGATGACGATCGGCCGGTCGTGCGGGGTTTGCTCGGTGCGCAGCTCCAGCCGCAGCCGGTAATCGGGATGGCCGGTTCGGGGCGCGCGCCAGTGGATGTCGTATCGGAGCCCGTGGCGTTGGTCGGGATGGTCGCGCAGCCGGGCCTGGTAGGCGTCGCGCTCGAACAGGCTGGCGCTCAGGGCGTGCCGGCCTCGGGCGTCCAGCCAGTGCGGCAGCACCTTGACCACTTTGCCCTGGCCGGTGGAGCAGGCGGTCAATCCCAGCAGGAGACCGCAAACGAGAATGGCCCATGCGCGCGCCATGACGGGCCGCATGTTGCGCCGCCGCCGCGCCGCCCGCAACCGGAAAGCGCCCGGATGTTCCGGCCGGGAGCGCAAAAAGCCGGGGCCGGGGGCGGGGTTTGGTTTTTCCGCTTCTCCCGGTTTTGGGGCGGGCCTTTGGGGGAGATCGGGAGGACGGACGGGCGGAAAAGTGAAAAAACGGGGATTTGGGGATTGCTTCGGCACGGGGAATGCTGTAAATACATTGTAAACACAATGCATGGGCGATTGATTTACGGACAGCGAAATGGAATTTGACTGGACAAATCCGCCCTTTGAATGTGATGGCTCTTTGACGCAGCGCGACATCGAAGAATCCTTCGAGGATCCTTTTGCCGTGCGGTTGATGCCGGATTCGTCCCGGTTTTCGGCGCAGGCCCGCTTTTTCAATCTGGGTCGGTCGGCCAACGGGACGGGGGTGTTCAGTCTGTATCGGACGAACGGGAAACAGATTCGGGTCATCCTGGCGCGGGAATTCACCCCTGAGGAACAGTTTTTTCATCAGCGGTGCGTGGATCGGATGTTGTCGTAGCAGGCGGGAAAACCGCGGGCGGTCCGGTGGCCGGCCCAAGTCGAGATGATCGTAATCACCCGTTGGGACGAGGTGCCGCTCTTCGACAGCGAAGCAGCGGAGGCGGCGTTTTGGGCGGAAGCCCAGGTGGACGTCCGGCTCATGCAGGCCTCGCTGGCCACGGGCGCGGGTTCGACGGAATCGGTCACCATCACCCTGCGGATGGATCCGCGGATGTTGGCGCGCATCAAGCGGTTGGCGCGCTCGCGGTATTTGAACTACCAGAGCATGATCAAGCAGTGGCTGGGCGAGCGGCTCGAAGATGAGTTGCGTAAACAGTAAAAAACCCGGTTAAATGGCACGACTTTTGTTGCATTGCGGACGGGAATGGGACGCATGAAGCAGGCATTTATCCATCTAGGGCGGCCGCGGGACGGCCGCGAGCGGACGGCACCCCTCCGGCGGGCGGGCGGGTTCACCCTGATCGAACTCCTGACGGTCATGGCCATCATCGCCATTCTGACGGCCCTGGGCGTGGGGCTGGCGGGGGTGGCCAGCCGGAAGTCCAAGGAGTCCGCCACCAAGGCCCAACTGGCGAAGCTGACGGCCGCCATCGAGAGCTATCACTACGATTTTCACCAGTACCCGCCGGACAACATGGATCCCCGGAGCAAGAGGGTGGATCCGATCATCAATCCCCTGTTTTACGAGCTGTCCGGGACCGTCGCCTCGCAGCAGGGGCGGTATTACCAACTGGTGGATCAGGACACGCGGTTGTCCTCGGCCCAGGTTTACGGGATCTTTCACCGGCGGGGTTTCTTGAATTCGGCCGACGCGCCGAAGCGGCCGAAGGCCTACCTGCGGGATTTGAAGGCCCGCCAGTGGGCGGAGCTGCCCCTGGGCGGGGTGCCCAACGTGGCCCTGCTGGTGGCGCCGGTGGAGTGGCCGCTGAAAAACGCGTCGTTGCAAAACAACGCGCCGTTGCGGGGGCGGGTGAACGATGCCCGGCTGTGGCGCTACAATCCCTGGCAGTACAACTCCTCCGATCCGGTGCACAACCCGAACAGTTTCGATTTGTGGGCCGATGTGGTCATCGGCAAGACCCGCCAGATCATCGGCAACTGGCATCAGTCCGGGGCCGAGTAAAAACGCCGGAACTCCCTTTTTCCCTTTTTCATCCAACGCCAGACACGACCATGACAAACCTCCGCAAAACTCCCCGCGCCGCGGTCGGTGGCTTCACGCTGATCGAGCTGCTGACCGTGATCGCCATCATCGCCATCCTGGCCGGCATGCTGTTGCCGACGTTGAGCACCGTGAAGACCAAGGCCAAGATCACCACCGCCCGGGCGGAAATGGCCAATTTCGCCGGGGCCATCAATTCGTATCAGGCCACCTACGACCGGATGCCGGTGTCGAAACCCTCGCGCGAGGGCACGACCTCCTTCTCGCCGGACTTCACCTTCGGCACCGTGCGGGGGCCGCGCTCCTCGGGCACGCTGCTCAACAGCAAGGGGCAGCCGCTGCCGTTCATCGGCAACCTCCGGGCGCGCGCCCAGGCGAACAATTCCGAGCTGGTGGCCATCCTGCGCGACCGGAGCGAAACCGCCGAGGGCAATCCCACCGTGAATCCGGCGCACACCTACAACCCGAAGAAGGTGGATTTTTTGAACGGCTTCAAGGAGGTGGATTACCTGCGCAAGCCGGGCCCCGCCGGGCCGGCGCTCTACCGGGGCGGCGGCATCGGGCCCGACGGCGTGTGGCGCGATCCGTGGGGCTCGCCCTACATCATCACGGTGGACCTGAATTATGACGGCCGCTGCCGGGACGGTTTCTACCGGCGGGCGGCGGTGTCGCAGGACAGCGGCAACATGGGCCTGAACGGCCTGCGGCGGCCGCCCGGCGGCGGGGCCGACGGGTTCGAGGTGGCCGCGCCGGCCATCGTGTGGTCGCTGGGGCCGGACCGGATGGCCGATCCCAACCACCGGGCCAACATGGGGGTCAACAAGGACAACATCTTGAGCTGGCAATAAGAGGAGCACGCCATGCGCCGCCTGCACGCCAAGCCATCGCCCGAACCCGCCGCCGGCCCGCGGCGCGGGCGGGCGTTCACCCTGCTGGAGCTGCTGATCGTGATCGGCATCATGGGGATGCTGGCGGCGGCGAGCCTGCCGGCCATCCGGTCGCTGACCTCGATCAACAAGGACGCCTCGGGCCAGCGGCAGATCCTGGACGAGCTGGCGCTGGCCCGGCAGCGGGCGATCAACAACCGCCAGACGGTGTACCTCCTGTTCGTGCCGCCCACCGTGGGGCGCCAGTTTTCCGTGTTGCAGCGCACGCGCGGACTTTCCCCCCGGGAGAAGCAGCGGCAGTTGATCCAGCTCACCAACCTGTTCGCCCAGCAGTACGTGGCCTACGCGCAGTTCAGTCGGCGGACGGTGGGGGATCAGCCGGGGCAGGGGCATCCGCGGTATTTGAGCGACTGGCAGGCGTTGCCGGAGGGGCTGTTGTTCACCACCAACAAGTTCGTGGAGCTGGACCGGCGCGCGTGGGAGCAGGTGTCCGCCGGCGTGCCGGTGGCCTTTCGCCCGCTGCCCTACGGGTGGTTTCCGTTTCCGGCGGCCAACAGCCCGCTGATGCGCCTGCCTTACATCGCCTTCGATCCCCAGGGCCGGATTCATTATGACGACGACTGGAAGCCGGTCCGGCCGGGCGAGGTGATCAGCGTGAGCCGGGGCAGCATTTTCTACGCCCGGGACGCGCGGGGACAAATCAGTCTCGCGAGCGGGCCGGACATCGTGTTGACCCCGCCCACGAACCGGGTGGACATCGAGATCAATTGGCTGACCGGGCGGGCCCGGGTGCAGAAAGTGGAAATGCCATGAAGACGACCCGGAAACCAGCGGACCGCCGGGAGGCGGCGTTTACGATGGTGGAAATCGCCATCAGCATCGCGGTGGTGGCCTTCGCGCTGGTGGCCATCATCGGCGTGCTGCCCACCGGCTTCCAGATCCAGCGGGAGAACCGCGAGGACACGATCATCAACCAGGAGGGAATGCTGTGGCTGGAGGCCATCCGCAGCGGCGCGCGCGGGATGGATTATCTGACCAACCACGTGGTGTTCATCCGCCAGATCCAGCGCTGGGGCGGGCAGACCCGCACCAACACCTACCGCTACCGGGCGGGCTACGCGAGCGGCATCGAGATCGTGGGGCTGTTGACCCAGCCCAAATACGTGCAGGACGGCCAGGGCAACTGGATGACCAGCCGCGCGCAGGCGTTGGTGCGGGCCATCAGCGGCTCGGCGATCGGGAAAAGCCTGACCAACGAATTTGCGTTCACCTACCTGCTGGAGGTGGAGGCGGTGCCCTACAACCCGTTCGCCCCCGCGGAGACCAACTGGCAGAGCGGCGGCCTGGACCAGGTGGAGTGGGTGGTCCGCTCGAACAACTGGGTGGTGGCGCGGAATTTGGAACGCAACGCATGGGCCCTGCGGCTCACGTTGTCCTGGCCGGCGGAGGAACTGGGCCGGGACCGGCTTCGCGTGGGCCGGGGACGGCGGGTCTTTCGCGTGTTGAACAGCGGTTGGATGCAGCGGGACGAGCTGCCCGACGCGCCGCCGCTCCACCTGATGCAACCTTCGGAATTTCGGCGGGCAAAATGAACCAGAAACCGACCAACCCGACCCGGCGGCGGCGGGGCTTCTCCCTGCTGGAGCTCATGCTGGCCGTCTCGATCATGAGCATCATCGTGGTGGCGCTCTACGGGATGTTCTACCAGGTGCAGCGGGGGCTCCGGGCCAACGTCACCCAGGTGGACGTGCTCGAGGGCTCGCGCGCGGCGCTCGACATCCTGAGCCGGGACGTGGCGGCCATGGGCCCGTGCGACCGGGCGTGGGGCACGAACCTCGTCGGCTACATCAGCCCCGCCTACTGGCCGCCCACCCTGCAGGTGATGGCGGGGGGGCGGTCGGTCCGCACGAACGTGCTGCAGGAAGTGGCCTTCCTCACGCGGTACGGCCGGGAGTTCACCGCCCTCAGCTACCGGGTGATCGAGGCCAACAACGGCGTCGGGGTGCTGGCCCGTTACGCCACCAACGCCCGTCCGTGGGAGGTGGACCCCACCAACCTCATCGCCGCCGCCCTCAACCAGCCTCCGCGCCGGTTCACGCCGGTGCTCGACGGGGTGATCCATTTTCAGGCCGTGCCGTACGACGCCTACGGCCTGCCCATGATCGCGCGGCCCACGAACATCTACGCCCCGGAAGTGGTGCTGGAGCCGGATTTCGGCGGGCACACGCGATACGCCTTTCTCAGCAACGCCCTGCCGGCCTACCTCGAAATCGAGCTGGGGGTGCTGGAGCCGCGGACGTTGGAGCAGTTCAAGACCTTCCCCCGGGGGTCGGATCGCGCGAAGCAATTTTTGGCCGAACACGCCGGCCAGGTGCACCTGTTCCGACAACGGGTGCCGGTGCGGCGGGGAGCCGGGATGCGTCCTGTTTTTAGCCCATGAAATCACAAACACAACGTGGCGTGGCGCTGGTCATCACCCTGGTGATGCTCTCGGTGGTGACCCTCATGGCCGTCACCTTTCTGGCCATCAGCCGGCGGGAAAAGAGCGCGGTGGCCGTGGCCGGGTATCAGACCACTTCGAAACTGATGGCCGACACCGCCGTGGCCGAGGCCGAGGCGGACATCGTGGCGCGCATGCTGGCGCACCACACCCTGCTGGACTACGATTTCCGCGTTTCCACCAACCTCTGGGCGCCCTCCGGGTTCAACACGGCCCAGACGGGCGACCTGCCGAATTTCACCAACGTCAACTACCTCTTCCCCGAGGGAAATCCGAACGGCTCGCTCACCGAGGAGCAGCGGGCCCGGGCGCTGGGCAATTTGATGTTTCTTCCGCGGGCGCCGGTGTTCGTGCCGCGGCGCGGCCCTTCGGGCTCCACGTTGGATTTCCCCTTCTACCTCGATCTGAACCGCAACGGCCGCTACGACACCAACGGCTACCTGCCCGCCCTGGACGCGCAAGGACAGCCCGTCCTGGCCCCCGACGAGCAGGGGCGGCCGCGGCCGCTGACCAATCATTGCGTGGGCGATCCCGAATGGATCGGGGTGCTGGAGCATCCGGACGCGCCCCACTCGGGCACCAACCGCTTCATCGGCCGCTACGCCTATCTCGTGCTGCCCGCCGGCAAGAGCCTCGACCTGAATTTCATGCACAACAACGCCGCCCGCCGCACGCTGGGCGGGCTGGCCTACTACCGCAACCAGGGGGTGGGTTCGTGGGAGCTGAACCTCGCCGCCTTCCTGCGCGACCTGAACACCAACGCCTGGACGAGTTACAGCTACGGCGGGTTCGGCGGCCAGCCGATGACCGACTCCTTCGAGGACGCCTGGCAGTTCCTCCGCTACCGTTACGCCGGCAATTACCGGAACCTCTTCAGCGTGGACCAGCTCTTCGCCTCCGGGGCCGCGGCGGTTTTCCGGCAGGACTACGTGGACGCCTACACGGACGGCCCGCCGTGGAACGGCTGGCGCGCGCCCACGGCGGACAACGACCGCACCTCGGAACCGTGGCCGGGCAGCGACAATCCCCGGGCGTATTTCGAGCTCAACGACCTGTTCGACACCAACAAGGTTCCGGTGAGCTGGCTCAACCGGCTGCGCACGGTGCAGACCGGACGCTCCTCCTATGACCGCTACACCTTCTACCGGATGTTGAGCCAGTTGGGGACCGATTCCGTCCCCGCCGCGCGCGACAAGATCAACATCAACTACGACACCCGGCCGCCGCGCGGCGTCACCAACCTGGCGCCGTGGCAGCCCCTGGACTTCTTCGAGACGGTGGCCCAGCGCCTGTTGGAGGCCAGCATGCGCCCGACGAATTTCGTGAACGCCGACGGCCGGATCACGCCGGGCTACGTCATCGGTGACACCCTGGTGCACAGCAATTTCTCGCTCACCAACATCATGCTCTACCCGGTGAACGAGTACACCCCCTCGGTGCACCGGTTGTTGCAGCTCGCGGTCAACCTGTATGACGCCACCACCAACCGCGTCGCCCTGACGGACTATCCCTACCTGCCCACGGTGATCAAGCCCACCTTCCGCGTGGACGGCACCAACGTCTTCATCGGCGGCTATCACGAGGTGACGAACACCACCTTCCTCAACCGCTTCGTGCTGCGGGATTTGAGCAGCCCCACCGACCGGGCGGCCCTGGCCAACGAGCCGGACGGGGTGGTGTACGACGTGCCGTTTTTGATCGGCGCCAAGAAGGGATTCCCGAATTTCAACGAGTTCGCGATGCTCAACGCCGCCCAGATCAGCCGGCGCGCCGAGGTGGTCAAGCGGTCGCTGGCCGACCGGGTTCCCTTCCAGACCAACCTCAGCTATCTCATCGCCGTCTCCAATCGCTTTGGCCTGGAGTTCTGGAATTCCTATTCGAACACCTTCCGCCGGCCGCTCCAACTGCGACTGGCGGGCGATGTCCGCATGATGCTGACCAACTCGCACGTGTTCGGCGGCGCCTTGTGGGCCCGGCGGTATCCCTACCAGACCAATCAGTTGATGACGCCCTGGCCGGGCAAGCAGTTCCAGGTGCCCGTTTTCCGGAGCGTGGTCTTCCTGCCCGAGTCGGCTTACGACCCCCTGCCGCGGCCGCACCTCGTGCCCGGCGGCACGAACGCCTACTTCCGGCGCGGGCTCGGCTTTTACGTGCCGCAGATGGATTTGCTCATCAGCAACCGGTTCTACGCGGCGTTGATTGACGTGCAGGCCGACCGGCTGGTGGATTTCGTGGCCTTCGCCCATTTGGGCACCCACATGGACCTGACCCGCGCCCTGGCGGGGCGGCCGCAAACCCCGGGCGCCTCGGGCGTGAGCGCCGAGCCCGGCAACCTCTGGCTCACCAACCGGGTGCAAAACCTCAACACCCCCTTGGCGCCCACCCTGGGCGTGATCAACCAGATGGAAATCTCGCTGGGCAACATCCCCATCAGCGCCCAGCAATGGCGCAGCTACAGCCGCACCGGGCCGGGCGCGAACGACAAGCCGAAGGCCATTGACGTCTTCCGCGAGTTCGTGGGCCTGACGCCGCTGGTGTACCGCACCCCGCGTCAACGCCGGCAGGTGCGCTCCGAGCTGGTGGGCCGCATCGCCATGCAGGCGCCGTTCACCCCCACCCGCAAGGTGTACCAGGAAATCACGTGGCAGGTGAACGACCCGCTGGTGCATTACCTCGCGGCCGACCTCCTGGATCCGCACAACCGGCCCAACGATCCCCAGCGGACCAACTCCATCCGGTTCGCGGTGCCGCCCAGCATCGCGCTGACCAACTCGAACCTCGGCCTGCTGAACAACCGCTTCCGCCCGTGGGGCGGCAATCCGCAGCAGTCCTACGACCGCCTGGCCTCCGATCCCGGCGCCAAGGATCCCGGCGTGTACGGCTCGGACGACTGGGATTTCCCGACCAACAAGTTCCCCAACCTCGGCTGGATCGGCCGGGTGCACCGGGGCACGCCGTGGCAGACGGTGTATCTGAAGTCGGCGGTGACCGACACCAACCGCTGGTTCCTCTACGCCGGCAGCCTGGGCACCCATCCCACCAACGACTGGCGGCTGGTGGGCCTCTTCACCACGGCCCTCAACGACAACGCCTCGCGCGGGCTGCTCTCGGTGAACCAATCCGGGCTGGCGGCGTGGTCGGCGGTGTTGAGCGGCGTGTCGGTGCTGACCAACACCACTCCGGAAATGGGGCGGCGGACCAACAACGCGGTCACCTTCTCCGAGCTGTTCATCCAGCCCGACACCCCGCAGTTGCGCGCCATCGTGGACGGCATCAACCGGACCCGCCGGGAGGAGCGGTGGCAGGGCGGCTATCCGATTGCCGCCTTCCGTCACCTGGGACGGATTCTGGCCACGCCGGAGCTGACGCTGCGTTCGCCCTACATCAGCACGAACAACCTGATGAACGACGCCATCCTCGAGCGCATTCCGCAGCAGGTGCTCTCGCTGCTGAAGGAGGACGAGCCGCGGTTCACGGTGTATGCCTTCGGCCAGGCGCTGCGGGAGGCGCCGGATTCGGTGTATCTGGGTTCCGGCCCGCTCCACCGCATGTGTTTCAATTACGAGGTCACCGGCGAGTTTGTGAGCAAATCCGTGATCCGGATCGAGGGGACCCCCGCCCACCCGCGCGTGGTGGTGGAGGACTACAACGAAATTTCCAGCGAATAATTCACGGCTTTCCTGCTTATGAAGGCGAAATATTGGGCGGTGCTCAGCGTGGTCTGTTTCCTGGCGGCCATCGGTTTTTGGTTGAAAGGAAACGAACGCACGCGACGGATGCGTGAACCGGGGGCGCCCGCCGTCGCGCCCACGAACGCCGGTCCCCGGACCGGGACGGTCCGGTTGTTGAGTCCGCGCGCGTTGCGGAGTTCGCCCGAGGCCCTGGCCCGCGCGGCGCGCGGCCCCGTGCTGGGGTCGCGGCCCGCGCCCGCCGCCGATCGGGCCCCGGTCGGCAACGTGCCCGATCCCGAATTCCCCTTCCGCCTGCGCAACACGGGCGCCCCGCTCGCGGCGCTGCTCCACGATGATCACGCCATCCTGCTGCGCAACGCGCTGATTGACACCACCGCCCGCCCGCCGGAACCGCCGGCGCACTTGCGGGCCCACGGCGATCCGGGCAGCTACATCGTGCAGTCGCGCGGCCCCATCCGCTCCGCCTTCCGCCGGGCCATCCAGTCCACCGGCGGGCGCGTCATCTCCTACCTGCCGAACAACGCCTATCTCGTGGAGGCGCCCGCCCCGACCGCCGACCGGTTGCGGGAGCTGCCGATGGTGCAGGCCGTTCTGCCGTATGAGCCCTACTACAAGCTGGCCGGTTCGTTGCTGCAACCGGCGGTGGCGCGCGATCCCGTGCCCGCGGGGAGCCGCTTTCATCTCACCCTCTTTCCCGACACGACGGCGGCCGTGGAAAACGAGCTGGCGGCCTTGGACGCCACGGTGGTGGCGCAAAGCCGCACCCCGTTCGGACCCCGCCTGACCGTCGAGGCCTCCGGCGGCGAGCTGGCCGACCTGGCCGGACTGGCCGGCGTGCAGCTGATCGAGCCGGTCGCCCCGCGCGTGCTGCTCAACGACCTGAGCCGGGAACGGCTGGGCGTGGGACCGGCGGCGCCCGGCACCAACGACGTCTCCTATTTCGGCCTGACCGGCAGCAACATCTGGGTGAACATCAACGACACCGGCGTGGACGCCCGGCATCCCGACCTGGCGGGGCGGGTCTTCGGCGATTCCACCAACGTGCTGGCCGATCCGACCGGACACGGCACCCACGTGGCCGGCACCATTGCCAGCAGCGGCGGGCACAGTCCGTTGGGCGGCACCAACGGAATTCCCGGGTCGCCGCCCGGGGCCGACTTCCGCGGCCAGGCCCCCGACGCCAAACTGTTCGCGCTGGCGGTGGACCTGACCACCGGGCCGGAGATTTCCGACACCTATCTGCAGGAGACCGCCGCCCGGACCAACTACCTCGCCCTTTCCCGCACCAATCCGCTGATCTCGAACAACAGTTGGGGCTACCGGTTGCAGTTCGATTACGACACCGCCGCCGCCACCTATGACGCCGCCGCGCGGGACGCCATCCCGGACGAACCCGGCTCGCAACCGCTGCTGTTCGTCTTTGCCGCCGGCAACGAGGGCAACGGCAACGACGTGGGCCAGGGTGGCGAGCCGGGCACCATCACCTCGCCGGGCACCAGCAAGAACGGCATCACGGTGGGGGCCATTGACAGTCCCCGCTACATCACCAACGAGGTGCCCTATCTGGACGGGAACCAGATCGTGACCAACGCCCTCTGGCTGGGCGAGACGGACAGCGACGACGAGGTGGCGCCCTTCTCGAGCCGCGGCAACGTGGGCTTGGGCATCGAGGGGCTCACCGGACGGTTCAAGCCGGATGTGGTCGCCCCGGGCGCGTTCATCGCCTCGACCCGCGCCTCCGGCTGGACGCCGCAGTTTCTGGCCACCAACGAGATCGTCAACGTGATCCGCGAGCAGGTCGTGACGCCCGACGCGTGGAACGATTACTCCATCCAGGTCCCGGCCAACACCACCAAGCTGATCATCGAGACCCGTCCCCCGGCCAGCTCCTCCGATCCGCTGCCGCGTCTGCGCATCTTCGCCCGCTACGGCGATTTTCCCGAGCCGCTCGATTTCCGGGGGTTCAACCGCGCTGAAATCACCGATCCGCGCGAGGGCACGTGGTTTTACAGCATCGGCAACAACACCGCCAGCAACGTCAATTTCAACGTCTTCACGAAACTGGTGCTCGTCACCACGGAGCAGGATTACCTCGACACGATCGCCGACCTGAACGAACCCCTCGCGCCGGATTACCGCTTTGCCTCCGGCACCAGCTCGGCGGCCGCGAACATCTCCGGCCTGCTGGCGCTGGTGCAGCAGTTCTTCGAGCAGACGCTCCAGAAGCCCTATTCGCCGGCGCTGCTCAAGGCGCTGCTCATCAACCGCGCCCACTCGCTCAGCCCGGCCTATGATTTGCAGACCCGGCGCGCGATCAATTACCAGGGCTGGGGCATTCCCGAGCTGCCGTGGGTGCTGCCGCCCGCCCTCACCAACAGCACCGACGAGACCGACTGGCCGGTGCGCTGGGTGGACCAGAACCCCACCAACGCCCTGGCCACCGGCGAGGTCCACACCTACGAGCTGAAGATTCCCGAGGACGCCCGGCAGTCCGATCTGCGCCTCACGCTGGTGTGGACCGACCCCCCCGGCAACCCCGCCGCCTCGGTCAAGCTGGTGAACGACCTCGACCTCGTCCTTTCCAACACCGTCACGGGCGAGTTCTATGTGGGCAACGAAATCGCGGCGGGCAGCGATTACAACACGCCGCACGTGCCGGAGGCGGCTCCGCCCGACGAGGGCGCGGGCGCGGGCGCGGTCGGTTTGCTGGAGGAAGAGGAGCCGGACACCAATGTCGTCCAGGAGGTCCTCTTCGACACGGTCAACAACGTGGAAAACATCTTTCTGCGCCGCCCGCTCGGGACCAATTACGTCCTGCAAGTGCTGGGCCGCCGGGTCAACGTGAACGCCGTCACCGCGCATCCGGACGGCGTGGTGCAGGACTACGCGCTGGTGGTGTCCCTGACCTCGGCCACCAACGGCATCGAATTCGCCCGGACGGATCCGGGCGAGTCGTTCCGTCCGCCGGTCACCACCATCACCAACGGCATCCCCCTGATGGGCCAGTTGGTGGGCGCCAATTCCCCGCTTCAGGGCACCGCCGACGGCGTGACCAATCAGTGGCACTTCTTTGCCTTCACCAACACCCCGCTGCCGGAGCTGGGCGGTCAGACGAACAACGGCCAGTACGTGGCGTTCATCACCTTCTCGCCGCCGGAAAAGGCCATCCTGCGCGAGGACACGGCGGACATTGACCTCTACGTGAGCCGCGATGACGACGGCCTGCTGGAGCTGAATCCCGCCTCCCTCGCGGCGGCGGACAAGTCGCTCCTGCGCGGCGGCACCGAGATGGTCGCCTACACGAACTCCTACATCGGCGAACGCTTCTACGTGGGGGTGAAGGCGGAGGATTACCAGGCGGCGGAGTTTTCGCTCATCGGCATCTCCTCGGACCAGCCGTTTGGCAATCTCGACGACGAGGGCAACGTGGTGCTGCGCGGGCTGCCCGTGCCGGCGGCCATTCCCGACGGCTCGCCCGTCCGGCCCGGCGCGGTGCAGGTGTTTGCCGTGGGCGTCTTTCCCGGACAGGTGGGGCAGGTGGTGGTGGACACCACCGTCCGGCACGAGGCGCTGGGCGACCTGTACACCGAGCTGTGGCACGCCAATCACGCGGTGGGCCTCCACAATCACGCCAGCGGCAACCTTTTCCCCGACGGCGTCCTGACGGCGCGCTACGACGATTCGCAGTCCGGCGAATACTACGACGTGCAGGAGTCCGACGGTCCGGGCACGCTGCTCGACTTCCTCGGCGCGCGGATGGAGGGGCCGTGGATCTTCACGGCGGTGGACAACGCCCTCAGCCGCACCGGCGCGGTGGAGGAGGTGTTCGTCCGGGTGCGTCCCAACCCCGACCTGCTCTCCGGCTGGTTTGACACCGTGCTGCCCAACCAGTTCCGCTATTACTTCATTGACGTGCCCGCCGATGCCTCGTTGCTCACGGTCACCCTTTCCCAGATGACCGGGCCGCTGGACGTGTATCTCCGGCGCGGCAGTCCGCCCACGCTGAATGATTACGACAAACACGCCCGCCTGCGTCCGCCGGGCGGGGTGCTCACGCTGGGCACCACGGATTCACCGCCGCTGACGGCCGGGCGCTACTACATCGGAGTGTTCAACCCCACGGCCGTGCCGGTGGACTATTACATCAAGGTGCGCATTGACCGGGACCTGACCCAGTTGCTGCGCGAGGAATACCGCAACGAGGAACCGCTGGAACTGGGCGACGACCGCCGCACCACGCTGACCAATTCCGTGGCCGTGCCGCTCACGGTCACCGAGGTCAACGTGGGCCTGCGGGTGGATCACCCCCGGGTCTCGGACCTCGACTTCCACCTCGTGGGGCCGGACGGCACCCGCATCCTGCTGGTGGAAAATCGCGGGCGCACCAACCGGCAGCAGTTGGGCTTCGAATCCGTCAGCACCAACTTCCAGCACGTGGCGCTCACCTACGACCGCGGCAGCGGCGTGGCCGCGCTCTACCTCGACGGCGAGCTGCAGGCGCGCCAGAACATCGGCGATCTGCGGCTGGACACCGCCGACTCCCTGTATCTGGGCCGGCGGCCCGCCACCAACGCCCCTCCCGCCGCCTACGTGGGCTTGCTGGACCAGGTGTCCCTGCACCGCCGGGCGCTGCTGCCGGGCGAGGTGCGCGCCATCGCCCGTTTCGGCGGCGCGGGCCTGCCGATGGATTCGCTGGTGAGCTGGTGGCTCTTTGACGGCAACGGCGACGATGTGCTGACCAACAACCCCGCCCGCATCGAAGGGCCGGCCTTCGTGGCCGGAGTGAGCGGCGAGGCGCTCGCCTTCCGCGCGCCCACCGACTTGGTGCGCATCACCAATCACAACGGCCTGGATGTGGGCGCCGGCGATGGATTCACCCTCGACGGCTGGATCAATCCCGCCGACCTCTCCTCCAACCGCACCCTCGCGGTGTGGAGCAACGGCACCAACACCCTCGGCGTCGAGTTCGGCATCCTGCCGGGCAACGACACCAACGTGCCGCCGGGCCTGCTCTACGCGAACCTGCGCGACCGGGCCGGCCAGGACCACTGGGTGTTCGGCGCCGGGCAGGGGCTCATCCTCACCAACTCCATCCTGACCAACATCCATTACGTCACCCTGACCGACAACACCAACATCGCGCAGGTGCCGATCAAGTTCGCCGAGCCGGACACCAACCTGAATTACGCGGCCACCAACCGCCTCCTCAGCGGGTTCGAAACCGTCCGCGCCAATCCGCTGGTGAGTTTCACCGACAACGACACCTTCGACGGCTGGCTGGTGGTGAGCAACGGCCCGGTGGCGGTCTTCAACGCGCCTTTCCTGGCGGACACCGGCACCAACGTGCTGGCCTTGGAAAACGCCACCCTCGTGCGCGAGATACCCACCGTGCCGGGGCGGATTTACAACCTCGAATACGCCCACCGCAGCCAGCCCACGCTGCCGGACATGGTGGCGTGGTGGCGCGGCGAAGGCGACGCCACCGACTGGGTGGGCCCGCACGACGGCACGGTGGACGGCGCCGTTCCGTTCGCCCCCGCGATGGTGGGCGAGGGCATGGTGTTTCGCCGCGATTTGGGCCGCGTGATCGTGTCCGACGCCCCGGACCTGTCCTTCTCCGACACGCTCAGCATCGAGTTCTGGTTCCGGCCCCTGGCCGCGCCGTTTGGGGGCGGGATCCTGGCCAAGCGCGACGAGGTCGCCACCAACGGGGTGAATTACGCCGTCAGCCTCTCGAACAGCGGTCTGGATCTCTGGTTTGACGATCCCGCCGTGACGGATCCCGATTCCGAGGTGCCCGGCGGCCGGGAGGGCATCCGGGTTGCCGCGCCCGCGGCGAACATGTTCCACCACTTCGTGGGCGTGCTGCGGCAGGTGAGCGACGATCGCGTGTCGTTGCAGATCTTCCTCGACGGGCTGCGGGTGCACGGCAAGGAGCTTTCCGGCGTGCTGGGCCACGGCATCAATGCCGGCCCCCTGTTGCTGGGCGCCACGCAGGTGGACAGCGAGGGCTTCAACGGATTCCTCGACGAGATCACCCTCTATCACCGGGCGCTCACCGAGGAGGACGCCGCGCTGCTTTACAGCTTCGGTCCGCTGGGCAAGGCCCTCGCGCCCACCGGCCCGGTGACGCTGCTGGCCATCGAGGGCAACACCCTGGCGGGCGCGATGTCCGCCAACGAATGGGAGACCAACTCGATCATCTTCTACGCGCGGAGCGACGTGACCCGCCTGGGACTCATCGCCCAGGCCCCGGGCGCGATCTTCGATTCCTTCGCGTTGCGGGAGATGCCGAACACCACCTTCCTCTCCGAGGAGCCGCTCAAGCCGTTGCTCGGCCAGAGCGCCGCCGGCGAGTGGAAGCTCGAAGTCACCGACACCCGGGTGGGCCCGGTGGATGATCCCATCACGCCGGAGCTGGTCAGCTGGCAGTTGCAGCTCAGTTTCGGGCCGCCGGTCATTCCGGCGATCACCCTGACCAACGGCGTGCCCTACACGAACACCCTGGGCCAGCACGAGGGAGCCTTCTTCATCGTGGAAGTGCCCGGCGCGGCCAGTTTCGCCACCAACCGCCTCTTCGCGAGCCAGGGGCTGGACCTGTGGTTCAACCAGAGCGGCATCCCCGGCCTGACCACCAACGGCAACTTCCTGCTGCTCACCAATGCCTTGGAGGGCACGACCGTGATTGCCACGAATCAGACCCAATGGCTCGACACGAATGACCAGGTGGCGGCCACCGCCCCCCTGCCGCTGCTCGTGCCCGGGCAGCGCTATTACCTGGCGCTGACCAACGTCAATCCGGCCGCCGATTATGTCATCCAGGTGGATTTCGACGCCTTGGACACCAACATCCTCGGCATCACCGACCTGCCCTTCGGCGCCACGATTCAGACCAACATCCTGGCGACGAACGTGATGCAGTTCTACCGCTACCGCGTCACCACCAACGCCATCGCCGCCTCGTTCGAGGTCGTGCCCACCAACGGCAACGTCAACCTCTATGTCCGGCGGGCCGAACCGGTGCGCGATCCGCTGCCCACGCCGTTCCAGTACGATTACGCCAGCGAAAATCCCGGCAGCCTGCCCGAGATCATTCAGGTCACCACCAACTCCTTCGTGCCGCTGACTCCGGGCGACTGGTACCTCGGCGTGCTCAACGTGGACACCCAGCGGGTGGATTACGCCGTGCGGGTGGTGGAGACCGACCGGGACACCACCACCATCATTGACCTCGACGACGGCGTGCCGGTGGCCGAAACCGCCGCGCCCAACGCGCCGATCACGAAGTACTTCCGCTTCGTCGTCACCAACGCCGTCCCGGCGGTCGAGTTCGACCTCGCGCGGGTCACCGGGCGGGCCGCCTTGCTGGTCAAGCAGGAGGGGCGGCCCACGCTGCTGGATTTCGACTTCCAGGACGAAGCGGCGCCGGGCGCGCCGGCCCGGTTGCTCATCCAGACCAGCTCCCTGGTGCCGTCCGTGCAGGGCGAGTGGTATCTGGCCGTGGTGGACCGCGACGCCGTGCCCATCACCTACGAGGTGACGGCGCGCCGCGTCACGGATCTCACGCCGACGGTCGTCCCGTTGAGCGACGGCGTCGAGGTGACCGCCACCATCCCGGCCGACATGCCGATTGCCGGGTTCCCGGCGCGGCTGGACTACTACCGCTTCACCGTCAGTCCGGACGCCACCCAGGCCACGTTCACCCTGACGCCGGTCAACGCCAACGTGGACCTCTACCTCCGGCAGGGACTGCCCTTGCCGGACCTGGGCAACTTCGACTATGTCAGCGCCGGGTTCGGCACGACGCCCGACGTCATCGTGGTGACGCCCGACAGCGTCCCGGTGCCGCTGGCGCCCGGCGACTGGTACCTCGGCGTGCTCAACCAGACCGGGGTGTCCGTCACCTACGGCATCCGGGCCGACGAGCTTCGCGGCGGTTCCATTCCGCCGTTCACCCTGACGCCGGTGCTGGATGCCGCCAATGGCCATCTGACGCTCACCTGGACCGCCGCGCCGGGGCTGCGATTCCGGGCGCAATACGCCACGAGCATCCCTGCCGACGGCCCCATTCAGTGGGTGGACATCCCGGGCGAAATCACCTCCGCCGACGGAAACTATCAGTTCATGGACGATGGGTCCCTGACCGGCGGCGATTTGCCCTTCAAGATCTACCGGATCGTTTTGATTCCGTAACGGTTCGTCTCGCTTCACCCGCCCCCATCGCGATCACCGCGCGATGGGGGCTTTTGCGTGTCGCCTCATGGCCGGAGACGCCGCGCCGCGGGGTGCTGGCCGGAGGAGAGACCGGATCGAACAACGAAACGAAAGCCGGGCGCCCGCTCCCCCGAAATTTTCCGGGCCGTTCCGCGAGGCTCCCTTGCCCGTTTGGCGGGGGAGGATTCGCGGTTGCCCGTGGGCCGGCCGCCGGGTAGCTTCGGTTCCCGGTCAGAGAAGCCGAATCAAGTTGCGCCATGTCTGAATCGCTCGATCGCCGGGGTTTTCTGCGGAAAACCGCCCTGTCCGCTTCCGCCGCCACGACCGCCGCCCTGACGTGGCGGTTCGAGGAGCGGGCGTTGCGCGCTCAAGCGGCCCAACCGAAGCCGGCCTCCCCGTCGCCCGCGTCCCCGGCGCCGCCCTTTCCCCAAGGGCGGCTGGGCAGGCTCAAGGTGTCCCGGCTCATCTGCGGCGGCAATTTGCTCAGCGGCTTCGCCCACAGTCGCGATCTCATCTACGTTTCCCAACTGCTGAAAAACTACTTCACCGACGAAAAAATCCTCGAAACCCTCGCCCGTTGCGAGGCGCACGGCCTCAACGCGATGGTGCTGCGGGTGGACGACCACACGGCGCGGGTGCTCGAAAAATACCGCGCCCGGGGCGGCGGGCTCCAATGGATCGCCCAGGTGAAACTGCCCGCGCGGGACCGCTGGGCGGAGATTCAACGGGCGGTGGACGGCGGGGCGGTGGCCTGTTTCGTTCACGGCGGCGTGGGCGACCGCTGCGTGGCGGAGGGCCGGGTCGAGGAATTGGGGCGGGCCATCGAGCACATTCAGCGGCAGGGCCTGGTGGCGGGCATCGCGGGGCATGACCTGAAGGTGCCGATGACGTGTGAAGAAGCCGGTCTGGAGCCGGACTTCTACCTGAAGACCTTCAACAGCAAACGCTACTGGTCCGCCGGACCGAAACCGCGTCATGACAGCGTCTGGGCGGAGACGCCGGAACAAACCCGCGCCTTCATGGCCGAGGTGGATCGTCCGTGGATCGCCTACAAGGTGCTGGGGGCCGGCGCCATCCCGCCGCACCAGGGCTTTCCTTATGCCTTCGCCGGCGGGGCGGATTTCATCTGCGTGGGCATGTTTGACTGGCAGATCGCCGACGACGTGACCTACGCCCGCCAGGCCATCAGCCGCGCCCAGAACCGGCCGCGCCCTTGGGCGTGATGCGGGCAGATGGGCGAGGGGGGGCGTCGCCCGTTTGTCCGTCCGGAACGGTTGCCGCGCCGCGCGACGGCGGTCGGTCGGGCGCCAGGGGCTTCCGCGCCGATGTTCAATCTCGTTTTCGCCGCCCCGGCCGGGGATCGGCGCCGGCCGCCGGAGGCGCGCGGGTTTGCCCCGGGGATCGGTTCCAATGCCGCCAGCCCCGCCAACGCAACCAGCTCGGGAAAGCACGATCCATCGGCTTTCCCAAGTGCGCGAAAGTTTGAGTTTTACACTCTCCGGGAGCGCGGCGTACGATGCATGTCCGGCAGCCAAACTGAGTTTTGGGGATGAAATTCGGACATTTCGACGACAAGGCCCGCGAGTATGTGATCGGCGATCCGCGCACGCCGTGGCCTTGGATCAACTATTTGGGCACCGAGGAGTTCTTCGGGTTGGTTTCGAACACGGCGGGCGGGTATTGCTTTTGCAAGGACGCGAAGTTCCGGCGC
Source organism: uncultured Verrucomicrobiota bacterium (assembly GCA_964601985.1). Taxonomy (GTDB): domain Bacteria; phylum Verrucomicrobiota; class Verrucomicrobiia; order Limisphaerales; family J093; genus J093. The sequence goes on from CAZRPT010000251.1 coordinate 23,083, forward strand.
CTCCTGCGCTACCGCTACAACAACGTGCCCCTCGACACCGGCGGGCGCTATTTTTACATCAAGGACGCCGAAACCGTCTGGAACCCCGGGTGGAAACCGTGCCGGACCGAACTGGACGCCTACGAATGCCGCCACGGCCTCGGCTACACGCGCATCGCGGGCGAAAAGAACGGCGTGCGGGCCGAGGCCTTGTTTTTCGTGCCCCTCGGGTTCCGGGGCGAGGTCCACAAACTCGTGCTGAAAAACCAATCCGGTTCGCCGAAGTCCCTGAAGCTCTTCTCGCTGGTCGAGTGGTGCCTGTGGAATGCGCAGACGGACATGGAGAATTTCCAGCGCAACCTCTCGGTGGGCGAGGTGGAAATCGACGGCCCGGTGCTCTACCACAAGACCGAATACCGCGAGCGCCGGGACCACTACGCGTTCTACTCGGTCAACGCCCCCGTGCAGGGGTTCGACACCGACCGCGAGGCGTTCACGGGCCTTCACAACGGGTTCGACGCGCCGCAGGCGGTGGTGGACGGGCGCCCGCGCAACTCGGTGGCGCACGGGTGGTCGCCGATCGCCTCGCATTTCCTGGAAGTCGATCTGGCCCCGGGCGAAGAGCGCGAGTTTGTCTTCGTGCTCGGATATGTCGAGAACGCTCCGGAGGAAAAATGGGAGAGCAAGGGGGTGGTCAACAAGACGAAGGCCCGCGCGATGATCGCCCGCTTCGATGCGCCGGAAAAGGTGGACGCGGCGTTGGCGAAGTTGGCGGCGTATTGGGAGAAGTTGCTGGGCGCCTACCAAGTCGAAAGCGCCGACCCCAAACTCGACCGCATGGTCAACATCTGGAACCAATACCAGTGCATGGTCACCTTCAACATGTCGCGCAGCGCCTCGTATTTCGAATCGGGCATCGGGCGCGGCATGGGCTTCCGGGACTCCAACCAGGACTTGATCGGATTCGTCCACCAGATTCCGGAGCGGGCGCGGGAGCGGATCCTGGACATCGCGGCCACCCAGTTTGCGGACGGTTCGGCCTACCACCAATACCAACCGCTGACCAAGCGCGGCAACGCCGACATCGGAAGCAACTTCAACGACGACCCGCTCTGGCTCATCCTCTCGGTGAGCGCCTACATCAAGGAGACCGGCGACTGGGCGCTCCTCGACGAACCGGTGCCCTTCGACAACGACCCGTCCACCGCCGCGCCGCTCTTCGAGCACCTGCGCCGCTCGTTTTCCTTCACCGTCAACCACCTCGGCCCCCACGGACTGCCGCTGATCGGTCGGGCGGACTGGAACGACTGCCTGAACCTCAACTGCTTCTCGCACGACCCGGACGAATCGTTCCAGACCACCGAGAACAAGGAGGGCGGGGTGGCCGAGTCGTTGATGATCGCCGGGCAGTTCGTGCTCTACGGACGCGAGTTCGCCCGCTTGTGCCGGTTGCGCGGGCTCGACGACGAGGCCGCCGAGGCGGAAAAGCACGTCTCGGCGATGGTCGAGGCGGTCAAGCGGCACGGATGGGACGGCGAGTGGTTCCTGCGCGCCTACGACTACTACGGAAACAAAGTGGGCAGCGCGGAAAACGAGGAAGGGAAGATCTTCATCGAAAGCCAGGGGTTCTGCGGCATGGCGGGGATCGGCGCCGAAGAGGGGCTCTGCGAGCAGGCGCTGGACGCCGTGCACGAGCGCCTCGCCTGCGAGCACGGCATCGTTCTCAACAACCCGGCCTTCACCGTCTATCACCCGGAATACGGAGAGATTTCCTCGTATCCGCCGGGCTACAAGGAAAACGCCGGCATCTTCTGCCACAACAACCCATGGATCATGATCGCCGAAACGGTGATCGGGCGCGGTGACCGGGCCTTCGACTACTGGAAACGCATCGCCCCGTCCTACCGCGAGAACATCTCCGACCTCCACCGGATGGAACCCTACGTCTATTCCCAGATGATCGCCGGGAAGGACGCCTTCAAACCGGGCGAGGCGAAAAACTCGTGGCTCACCGGCACCGCCGCCTGGAACTGGGTGGCAATCACCCAGCACATCCTCGGCATCCGCCCGGACTACGACGGACTGGTCATCGACCCGTGCATCCCGCCCGAATGGAAGGGCTTCTCGGTGCGCCGGAAATTCCGCGGCGCCACCTATCACATCACCGTGGCGAACCCGAACGGCCTCTCGAAGGGCGTCCGCCGTCTCGTGGTGGACGGAACCGAAACAGACGGAAACAAAGCCCCGATCTTCGACGACGGCGGCGAACATGAAATCGAAGTAACTCTGGAAAAATCATGACCGCAAAAAAGGAAAAAATCAGTTTCTGGGAGCGCTTTGGATATGGATTGGGCGATCTGGCCTCCAATCTGTTTTGGATGCAGTTCGTCTGGTTTTTGAATTATTTCTATACCGACGTTTTCGGACTCGCCCCGGCGGTGCTGGCGACGATGATTCTGGTGGTCCGCGTCTGGGACAGCATCAACGACCCGCTGGTGGGCATCATTGCCGACCGCACCCGGACGCGCTGGGGGAAGTTCCGTCCCTATCTGCTCTGGGGCGCGATTCCGTTTGCGGTGGTCGGCACGCTGACCTTCACCACGCCCGACTTCTCGCCCCACGGAAAACTGATCTATGCCTATGTGACGTATGGCCTGATGGTGCTGGTCTATACCATCGTCAACATTCCCTATTCCGCGCTGATGGGCGTGGTGTCCTCGGATCCTTCCGAGCGCACCAAGTTTTCCCAGATGCGCTTCATCATGGCCTTCACCGGCGGGTTGATCGTTCAGGCCGCCACCCTGCCGTTGGTGGCGCATTTCGGGGCCGCGTCGCAGGGGGTGGTCAGCGCCGAATTGCAGGGCGACAAGGTGGTGGTGACGGAACACGGCAACGGCTCCTCACGGTTGGAGGTCGCGGCCCTGACTCCGAGCTATCAGGCGCCGGATCTGGCCCACCGGCTGGGCCTCCAATTCGGTCTCGTCAACGAGGCCGATCTCGGAAAAATCACCAAAAAGAAAACCCTCTACGTCAACACCCCGGAGTATTACCGGGAAGCCGGCATGGATACGGCCAAACCGGTGGAGGATTTCGAGTCCATCAGCTATTTGACCAACGGCTTCCACACGCTGACCATCCCGCTGGCCGCCATTTTCCCCGACCGGGATCTCAGCCAGGACCGGATCGAGGTCCAGGTCATCAACGAGCAAAAGGGTTTCCAGATGGCCATCGGGGTGTTTGCCGGCACGGCGGCCTTCCTGTTTATCATCACCTTTGCCACCACCAGGGAGCGGGTGCAGCCGCCCGCCAAACAGAAGACCTCGCTGGGGCGGGATTTGCTGGACCTGGTGACCAACGTGCCGTGGATCATTCTCTTCCTGCTGGGCATCATCACCCTGTTCCACGTCTGCCTGCGCAACGGGGCGATCATCTACTATTTCAAATACAACGTGGGCAACGAAAAGCTCGGGCCGTTGTTCATGCTGGCCGGCACGCTGGCCAATCTGGTTTCCATCTTCATCGTGGGCTGGATCGAGAAGGTGTTTGGGAAAAAGCTGGGATACGCCCTGTGCATTCTGGGCACCCTGATTTTCACCACCATCTTCAGCTTCCTGCCGGCCACCAACATCCCGTTGCTGATGGTGGTGCACGTCCTGATCAATTTCAGCTTCGGCCCGACCGCCGCGCTGATCTGGGCGATGTACACCGACGCGGCTGATTACGGCGAGTGGAAGACCGGACGCCGCGCCACGGGCCTGGTCATGTCCGCCTGCACCATGGCGCAGAAGTTCGGCTACACCTTCGGCGGCGCGTTGGGCATGGCGGTGCTCTCGTGGATCGGCTACCAGGCCAACGCCACGCAAACCCCCGAGGCGCTGGCCGGCATCAAGGGCATGGTGGGCTGGATTTCCGCGATTCCCTGCGCTGTGGGCTTCCTCCTCATCCTGCTCTATCCGCTTTCCAAGAAGCAACTGGACCGGATCGAAATCGAGCTGAACGAACGCCGCGCCAAGGCCGGGGAAACGGCCTGACGCCGGCCCATTTCTCGGATTGCGCGCCCTCTTTGAGAGGGAGGGCGCGTTCAACGAGTTGCTGAAGCATGGGGCACTACGGATATTTCGACGACGATCGGCGGGAATATGTCATCACCGACCCGAAGACGCCGGTGAAGTGGATCAACTATGTCGGCACCCTGGCCTTCGGCGGGATCGTCGATCACACCGGCGGCGCCTTGATCTGCAAGGGCGACCCGGCGTTGAACCGGATTCTCAAATACATCCCCCAACTTCCGAGTTCCGAGTTCAAGGGCGAAACCCTCTATCTTCGGATCCGCGAGGACGGCGCCTACAAGGTCTTCTCGCCGTTCTTCGTGCCCACCCTCGACTCCTACGACCGCTACGAGTGCCGGGTGGGGCTGGGATACCAAAAATTCGTCACTGAATTCCACGGCATCCGCACCGAAGTCGTCGTCTTCGTCCCGACCGGCGAAAACGTGGTCGTGCGCGACATCCGGATCACCAACCTGCGCGACGAACCCGTGGAACTCGACGCCATCCCGGTCGTCGAGTTCTCCCACTTCGACGCGCTGAAGCAATACACGAACGCCGACTGGGTGCCGCAGACGATGCAGGCCGACGCCGAGCGCACGCCGGAGGGCTTCGTGCTGCTCCGCCAGTGCGCCTTCATGAAGAAGAACTCCGAAAACAACTTCTTCACCTCCAACCTGCCCGCCGATTCGTTCCAGACCGACCGGCGCCTCTTCCTCGGCGCCAACGAATACGGGACCTGGGCGAACCCGCTGGAACTTCAAAACGAAAGCCTCTCGAATTTCGAGGCGCGCCGGGGCGACAACATCGCCGCCTTGCTCCACAAATTGGGCGCGATTGCTCCCGGCGAGACCCGGCGCCTCGTCACCCAACTCGGCCAGGAAGCTCCCGGCGACGTCGCGGCGACCGCCGCGAAGTTCCGGGACGCCGGAAACGTGGACACCGCGTTCCGGCGCCTGGCCGGGTATTGGGAGAAATACCTCGCCGCCATGCAGTGCCGGACCCCGGACGCGGCGTTCGACTCGATGGTCAACGTCCACAACCCGCGCCAGTGCCACACCACGATGAACTGGTCGCGATACCTCTCCCTCTATCAACTCGGCCTCGGCGCGCGGGGCATCGGCTTCCGGGACAGTTCCCAGGACGTCATGGGCGTGCTCGCCAGCATGCCGGGCGAGGCGAAGGAGTTGATGCGCAAACTGCTCAGCGTGCAGTTGCCCGACGGTTCGGCGATGCACCAGTTCTTCCCGCTGACCATGGAGGCGAACGAAGGCGACTCGCGCGAGGAGGAGGGGAAAAAGAAATGGTATGGCGACGACCACCTCTGGATCGTGCTCGCCGTCTGCGCCTACCTCAAGGAAACCGGCGACTACGCATTCCTCGACGAAACGATCACCTACTACGACAAGAAGCTGCCCCTCGAAAACCGCGAATCCGGCACGGTGCTCGAACACCTTCGCCGCTCGCTGGCCTTCACCAAGTCCCACACCGGTCGCCACGGTCTGCCTTTGCTCGGGTTCGCCGACTGGAACGACACGGTGAACCTCGACGGCGACGCCGAGAGCACCTTCATCGCCTGCCTCTACGGACGCGCGTTGCTCGAAATGATCGAGTTGGCCGAACACCTCGGCGACACCAACTCCGCGCACGCCTACCGCGCCGACCACGAGACGATGAAGCAGACCGTCAACCGCCATTGCTGGGACGGCGACTGGTTCATCCGGTATTTCCAGGACGACGGAAAACCGATCGGTTCGAAGAAAAACGCCGAAGGAAAAATCTACACCAACGCCCAGTCGTGGCCCGTGCTCGCCGGGTTCGCCGACCCCGAACGCGCGCGGCGCGCCTTGGATTCCGTCTATGAAAAGCTCAACACGAAATACGGCATCAAACTGAGTTGGCCGGGATACAACGGGTTCGACCCCGCCAAGGGAGGCGTGACCACCTACCCGCCCGGCGCCAAGGAAAACGGCGGCATCTTCCTGCACTCGAACCCGTGGGTGATGATCGCCGAGACCCTGCTCGGCAACGGCGAGCGCGCCTTCGAATACTACCACCAGATCAACCCGGCGGCCCGCAACGACGAAATCGAACGCTACGAATGCGAGCCCTACTGCTACCCGCAGAACATCCTCGGCGACGAACACCCGCAGTTCGGTCTGGCCCGCAACAGTTGGCTCTCCGGCACCGCCGCGTGGATGTATCAAACCGCCACTCAATATATCCTCGGAATTCAGCCCGCTCATCGGGGGCTCAAGATCGCTCCCTGCATTCCGCCGGCTTGGGCGGGTTTCCGCGTGACGCGAAAATTCCGCGGCGCCACGTATCAAATCGTCGTGCGGAATCCGAATCACGTTTCCCGTGGCGTGGTCTCGCTGGTGGTGGACGGAAAGGCGCAAACCGGCCATGTGGTCCCCATTTTCGCCGACGGCCGGGAGCATTGCGTCGAGCTGACTCTGGGCTGACGACGGCCGCCGGAGAACATCGCCTCGCCTCCTTCGCGGGTTTTTCTGTGTCTCCAGCGCGCCGGAAGGGAAGCCCCGTTCCGGGGGCATGGTTTGGGCGGCACGCGGGCTTGGAAGCTTTCTGGTTGCGGCGGAGCCGCGCGTGAAGCGGATTCGCGCCCGGTGCCGGGAAGCGAGCTTGCGCCGCCCCGGCCGGGATGATCCCGGGCCCGTTGCTCAACCCGGGGCACTCGTGTCTTCGATGCGCCCGCCCGGGCTCCTTGCTTTGCCGGAGCGATTTTGCCAAGCTGAATTCCCAGCCGTGCTTCATCGCGAGAAAGACGGGACGCTGGAAAAACCGCTTCCCGCCGATCGCTTTTAACCGCGCGGTTTCGGGTTCAGTTTATGAAATCAATGTCGAACGCAAACGGGTGGAAATTGAGTTGGCGCGGACTGCTGCTGGCCGCCTGGGTGGGAGGAATGGCGGGGCAAACGGAGGCCGCGGAGAAAAACATCGTCCTGTGGGACACCGGCACGCCGTTGAGTGAGGGGGCGGAACTGAAATCGCGCGCCGGCTGGCAGGCGGTGCCGTCCGAGCTGTTCGTGTTCGAGGCGGACCCGTTGAAGGCCGCCTCCGATCCGGGTTACTACGGGCTCGAATACTCCTTCCAAGGCGACGCCGTGGTGGAAAACCGCTACCTGACCGCTCTTTTCCAAACCGACCGGGGCCGCGTCGTCTTGTTTGCGAAAACAAAACCTGTGCCACCGCCCGCCAAGCCGGGAACTGCCGTGCCCTTGGGACGCAAGATTCTGGAATTCATTCCGGAACCCGGTGCGGGGCGGTTCACCCAAATCCAACGCTGCGCAATCCTGCGGAATGTCGCCGACGAGGTGCTGCTGAAAGTGATCTTCGGCGGCGCGGGCTCCACGACGACGACGGTGCTGTTTTCGTTGGGCCGGGACGAGATCGTGGGCATTCAACCCGATCAAAACCTGCCCCGGTTCCGGTTGGCCGGGCCGATTGCCCGCGGAGTGGCGCCGGCCTTCATCGGCGACGATTTGATCTTCAATCCGGCGGATTACCCGGACACGACCACGCTCGCCGTCGCCGCCCGCAACATCTTCCTCGGCCTGTTGCGCGGGGAACAGACCGAGGTGGTCCTGACATGGCCGCAAGGCAACCAGCGGTTGCAACTGCAACGGGCCGGCGCGGGCACGGACGCGGCCGGTTTCGAATCGCTGGAGTTCAGCCCGGACGGGCAACCGCTCTATCTGGCGGTGTTGAGCGCGCCCGGCATCTGGCACCGGGAACCCTTGAAAGCGACCTACCTGGAAAAGGACGTGGCGGCGCACTGGCAGCCGCCCTTTCCCGCCCGCTGGAAAACCCAGTTGATCGAAGGGGGAGTGCGAACCACGTTCCCGTTTCACCACGTCAAGGGTCCCATCTGGCGGGCCGTGGTCGGTTCTTTTACTTATCCGGTCTGGTTGGAAAACGGGCGGGCTTTTTATCACCTGGGCAAAAAAGTGCTGCCGAAGGGCGAATCCCTCATCTATTTTTTGGAAGGAGAAAACACCCCGCTTGCCGTCTCAACTCCCGTGGACATCCTGCAAGCGACCCTGGGCCGGCCGGCGAGCGAGACGATCCGCGACGTGGTCGGGCGTAAATTGCGCACCCACCATCGCCGGGGGGGCAGGGGGGTGCACCGGGCCTGCACCTGCGGCTGTACGGAAGCCATCCAATCCGTGTTTGCGCAGGGATTGGAACAGGCCCGGCGGGACTACATCGAAGGTGCCCTGGAGGATATGAACTTTTTCGTGCAGCAACACGTGGCGCGGCTCGCGGAATATCAGCGCTTCGCCGCCGAAACGATCCGCTTTTTGCGGGCGCAGGCCGCCGCGCATCCCGACCTCAAACCGTTTTGCGAGGAGCTGGAACAGATCGCTCAACGAATCCCCGAGGAATATGAAGTACAAAAAGACAACATAAAATCCCTGGCCCACGCCGCGGAACTCACCCGCCAGACATTGGCCCTCACCACCCGCACCGCCGCCGACAACCGCAAGGCTTACGAAAAACTGCTCCACGCCTGGCGCGCCATGGGCGGGGCGCAGGATTACGTGCTCGGCCAGTGTCACGTCATCGCGCGGCAACTGTGCCAGGCCGCCGGTTACGGCGCCGCCACCCGTCCCGAGGCCCTGTCCGTGGCCGAAGGCGTCATGACCCGCTGCCGGCAGGTGCTTCGCAACCCCGACGGCTACGAGATCTGGGCGGAGTATTGATGCCCCGCCCCCAAGCGCTAACAGTCCTTCCGAACATGAATGCCTCTTTTTCACTTAAATGGTTGCTGGCCGGCGCCTTGCTGGCCCTGACCGGCTGTGAACGTCAAACTACGGAGCAGGAGACGACCGCCGCGGCCACGAACCAGCCCGCCGCGCAAGCGACCAATGCGCTCGCGTCCCCGGAAACCAAGGCCGCTTCCCGGATGGTTTTGATTCGGGGCGGCCAATTCACCATGGGCGACCCGGACGAAATTGACGCCCCGCCGCACGAGGTGGTGGTCAGCTCCTTTCTCATGGACACCCATCTGGTCACCCAGGCGGAGTACCAAAAATTGATGGACAAAAACCCTTCACGCTGGAAGGGCGACCAAAACCCGGTCGAGCAGGTCCGCTGGTCCGACGCGGTCCGTTATTGCAACAAACGCTCGGCAGCCGAGGGGTTGGAGCCCTGCTACGATCTCGAAACGTGGGAATGCAACTTTGCCGCCAACGGCTACCGGCTGCCCACCGAGGCCGAATGGGAATATGCCTGCCGCGCGGGCGCCGACACCCCCTACTTCTTCGGACGCAGCCCGGCCAAACTGGGCAACTACGCCTGGTATAAAAAGAACTCGGGCGGCCACCCGCATCCGGTGGGACAGAAGAAACCCAATCCCTGGGGGCTCTATGACATCGTCGGCAACGTCTGGGAATGGTGCAACGACTTTTACCAGGTGGATTACTACCAGAACTCCCCCCGCGAAAACCCGCGCGGACCGGACACCGGCAAGGAAAAAGTGCTGCGCGGCGGCGCCTGGCGGTTCAGCGCCGAAAACTGCAAGTCCGGCTACCGCTACAACGAAAACCCCGGCTACGCCGATGTCTGCTTCGGCTACGACATCTACGGCTTCCGCTGCGTGCGCAAGGCGCCGGCGAAAGCCGCGCCATGATCCGGACTGGGGATTGACGGTTCAGCGCCTGTTGGAAAACGCCGTGTTGGGGGAGCCGGGCCCTATGGGTGGCGCCCGCCTATGGCGGGTCGAGCCGGGTGTCCCGCCCGGTTCCCCCGACGCGCGG
>CAZRPT010000252.1:0-6383 GCA_964601985.1 uncultured Verrucomicrobiota bacterium
CCGCGCGGGTAGTCCCGCAAATGCCGGCGGTACACGGTGAGCGCCGCCGCCGGGTGACCGTTCCGCGCCAGCCAGTCCGCCAAAGCCAGCGATTCCTCCGGGCTCAGCAAGCGCCGGGTCTGGTCGGGATCGAGGGCGAAATACGCCTCGGCGGCGGCGGCGAAGTGGCCCTGTCGGATGGCGTCGGAGAGGGTGAGCGGCGGCGGTTTTTCGCCGGGGGCGGCCCGGGGACGGAACTCCTCGGGCGCGGCGTTGGTCTCCCGCCGATCCACCAGCTTGGCGAGAATCACCCCGGCGAGGAAGCCGCCCAGGTGCGCGCCGTGGGCCACCCCGCTGGCGCGTCCGCCCTGGAGGAGGAAGGGCAGGAGGTTGTCGAGCACGAGGTAGATGCCCAGCACGAAGCGGGCCGGAATCTGGACCACGTTCATGAAAAAGGGGAACAGGAAGATGAACACGTTGACCACGTTGCGCGGGAACCAGATGAAGTAGAACCCCAGCACGCCGGAAATGGCCCCCGAGGCGCCGATGAGCGGCAGGTTGGAGCCGAGGGCGAACAGGCTGAAGAACAGCGTCGCCGCCGCGCCGGTGAGCAGATAGAAAAGCAGGTAACGCAGCCGGCCCAGGCGGAACTCCACGTTGTCGCCGTAGATCCACAGAAACAGCATGTTGCCGAACAGGTGCATGAAGCCGGCGTGGAGAAACATCGAAACGAGCAGGTCGCGCAGGCTGGGCTTCGCGGGCCGGAACCCGTGTTCGAAGACGTACACATCGTAGGCGGACACGTGCCGCAGGGCCGCCTGGAGCGGCACGCCGGGCGGGAGGGAATGCTCGATGGTCCGCACGTATTCCACCAGCGCCGGATCGGAGCGCTGGGGCGGGCGGTGGCTCAACGGCACGGTGATGAACAGGTAGATCAGCACGTTGGCCGCGATCAGCAAATAGGTCATCACCGGGGTGTCCCGGGGATTGGGCGCGTCGCTCAGCGGCAGAAACATGGCAGGCTCAGGGAAGCGGGGGAGGGGAACAACGGCCCGCCGGACCCGCGCGGGCCGGCGGCGACCGGCGCGGGACTCAACCGAAACCGTCGGATTCCGCGGGGGAAACGAGCGCGTCGAGGTCCAGCAATTCGAGGCTGTGGTTGCGTTCGGGATGGCAGGCGGAGGGCCCCTGCACCAGCAGGGCCAGATGGCCGGTCAGCCCGTTTTTCCGAATCCACTCCCGGGCCAGCGCGTCCCAGCCGGCGGGCGGCTCGGGGCATTGCACCGGCTCGACGCCGTAGGAAAAGCGCAACCCGGCGCAGGCGGCGGGATCGGGACTGAAGGCGGCGATCCAGACCGGCAGCCGGAACCGGGCCAGGCTGCGCGCCGTGGCGCCGCTCCGGGTGGGCACCACCACCGCCGCGGCCCGCTTCGCCCGGGCCAGCACGGTCTCCACGCTCAAGGAAAGCAGGTCCCGCGCGACCGCGCCGGGCGCCGTGGCGGCGGGGGAAACGAGCGACCCGGTCGGCGGCGGCCGATGCGGCTCCGTGGCGGCGGCGATGCGCGCCAGGGTGGCCACCGACTCGACCGGATAATCGCCGATGGCCGATTCGGCCGAGAGCATCACGGCGTCGGTGCCGTCGAGGATGGCGTTGGCCACGTCGGTCGCCTCGGCGCGGGTGGGCTGCCGGCTGTGGGTCATGGATTCGAGCATCTGGGTGGCGGTGATCACCGGTTTGCCGGCCCGGACGGCGGCGGCGGTGATTTGCTTCTGCAACACCGCGATTCGTTCGATGGGCACCTCGACGCCGAGATCGCCGCGCGCGATCATGATGCCGTCCGCGGCGGCGATGATTTCCCGCAGGTTCGTCAACGCGGAGGCCCGCTCGATCTTGGCGATGATGAAGGGATCGCCCCCCAGGTCGCGCGCCGCGCGGCGCACGGCCCGCACGTCGGCCGCCGTGGCCACGAAGGACTGGCTGACCGCCTCGACGCCCTGCTCGAGGGCGAACTGCAGCAGCGCGTGGTCCTCCGGCGTGAACGCGCCGATGCCGGGATCGAGTCCCGGCAGGTTCAGCCCCTTGCGCGAACGCAGCTCGCCGCCCACCACCACCCGGCAGCGGACGGCGTCGTCCTCGATGGCGACCGCTTCGAGCTGCACCAGGCCGTCGTTCAAAAACAGCGCGTCGCCGGGCCGCACCACGCGGGGCAACGGCTCGAAGGTGACGCTCGCGCCCTCCGGTCCGCCCGCGGCATCGCCCACGCGCAGGGTGAACTCCCGGCCGGCCGTCAGTTCGAGCGGGTCGGGCTCGATCCGGCCGATCCGCATCTTGGGCCCGGGCAGATCGGCCATCAGCGTGACCGGCCGACCCACCGCCTCGGCGGCGGCGCGCAGGCGGGCGATGTTTTCCGCGTGGGTGGCGCGGTCGCCGTGGGAGAAGTTCAACCGGGCCACGTTCAGGCCCGCGCGGATCAGGGCTTCGAGGACTTCCGGCGAGTTCGACGCCGGCCCGATGGTGGCGACGAGTTTGGTTTTGTGCGGCGGCAGGGGCATGGGCAATCAGCAGTTTGTGCTTCAGCGTTCCGGTTCCAATATCACGTGGGGAATGCCGGCAAAATGTTCATCCCGGGTGGCAAGCCGGCCGTTCACTGCTCGGAACCGGCTTCCCCGGCGAAATCCGGCATGCAGCTCGCCGATGACGATGGCCGGAATCATCACCCGATCGGCGTAAGCAAGGTTCTCGTTCCAACGCCCGAAACGCCGCCAATCGCTGTAGGCGTTGGTATCGAGAACCAGGGTCATTTCCATAATTCCTCGTCAATCTGCTTCAGTTCCCGGTCGAGGAAGTCATCCCAGTCGGGGCCGAAATCGGAATCACCGGCGTAACGGTCCAGATTGGTGGCACGGCTTCGTTCTTGTCGGAGCTCCAACCCGCGGGCCAGGGCCTCAAGCAAGACCTGATTCAACGAAACACCGCGGCGGGCGGCTTCGCGCTTGGCCTTGGCCAGCCATGCTTCCTGAACTTGTTTGACGGTTACTTGCGCCATGCTTGCCCCATCAATCTAAACGACAGACGGCTTCGTGGAAAGTCGGCGGAGCGGCAGGGAGATGGCGGGCCTCAACGCATCTCGCGCGGCTGGCCGGTGCTGGCCAGCACGCTGCTCCAGAGGCGGCTGTTCAGGTCAATCTGCTTCCGGCGCGCCGTGGCCATCGGGATGGGCACGTGGGTGAATTCGTTGAGCCAGAAGCCCACCACCACGTTGGTGCGACCGCTCATCGCGGCGTGGACGGCATTGTGGCCGAGCAGCAGGCAGAAGGCGGAATCGAAGGCGTTCGCCGGCACGCTGCGAATCAGGTAGCTGGGGTCCATGTATTTCAACGCCACCGGCGTGCCCAACGCGCGGAAGTGGGCGCGAATTTCGTCGCGCAGGAAGACGCCGATGTCGCCCAGCTTCACGTTGCCCGAGGCGTCGCGGCCCAGAGTGGCCTGCATGAGGTCCTGGCCCGCCCCTTCAGCCACCACCACCACGGCGTGATGCCGCCGTTCCAGGCGCGCCCGCAAAGCGTCCAGAAAGGCCTCCAGCGAGAACGGCGATTCCGGCACCAAACAGAAATTCACCTGGCTGCCCGCCAGCGCGGCGTGGGCGGCGATGAAGCCCGACTGCCGGCCCATGAGCTTGACCAGTCCCACCCCGTTGGGCGCGCCCTTGGCCTCGATGTGCGCGGCGGCCACCGCTTTGCCCGCCTCCGAAACGGCGGTCCGGAAGCCGAAGCTCATCTGGATGCAGTCAATGTCGTTGTCAATCGTCTTTGGCACCCCGACCACGGCGATCTTCAACCCGCGCCGCTCGATTTCATCGGCCATGTCGCGCCCGCCCTTCAGGGTGCCGTCGCCGCCGATGACGAACAGCATCTGGAGACCCAGCCGCTCGAGGGTGTCCACCATCCGGCCCACGTCCTGCGGTCCGCGCGAGCTGCCCAGAATGGTGCCGCCGAGGTCCTCGATGTGGTCCACCGTCTCCGCGTTCAGCCGCACCGGCTCCCAGCCGGATTCCTCCACCAGCCCCGCGTAGCCATAACGAAACCCGTAAATGGTCTGGACGCCGTAGTGGTATTGCAGGCTGAGCACGATGGCGCGGATCACGTCGTTCAACCCGGGGCACAACCCGCCGCAGGTGACCAGCCCCGCCTTGACCCGGGCGGGATCGAAGAAAAGCCGTTCCCGCGGGCCGGCCACCTCGAAACTGGGCAGCGGCTCGCCCCGCGCGAAGGCCTTTTGCACGGTGGCCAGATCACTGTGGTAAAGCACGCGTTGCTCGTCCGAGATGAACGGCACGTTGTGCATGGGAGACGGGAACTCGCCGCGACCGAGGCGGCGAACAGTGCAATCAAATTCCTTGAGCGACATGGCAACAACCGGTGGCGACCGCTCCCCGGAGCGCCCGCTCGACCGCCCCGAACCCTACCGTCTCGCCCCTTTCCGCGCAATGTCCGGTTGACGCCGGGAGGGCCGCCCGGAAACAGCGGCGCGGGGGGGGGGAGACGCGGACCGCGCCGTGCCGCCGAACGATGGCGGGCGGAATTTCTTCCTCCCGCGGCGGGACCGTTTCGCTTGCGCCCTTTTCCGGGCACGGCGTGCTCCGGCGGACCGGATGCTTCCCGCGGCGGGCGGCGGGTTCGGAGGCGCCCGCCGCTTTCCCGGAGAAAAACATTGAAAGCCGCGGGGGGAGGCCCCTTCACTGGGGCAACTGAAACAGCGGAAGAGCCGTGAAACCAACCGATCTGCGGGGCATCCTGCAATACATCCCCCGGTTCCGGGAAAAGACCTTCGTCATCAGCGTGGATGGCGCGGTGGTCGCCGATGAGAACTTCGCCAACCTCCTGACGGACGTGGCGGTGCTGCGCTCGTTGAACATCAAGGTGACGCTGGTCCACGGCGCCGCCGAGCAAATCCGCCGGCTGGCCGCCGACCAGGGGGTGACCCCGAGCGACGAGGAGGGCGGCGGCGTAACGGACGCTCCCACCCTGCGGCTGGCCCTGACCGCCGCCAATCACGTCACCCACCGGCTGCTCGAAGGGCTGGCCAGCCAGGACCTCCGGGCCGCCTGCCCCAATGCCATCGTGGCCCATCCGGTCGGCATCCTGCGCGGGGTGGACCAGCAGTTCACCGGCAAGGTCGAGCGGGTGGACACCGCCCTGCTGAACACCCTGCTGGATCAGGGCATCCTGCCCGTGCTGCCGCCCCTGGGGTTCGACGGCGAGGGGCACACTTACCGGGTCAATTCCGACGCCATCGCCACCGCCGTGGCCGCCCGGCTCGGCGCGGTGAAGCTGCTCTTCGTGACCGGCAGCGACGGCTTGCGCGCCGACGGGGGATTGCTCCGGCAGGTGCTGGTGACCGATCTGGAGCGGATGCTGCGCGAACAGCCGGAGCGCCTCGATCCGGCCACCCTCTCAAAGGCGCGTCACGCCGTCCGGGCCGCCAATCACGGCGTGCCCCGGATCCACGTCATCAACGGCCGGGTGGACGAGGCGCTGCTGACCGAGGTGTTCTCGAACGAAGGCATCGGCACGCTGATCCATGCCAGCGAGTACCGGGAAATCCGGCGCGCCCAGCCGCGCGACGTGCCGGAAATCCTCAAGCTCATCCGCCCGGCCATCGAGGAAGAGGAGCTGGCCGAGCGCACCCGCGAGGCCCTCGAACGCGAGCTGGACGATTTTTTCATCTACGAAATTGACGGCAACCCGGTGGCCTGCGTGGCGCTGCATGCCTATCCCGAAGCCGGTCTGGCGGAGGTGGCCTGTTTGTGCGTCAAGCCGGCCCACGAAAACCGCGGCATCGCCCGCAAACTGCTGCAATTTCTCGAAACCACCGCCCGCGAAGCCGGCGTGTCGGCGCTGTTTGCCTTGTCCACCCAGGCGTTCACCTGGTTCCAGCAGAAGGGCGGATTCGTCGAGGCCACCCCGGACGCCCTCCCGCCCGGGCGCCGGGCGCGCTACCAGGCCAGCGGCCGCAACTCGAAAATCCTCCTCAAGCCGCTCTCGTGAGTCCCTCCACGAAAACGGAGCGAAAACGGGGAGCGCACGCGCCTTCGCGTGCTCCGATTGGCGCCCCCGCCAATCGGTCCCCACGTTCGAATTCCGCGGCCCTCACGCCGGGAAATGAGGCGTTGGTTGCTCGCCCCGCAGCATTGCTTCCTGATTTCCCCCGCCGCTGCCGAATCGGCCGCTCTTCGGGGTTCGGCGAGGCGCCGAACCCCGCACGCGGGGGCGCGTGCGGTCCCCGTTTTTCTTCGGCATGAGTTCGGAACCTCAAGTTCCCCGCGTGATTCGGACGCGGGCGCGCCGGCTGGATTGTCCGCCCGGCCGCTGCCTGCTGATCGTCTCGGTGGCGGAGCAGCGGT
>CAZRPT010000253.1:0-11477 GCA_964601985.1 uncultured Verrucomicrobiota bacterium
CCGCGCGGCAACAGGTGCGCGACCTCTGGCGGCAACGCGACCTGGGCGTGGTGGAAACCGCCTTCACCCGCCGCGTGGGCCGGCGCGACGGCGAAGTCATCCGCATCCGGCCGGCGCCCTGAACCGACAGCCGCCCCCACGACCGCGGAAGAGGAAAATCCTGCGACGCCGCAATTTTTCGGATTTCGGACTTCGGATTTCCCTCGACTTTCCGCGTCGGCCGGCCGGTTGGACACTCCCTCCCTCCAACCCGGCGCCAGACGCCCAATCGTTTTCCCCGATTATTCGGACGGCAGGCGCGGGGGTTCCACGAGGGGGCCGTAGGTTTCCGGACGGCGGTGACGCGGGCCGAGCGTGCGCCAGTGGCCCACGTAATCCAGCATGGCGCGGTCGTTCAAATCCACTTCCGTCCAGAACAACCCCTCGCGGCCGTCGCTGGAAACGCGAATCCGCCCCAGCGGGTCAATGACCATGCTGTTGCCGTCATAAACGGAGGGAACCAGATACACCCCGTTGTCCCGGGCGCGCACGCGAAAGACGGTCTCACCCCGCACGCGCCCCGCCTGATCCGGCAGGGTGTTGCCCCACGTGGGCGCGAGGATGATTTCCGCGCCTTTCAGGGCAAAGATGGCCTCCGGTTCGGGAAAGAACCAGTCGTAGCAGATTTGGATGGCGATCCGCCCGAAATCGGTGTCGAACACCGGATACTCCCCGCCCGGCCTGAGGCCCTGGGTCCACTCCTCGCGCGGCAGATGCACCTTGCGGTATTTGCCCGCCAGCCGGCCCTGGCGGTCCAGCAACACGGCGGTGCAGTAGAGCGCGTCCCCCGCCTTTTCATACAAGCCGGCCACGACCCACAAATGATTTCGCCGGGCCGCGGCGCCCAAACGGCGCGTGCCGGGGCCCGGGATCGGCTCCGCGCATTCCGCGTAATTTCGGCCCGTGCCCACCAGGGTGATCCCTTCGCCCAGACAGACGAGGTCGAGCCCCAGCCGCCCGGCGGCGTCAATTTGCGCGCCGAACCGGGCCAGATTTTTTTCCGTCGTGCTGTTGCGGGGCCGGAGATAAACCGTGCCGATCTTCACCTTGCGCGGCGCGGGCGGCGCGGCGGGCCGCAGGCTCGCGCGTTGCCAGATCACCGACCCCCCCCGCGGCCATTTCAATTCCAGCGAAACCCGCGCGCCGTCGGCCCCGGCCGGGGCCACCCACACGTCCGCGAAGCGGGCTTCGCCGTCGCGCACCCACGGTCCCCGCGCCAGCCGGCCCGCCGGATGCAGCGGGCGCCCGCGGCGGGTCCACGTCAGGCGCGCCAACACCGATCCCAGAGGCGAGACCAAATGCCGCACCCGGCAGACGGCCTCGAAACGATACGCCTGCCCCCCGCGAATGCCCTGCACCTCTTGAAACACGCCGCCCACCGCGAACAGCCGCCCCGGCGCCTCCATCACCAGCCCCTCCGGGCCCATTCGCACGTCGCACGCCGCCGGACGCCATTGGGGTTGCCAGCACTGCCAGGGCGGCGGCGGGGTTTCCGCCACGGCGCCGACAAAGGCGGGATGCGCCAGCAGCTCCGGCGCTTCGGAGGCGGGCTCCGCCGCCGCGCCCGTCAACCCCAGCAGGAGAAGCGCCCCGCTCCCGCCGCGCCGCCCGATCGCGCGCCAAACCCGGACGGCCGTAGAGTATGCTGATTGCCTCATGGTGTGCCCCACCTCTGACACGGCGTTGCCCGGCCGGTCAAGGATTTCAAGGACGCATCGCGACGCCGGACCCGGCGTTTTCCGGAGTCATTTGCGTGAATGGGCTTTCGGGGGGGGGCACCCTTCTTTTTTCGCGCCTTCGGGGGCGCTTTTTTGCCCGCTTCAACCGCGGGGGTGGAAGCGGCGGTGGACTTCGTGGAGCCGGCCGCGGGCGACGTGGGTGTAGATCTCGGTGGTGTCGAGGTTGGCGTGGCCGAGGAGTTCCTGGATGACGCGCAGGTCGGCGCCGTGTTCGAGGAGGTGGGTGGCGAAGCTGTGGCGGAGCATGTGCGGGGTGAGGTTGCGCCCGATGCCCGCCCGCCGGGCGCGTCGCTTGATCCGCAGCCACAGGGTGGTGTGGGCGAAAGGGGTGCCCCGCCGGGTGAGAAAGACGTTGGCGGGTGAGCGCCGGGTGACCAGTCGGGGCCGGCCGGTTTCCAGATACCGCTCCAGCGCGGCCACCGCCGGTCGGCCCACCGGGACCACCCGCTCCTTGTTGCCCTTGCCGATGACGGTGACGAAGCCGGCGTCGAGGTGGAGCTGTTCGAGCCGGAGGTGGCGCAGCTCGGCCAGGCGCAGGCCCGAGGCGTAGGCGAGTTCGAGCACCGCCTGGTCGCAGAGGTCGGAGGGATCGGGATGGGGCAGCGGCGCGAGCAGGCGGCGGATTTCCTCGTCGTTGAGCGCCTTGGGCAGGCGCTTCCAACGATGCGGCAGGGCGAGGTTTTCGGCGAGGTTGACCGGCAGGAACCCCTCGGCCTCGCCAAAGCGAAAGAAGGCGCGCAGGGCGGCGATTTCCAGATAAAGGCTCTCGGCGCTGAGCCGGCGGGGGGAGGTGTCCGGTTCGCGCGCGGGCCGGCGCCGGCGCTCGTGTTCCAGGAAGGCGGTAAGATGGTCGAAGCTCACCTCGGCCCAGCGGCGCACCCCTTGCGCCTCGGCCCAGGCGATGAACTTGCGAAGCTGGGCGCGGTAGGTGCGCCGGGTGTGCTCGGCCTGCCCGCGTTCGTGGCGCAGGTAGGTCAGGAACTCTTCCAGCAGCTCTTCCATCGCGCCGGCGGCGGGCGGACAAAACGAACGCGGACGCCCGCGCAGAAGCGGCGCTTCCGCGGCGGGCGGCCCGCGGCGTTGCCCCGACTCAACTGTGGTTGAAGTAGCTGTAGGTGCCCTGGGCCTCGACGGCGGAGTTGAGCCGTTCGAGGGCGTGGACGTAGGCGGCGGTGCGCATGTCGCACCCGTGCTTGACCCGCAACGCCTCGATGGCGTCGAAGGCCTGGGTCATGCGCTGATGCAACCGCTCGTGCACCTCGCTCTCGGTCCAGTAGAGCCCGACCCGGTTTTGCAGCCACTCGAAGTAGCTGACCGTGACGCCGCCCGCGTTGGCGAGGATGTCCGGAATCACCCGGATGCCCTTGCGGAAGAGGATTTCGTCGGCGTTGGGGGTGGTGGGGCCGTTGGCCACCTCGACCACGAAACGGGCCTTGATTTTCTCCGCGTTGGCGACGGTGATTTGATTTTCGAGGGCCGCCGGGATGAGCACGTCCACGTCGAGTTGGAGCAACTCCTCGTTGGTGAGCTTCTGGATGCCCTCGCCGCAACAGCAACCGCCGTTGCTCACCGAGCTGTCGCAATAGACCCGCGAGAGGCTGCGGTTGCGGTTCTTCTCCGCGATGGCGCCCGGGATGTCAATCCGCTCCGGATGGAAGGCGGCGCCCCGGGAATCGCTGATGGCCACCACCCGGTAGCCGTCGGCATGGAGCAGCCGGGCCACGTGCTGGCCGGCGTTGCCGAACCCCTGCACGGCCACCCGAATCTCGCCCGGGTCCCAGCCCTCGCGCCGTTCCAGTTCCTTGATGCAGTAGTAGGCGCCGCGCCCGGTGGCGTCGTCCCGGCCCAGGCTGCCGCCCAGCGGGATGGGTTTGCCGGTGATGACCGCCGGGGTGTAACGCTGCTGGAGCCGGGAATACTCGTCCATCATCCAGCCCATGATGGTGGAGTTGGTATAGACGTCCGGGGCGGGGATGTCGGTGTCGGGGCCGATGAACCCCGCGATCTGCTGAATGAAGCGCCGGCTCAGGCGTTCGAGCTCCATCTTGGACAGCTCCTTGGGATTGACCACGATGCCGCCCTTGCCGCCGCCGAAGGGAAGGCCCACCGCGGCGCACTTGCAGGTCATCCAAAACGCCAGCGCCTTGACCTCCTCCAAATCCACGTCCGGATGGTAGCGCAAGCCGCCCTTGGTGGGGCCGAGGGTGTGATTGTAGCGGACCCGGTAACCCTGGAAGATGCGCAGGGAACCGTCGTCCATGCGCACGGGAATCGAGACCTGGAGGACGGCCTGGGGATGGCGGAGGCGTTCGAGGGCCTCCTCGTCCAGCGTGGCAAACTTCCGGGCCTGGTCCAAACGGCTCAGGGCTTTCGTGAACACCGTGGCTTCCGTTGTCGGGGCGTCGTTTTGCATGGGCCTTAGTGTGCGTCGGGAAGGCGCGCTTGGCAAACGGCGGAAGGGGATTTTTGCGGGAGAAGCCGGGAGTTGGGAGCCGGGAGTTGGAAGCCGGGAGTTGGAAGTGGGGAGTTGGAAGTGGGAAAGCGGTGGCGGTTTTTCACCGCAGTCCAAAACGGAAACCCCCGACTCATGATGCTGGATTTATCTCACGGGAAGGTCTTTTGCCCCTCACGTCGGGAGCGGCATTCCGGTTCGTGAAACGACGTTTCCAACGCCCGCGCTCAAACTGTTTCAAGCCGGAACGGCGTCGTGTTGCGCGCGGCTGGGCCGGCGCGGTTCCCGCTGCTCCGGGGTCTTGGGGGAAAGACGAATCGCGGCAGCCGTTCGCGGCAAAAGAGTTTTGCCGGGGACGGGGGGAGGGAATTAGGCTGAGGGAGGGTTTGCCGGCGGATGCGGCGGCGTCCGGAGCGTGGCAAACCGCACACCTGCACATGAGGGCACATTATCTTTGGGTGGGTCTGGGCGGCGGGCTGGGCACGATGGCCCGGTACGCCTGCTCGGGCTGCGCGGCGCGCTGGTTCGGGGAGGTGTTTCCGTGGGGCACGCTGCTGGTGAACGTGGGCGGCTCGTTTCTCATCGGGCTGGCCGCCACGCTCACCGGGCCGGAAGGCCGTCTCTGGGTCGCGCCGGAGGGCCGCGAGTTTTTTCTCTTCGGCTTTTGCGGCGGCTTCACCACGTTTTCCTCCTTCAGCCTGCAAACCTTGAACCTGATCAACGACGGCGAATGGCCCGCGGCGGCGGGCAACATCGCGGGTTCGGTGGCGCTTTGTCTCAGCGCGGTTTGGCTGGGCGCGACGCTGGGAATGTGGTTCAATGCGGCGAGAACATCGTGATGCAACTGCCCGCTGACGCCGTTTTGCTGCGCATTTTCACGAGTGAAAATGTCCGTCACGAGCGTCTGCCGCTTTACGAGGCGGTGGTGCTCAAGGCCCGGGAACATCATCTGGCCGGGGCCACGGTGCTGCGCGGGCCGCTGGGGTTTGGCAAGTCCAGCCGCCTGCACACCGCCAAGATTCTCCGCCTTTCGCTCGATCTGCCGGTGGTGATCGAGATCGTGGACCGCCGCGAAAAGATCGAGGCCTTCCTGCCGGTGCTCGACGAAATGATGCCCAACGGGTTGGTGACGCTGGAGAAGGTCCAGGTCATTCATTACCGCGCCGAGGGGGAAACGGAGGACGCGGAAGGGACGAAAAAGGAGTGAGGCCGGGAGCATGTCGCCCCCCGCGGGAGGGGCTCGCCGGACCGGCCGGATCGCGGGCGCGGAAATCCGACGCCCGGAATCTCGAAATCCCCCCCAAAAAAATCGCGCGTTTTCGGGCCGCCGAGGTGATTTCCCCTCCCGCGGTGCGCCGCGAAAAGGGCACGAAGAGGCGGGCGGGGACGGCGGGTTCAGTCGTTTCGGGCCAGACGGCGCGCCAGTTCCGAGGTGGAGCGGCCCGGCACGCCGCCCAGCACCACCACCCGGCCGCCCAGGGATTCCACCAGGCGGCGTTCTTCCTGGTTGATGGTGTCGAGCGTGTAGTCGCCGCCCTTGACGTACACGTCCGGGCGGACGCGCCGGAGGAAGGCGCGGGCGTCGGGCTCGGGAAAGACGCTGACGGCGTCCACCGAAGCCAGCGCCGCCAGCACGGCGGCCCGGTCGTCCTCCGGATTCAGGGGGCGTTCCGGGCCTTTGATCGCCCGCACCGAGGCGTCGCTGTTGACGCCCACCAGCAGGCAGTCGCCCAGCGCCCGGGCGGCCTGGAGATAGGTCACGTGGCCGAGGTGGAGCAGGTCAAAGCAGCCGTTGGTGACCACCAGTTTCCGCCCGGCGGCGGCGAGGGTTTCCCGCCACGCCGGCAATCGCTCCGCCGGAATGATTTTGTCGCGAAAGTCCACGGGTTGAGCGGGCGGGGAGGGCGGGGAGGCGTTCGTCAATCGCGGCCGGCGGGGATTCCGGAAACCCGCTCCCGGCGGGGAACGGCCGTTTCGGGCGACGCTCCCCGCCGGGCGGGCGGACGGAGGGCCGGGATTACACTCGCGCGGAACGCGGCTTGAGGCATTGGTTGGCGGTGTCGTCGTTCAGGAACTGCTCGCGACCGCCGTTCCATTTGAGCTTGCGTCCCAGCCGCACGGCGATGTTGCTGAGGTGGCAGAGGATGTCCGCCTGCACGGCGTCTTCGATCGGACTGATGGCGGATCGGCGGCTCTTCACGGCGTCGAGGAAGTTGCGCGCGTGATTCGAGCTCCTGGGCAGCCGGATGGCGCCCGGGCCGAACTGGGTTTCCACGAGGTTTTCCGGCCAGGTGCGAATCTGGCCGCGGTCCACCAGCACCCAGCCGTCGGAGCCGTTGAAGGCGGTGCCGTGGCCGGTGATGCGGCCGTACTTCTTCTTCCACTCGGAGAGGTCGTTCAGTTTCGAGGGTTCGGCGCCGTTGCGCGTGCCCCGGAAGCGCATCGTCACCCCGTTGGCGAAGCGGAACTTCACGTCCCACGCCGTGGCCGTGTTGCAGGCGCCCTCCTCGGGGATGACGCCGGTTCCTTCCAGCTTGACGATGCCCTGCATCATGCCGGGGAAGCCCCAGTAGGCGATGTCCAGCGGATGCACGCCCCAGCCGGCGATGAAGCCCAGCGCGTAATCGGCGTTGAACCACCACGTCTTCCACGCGCCCTGTTCGTCGCAGGCCTTGCCGAGGGTGTAGGGGGTGCGGGGGGCCGTTCCCAGCCAGGTGGGATAATCGAGGTCTTCCGGCGGATTGATCGGGTCGGTGGAACCGCCGGGGCGGCTGGCGGGCGCCCAGACGTTGATGTGCTCCAGCTTGCCGATGCGCCCGTTGCGGACCAGCTCGCACGCCAGCCGGAACTGCCCGCTCGACCGCTGCTGGGTGCCGAACTGGAAGACGCGCTTCCCCCGCCGGCACGCCGCGCGGAGCCGCTGGTCCGCCTCGACCGACAAGCCCATCGGTTTTTCGAGGTAGATGTCCTTGCCGGCCTGCGCCGCCGCGAGGGCCGCCGGCACGTGCCAGTGGTCCGGCGTGGCGATGACCACGGCGTCAATGTCCGCCCGCGCCAGCAGGTCCTGGAAATTGTGGTGCAGCACGGGGGCCTTGCCGTCGTACGCCTTTTGCACCTGGGCCACCGCCGCCTTCAGGTTGCGCCCGAAGATGTCGGAAAGCGCCACCACTTGACAGTCGGGCTGGGGCAGGAAACCGCCCAGCACCGCGCGGCCGCGCGGCCCCACGCCGATGCAGCCCAGGGTGACGCGGTTGCTCGGGGCGTTCTGCCCCAGCACGGAGGCCGGCACCCAGGCGGGCAACGTGGCGGCGGTGACCGCTCCCAGTTGCGTTTTCAAAAAGTGGCGTCGTGTCAGTTTCATAAGCGGCAATGCTGTGTCGTTTCTGCAGCGAGGAGGGTAGCAAAGCTGCCCGGTCCGCCAAGCCCGCATTTGCGGCGCGAAACGCGCGGGCGCGGCGTTGCTCGCGCCGCTCCCCATGCCCCCGAGACGGGCGGGCAAAAGGGGCCCGCGGCCGCAAACCGCGGAACCCCGGCGGCAATTCGCCGGGGCTTAACGGTTTGACTTGGTTTCCGGCGAAACTTAAATTGCGGTGCCATGTTGGCAGCGGGAACCACATCAGCCTCCAGCGCGAAAGCCGCCGCCCCGACTCCGGATTCCACCGCAGAATGGCGGGAAATCGTCGGACCGGTGCGGCCGTTTTTGTCGGCGGTGGCGGACCGGCTCGAGGGGCAGGTGGGGCAATTCGAGCCGGAAATCATCGAGCATGCCCGCTATGCCCTCGTCAGCCGCGGCAAACAACTGCGCCCCGCCCTCGTCGGCCTCGCGGCGTCCGCCGCCGGGCGCCTCGCGGACGAGCACGTCACCGTGGCGGCCATCATCGAGATGATCCATCTCGCCACGCTGGTCCACGACGACGTGATGGACGACGCCCAGGTGCGCCGCCAGCGTCCCACCCTGGCCCTGCGCTGCGGCAACTCCACCTCCATCCTGCTGGGCGACGCCCTGTTCGCCCACGCCCTGACCATGGCCGCCGGTTTTCCCACGCCCGCCCTTTGCCGGGCGGTGGCCGCCGCCACCAAGACCGTCTGCAGCGGCGAGATCATCCAGACCGAGCGGCGCTGCCAGTTCGAGCTGACCCGCGAGGGCTACTACCGGATTCTGCGGATGAAGACCGCCGAGCTGTTCGGCCTGGCCTGCGAACAGGGCGCGGTGTACGCCGGCGCCGGAGAAGCCATCCAGCGGCGGTTGCGCGAGTACGGAATGGCGCTGGGCACGGCCTACCAGATTTACGACGACTGCCTGGACCTGTTGGGCAGCGAAGCGGCGGCCGGCAAATCCCTCGGCACCGACCTGCTCAGCGGCAAGCCCACCCTGCCGGTTCTCATCGCCCTCGAACGGGCCGATGCCGCCGAACAGGCCGCCTTGAAGGACCTCCTGGCCGACTGGCGGCCCGAAAACCGCCCCCTCCTCTTCGCGATCCTCGAACGCCACGAAGCCGTCACCGAATCCGGCGAAGTCGTGCGCGCCATGTGCGGGCAGGCCGCCGACCAATTGGCGCCCCTGCCGGGCGGCCCGGCCCGGGCCGCCCTCGAACGCGCGGCGCAGTTCCTGGTCCGGCAAACCGCCCGGCTCACGCATCGGACCCGGCCTTGAAATGACCGCCGCCGGGCAGCCCGAAGCCGCGATCTCCCGCCCGGCCCGGCCGACGCCGGAACGGGAGGAGGAAGCGCGGCTCGTGGCCCGGGCCCGGGAGGGCGACCTCGCGGCCTACGACACCCTCGTCCGGCGCTACCAGGAGCGCGTCTATGCCACCCTCTACCACATGACGGCAAACCACGAAGACGCCGCCGACCTCACCCAGGAAACCTTCGTCAAGGCCTTCCGCGCCCTCAAATCCTTCAAAGGCCACTCCAGCTTCTTCACCTGGATTTACCGCATCGCCGTCAACAAGGCCCTGAACTTCCTCAAACAACGCCGCCACCGCCGCTTCCTCAGCCTCAACGACCTGGACCTCCGCGCCGAAAACGACCCCGAACTGGTCGAGCTGGTCTCGGAAGACACCCCCCGCCGGGGCGCGCGGCTCAACGAGCTGCAGGAAAGATTGAACGAGGCGCTCTTGAAACTGTCCGAAGAACACAGAATGGTCATCACGCTGCACGATATCCAAGGTCTGCCGCATGAGCAGATCAGCCGCATCATGCGGTGCAACGTGGGCACCGTCCGCTCGCGCCTGCACTACGCGCGGCAACAACTGCAAGCTTACCTGGCCGACCTGATGCCTTGAACCGTTGCCATGTCCGCCCCACACGACAAATGGGACACCCTGCGCAAGCTGCTGGCCTTGAAACGCCACGAGCTGCCGCCGCCGGGGTTCTTCGACCGCCTCCCGGACCGGATTCGCGCCCGCATTGAAGCGGAGACGGAATCCTCCGGCGGATGGGCCGCGTGGCGGCGCTGGTTCAACTTCCAATGGGGCTTCAAGCCCGCCCTCGCCGGAGCCATGCTGGCCGCCGCCGCCGGCCTCTACGTCGTGGAAGTGACCCAAAACCCCGCCGCCACGAACCCGGAACCCCGCCTTTCCCCCGACTACGGACTCGTCGTCGTGCCGGCCGTGGTTTCCAATGCCTCCTCCCACCTGCTGGCCGACCGGCCCGCCACGCCGTGGACCCCTCCCGCCAGCCTTCAGCCCCATCTGGGCACCCCGCCTCCCCCGGGACTGTTCCGCCCGGGCGCGGGCCTGATGGTGAGCCCGGCGGCGTTCACCCCCGCGGGCGCCAGCCTGCAAGCCCCCCTCG
Organism: uncultured Verrucomicrobiota bacterium; assembly: GCA_964601985.1. Taxonomy (GTDB): domain Bacteria; phylum Verrucomicrobiota; class Verrucomicrobiia; order Limisphaerales; family J093; genus J093. Next base: position 10,027 of record CAZRPT010000253.1, read on the forward strand.
AACCGGCGACGACCTCGAACGCCCTTCACCAGGTCCCCGCCGGCGAAACGTGGCCTCCGTACCGGACGCCCCAAAAGTGACCTGACCCCGCGCGGCCTCGCGCGGCGGCGGGCCGGAAACAAACCCGCGAAGCCCGGAGCCCCGCGCCCGGGTGGAGTCGGCCGCCCTCCCCCCAACGCCCCGCTCCGGAGGAACCCACGCGAAAGCGGCGCCGGGACCGTTTGGCCCTTGCCAAAAAGGGGCGGCTCCCTTTTGCATGAGGGCCATGAAATCGCTCACGAAACATCTCTGGTTCAACGTGCCGGACCGGCGCGGCTACCTCAACATCACCGACACCGTCGAGGAGCTGGTCCGCGAAAGCGGCGTCCAGGAAGGGCTCTGCCTCGTCAACGCGATGCACATCACCGCCTCGGTGTACATCAACGACGACGAGCCGGGACTCCTGCACGATTACGACGTCTGGCTGGAGGAACTGGCGCCGCACGAGCCGGTGTCGCAGTACCATCACAACCGCACCGGCGAGGACAACGCGGACGCGCACCTCAAACGACAGATCATGGGCCGTGAAGTGGTGGTGGCCATCACCGAAGGCCGGCTCGACCTCGGACCGTGGGAGCAGATCTTCTACGGCGAATTCGACGGCCGCCGCCGGAAACGGGTGATGGTGAAAATCATCGGCGAATAGGACGACACGAACCGGCGGCGAAAGGGGAGGACGACTGATGATCCACCCCAAAGAACCGGCAGGGGAGTCGCTCCGTGAACCTCGATGATCTGAAAGCCTTGGTGCGCCAAAAGGAGTCCGACCGGCTGGAATTCAAGCGTTCCACCGGTCAGCGGACCGCTGCGGCCAAGACGGTGTGCGCCCTGCTTAACGGGCGGGGAGGCTTTGTCATCTTTGGCGTGAATGACCAGGGCAAGATTACCGGTCAGCAGGTTTCTCCGAAAACATTGGAGGAACTGGCGAACGAGCTTCGCAAAATTGAACCGCCCGTCTTTCCCAACCTCGAAACCATTCCCATCAAGGGCGACAAGGCGGTCATCATCCTCTCCGTTCCGGGAGACAAAGGGCCATGCACGTTTGACGGGCGTCCTTTTGTTCGCCGTGGTCCCACGACCACTCAGATGCCTCGTGAGGAATACGAACGGCGGTTGTTGGAGCGGCTGCATGCGACCCGGCGCTGGGAAAACCAACCCGTTCCTGAGGGGGTAACCCCCGACGATCTGGACGCCGAGGAAATCCAAATCACCTTGGACAATGCCATCCGGCTCGGGCGGCTGGAACCCACGACCCGCCGGGAAACCAAATCCATTCTTCGCGGCTTGGAGCTCATCCACGATGGCAAGCTGCTCAACGCGGCGGTGGCGCTTTACGGGAAGACAGCTCGGCTTAAACCGTTTTATCCCCAGCTCGAAATACGGATGGCGCGGTTTCGGGGCAGAAACCGCCT
>CAZRPT010000254.1:0-25716 GCA_964601985.1 uncultured Verrucomicrobiota bacterium
GAATCGCGGCCGGGCGGGCGGGGCGTCCGCTTTGGCCGGGTCGCGCAGGAGCGCTTCGTGTCCCTCGGAGAGGTAGCCGTCGTCAATCGGCTGGACCGGCCGGCCCTCGTATTCCTCAACGTCGCCCCGGGCCAGGATCCAATCGCGGCGCAGGGGCGGGAGTCCTTCCTCGACGCGGCCCGCAAAGGCCGGATCGCCCCACGGCCCGCTGGTGTCGTAGAGGCGGACCGGCGGGTTGGGCTCCTCGGAACCGTCGGCGCGGCGGGTGGGGGACAGGGCCACTTCCCGCAGGGGCACGCGGATTTCCGGATGGAGGACGCCGGCCACATAGACGCGGCGGGATTGCGGCAGGGGGGCGCGGCTGGGCGGCTCGGTCGGTTTGTTTTCAGCGATCATGTTCGTCAACGGGCAGCGACGGAAACACCGGAAGCCGGGGCTTTCCTTCGCCAGCATTACCTGGATCAGGTTCAATGGGTCGGCGGCGCTCCCGCGTCGCCCTCTCAGCCTTCGTCCGCCAAGGGACCGGTTGGCTCCCCGTGTCTGAACGGAAGCTAGGCACGCCGGGTGGCGACGTCAAGCCGGCCCCGAAGCCGGCGCATCAACCGCTTTTTCCAAACGAAAAGCTGGTCCCATCCGCGCGGGCCGGTTTCGCGGCGTGAACAACGCCGCGAGGCGTTCGGGCTTCCCGTGGGCGGGGAGCCGGCCGGCCCGCGGCGGAGGCGGCTCGGGAAGCCAAACCGGTTTTCGCCTCCGCGCGGCGGGGCAACTCCTTGGGCGGCAATGAGATTAGCGGATCTTGGGAAAAACCGGCGTTTTTTCACCACTTTTTACTTGCATTTCGTTTCAAGAGGCGTAAACCCTCCATAAGTCTTACAAGTTTAACCCGACAACCCTCCAGCCTCGACTGGAGTCAGGCTTATGTTGCTGAACACTTTTCTCTCGTCGTCGCGGCGGCTGGTCGCCCGCGCGTGCGTTTTGGCGGCGCTGTGTCTGGGCGCCATTTTCTGGGTGAACTCGCAGGGAGACAGTGACGCCCCCGCCGCCCCGAAAACCAGCGCCGACGCCCCCATTGTGCTCCGGGGCGGCGCGCCGGGCTCGCAGTTGCAGGTGGAATTCGACGCGACGAAGCCGGGGTTTTATTATCCGGAATACCGAAAACTGGCGCCGTTGGGGAAGCGGTGGATTCCGTTGATGAATTTCGAGCGCTTCTACACCCCCGGCCATTATGTGATTTTCGTCAATGTGCCTTCCGAGGTGGGGCCGGTGGCGGTGCGGGTGGTCCAGTCGGACAAGGAGGTGCAGCCGACCGTCTTTCCGGAGGCGGAAACCCAATGTCCGGTGAAACCCACCACCTGCCCGAAGCTGCCCACCGAATGCGCCGCCGTGCCCACGCGTTGTCCGGAGCAGCCGGTGGTGACCGAATGCCCGAAAATCCCGACCGAATGCTTCAGCCAGGTCACGGTGTGTCCCATCAAGGAAACGTCCTGTCCCACCCGGCCCACCGAATGCGTGCCGGAACCGCGTCCCACCTTGTGCCCGGCGGTGGCCACCGAATGCCCGAAAGAGGTGACCGAATGCGTCCAGGCCGACACCATCTGCCCGAAAGAGCCCACGAAATGCCCGGTGGTGGAGACCCAATGCCCGACCCGGCCGGCGGTGACGACGTGTCCGGCGGACGTGCCCACGGAATGCCCGAAGGTGACCACCCGGTGCCCGGCGGACGAACCCACCCGGTGCCCGGCGGTGACCACCGAATGCCCGCCGGAACCCACCGAATGCGTCACCGAGCCGACGGTGTGTCCGTCGGAAGCCACTTTCTGCCCGGAGAAACCCACGGAATGTCCGGCCACGCCCACGGAATGCTCGACCCAGGCGACCGAATGTCCGACGGACAACTCGTTGACCCAGTGCCCCATTGAGCCCACCAAATGCCCGGCTTACGAAACGCTGTGTCCGGACGGGCCGGTGGCCACGGAGTGCCCGTTGGAGCGCACCCAGTGTCCGAAGGAGGAAACAACCTGTCCGGCGGACGTGCCGACCCAGTGTCCGAAAGTGGCCACCGAATGCCCGAACGGACCGACCTTCTGCCCGGAGACGCTGACGGAATGTCCGGAAGTGCGCACGGAATGCCCGGCGGGGCCCACCCTCTGCCCGAGCGACCCCACCAAATGCCCCCTCATTCCCACCGAATGCCCCGAGGTGGAGGCGCCGACGCGCTGCCCGATGGTGGCCACCCATTGTCCGGAGGTGGACACCCAGTGTCCGCGAAAGGCCACCGTCTGTCCGTCCGGCCCCACGGAGTGTCCGGAAGAGCCCACCCGGTGTCCGCGGGTGACCACGGAATGCCCGCGGGAAGTCACCTTGTGCGTCGTCCAGCCGACCGAATGTCCGCAGGCGGCCTTGATGACCGAATGTCCGGAGCGGATTACCCTGTGTCCGAAAGCGCCCACGAAGTGCCCGCGCCAGGCCACCCGTTGTCCGGAGCAGACCACCCGCTGTCCGGCGGATCCGGTGGCCACCCAATGTCCCGTGACCCCGACGGAATGCCCGGCGGCGGTGACGCATTGCCAGCAGGAGCCGACCGTTTGCCCGCGGGCGGTCACGGTTTGCCCGAAGAAGGCGACCGTGTGTCCACGGAAAGCCACCGAGTGTCCGCGGGGCGCCACCTTCTGTCCGCAGGAGCCCACGCAGTGTCCGCGCGTGCCCACGGAATGCCCGGACAAGACCACCATTTGTCCGCAAGCCAGCACCGAATGCCCCACGTTGCGGACGATCTGTCCGCTGGACCCGGTGGCCACGCAGTGCCCGGTCAACCGCACCGAGTGCCCCGAGGCGCAGACCTATTGCCCGAAGGTGCCCACGGAATGTCCCATCCAGCGCACGGAATGTCCGGGCGGCGTGACGTTCTGCGTCAGCGAACCCACGGCATGCCCGATCATCCGCACCGAATGCCCGAACCGGCCCACCTTCTGTCCGGAGGAGGAGACGCGTTGTCCGGACAAGGTGACGGTGTGCCCGCGGGATCCCGCGCCCACGCAATGCCCGCGCCGGGCCACGGCATGCCCGCGGGTTTCGACCCAATGTCCCGGCGGTCCCACGGAGTGCCCGGTGCAACGCACGGAATGCCCGGCGGTGAAGACCGTCTGCCCGGCGACGCCGACCGAATGCCGCGGCCGTCCCACGGAGTGCACGCCGCGCCCGTTGCCCACTCTTTGTCCGATCCAAAAGACCGAGTGTCCGCGGGCGGCGACGGTTTGCCCCTCCGCGGCCACCCAATGCCCGAAAGTGGCCACCGAGTGTCCGGGCGGCCCCACGGAGTGCCCCGTGGAGCCCACCCAATGTCCGAAGGAACGCACCCGTTGTCCGGATGAGGCCACGGTGTGCCCGGTGGCGCCGACCGAGTGTCCGAAAGTGGCGACCCTCTGCCCGCGCCAGCCGACGGATTGTCCCGCCCTGCCGACGGAATGCGCCCAGGATGCCGCGGCCACGGTGTGCCCGGTCGAGATGACGGCCTGCCCCAAGGCGCCGACCCGCTGTCCGGAGCGCGACACCCTTTGTCCGGTGGAGCGAACCTCCTGTCCGCAGCAGGTCACCCTGTGTGCCGGCACGGCGGTGGCGGTGACGCAATGCGCCGTGGATCCGACCACCTGTCCGCGCCTTCTGACCCAGTGTCCCAAGCAGGCCACCCGGTGTCCCGTCCGCCCGACCACCTGTCCGGCGGTGAGCACGGTGTGCCCCACGGATCCGGTGGCCACCCAGTGCCCGGTCAAGCCCACGGAATGTCCGCGGGAGGCCACGGTGTGCGCCGACACCCCCACCGAGTGTCCGCGCGTTTCCACGGAATGTCCTTCCGGCGAGACCTTCTGTCCGGTGAAGCTGACCGAGTGCCCGCCGGACGAGCCCACGCTCTGCCCGGCGCAGGCGGTGGACACGCAGTGCCCGAAGATCGCCACCGAGTGCCCCACGGGACCGACCTTCTGCCCGGAGGAACCCACCCGCTGCCCGCGACAGCGCACCGAATGCCCGATCCGGCCCACGCTGTGTCCGGAAAAGACCACGGCCTGCCCCATCCAACCCACCGAGTGCGCGGATCTGGCCGTCTTCACCCAGTGTCCCACCCGGCCGACGACCTGTCCCATCGTGAAGACGGAATGCCCGCACACGGCCACGTTCTGCCCGGCGGAGAAGGTTCCGACCCAATGCCCCGTGGAAAAGACGGTGTGTCCGATGGGGACCACGGAATGCGCGCAGGCGGCCACCTATTGCCCGCAAAAACCCACCGAGTGTCCCCGGGTGGTGACGGAATGTCCGGCGGACCGGCCGACCGTCTGCCCCACGGACGCGAATTCGGCCACCGAGTGTCCGGCGCGGGAAACCGTTTGTCCGACCGAGGCCACGAAATGCCCGCGCGTGCCCACCGAGTGCCCCGCGGACGAACCCACGGTATGCCCGCGGGATCCCGTGGCCACCCAGTGTCCCCGGGTGCCCACGCAATGCCCGGCCGAAGGGGTGACCGTGTGCCCGAATGAACCGGCGCCCACGCGTTGTCCGGCCAAACCCACGGTGTGCCCGCTGATTCCGGTGGCCACCCAGTGCGCCCTGCAACCGACCGTGTGTCCCGAAGTGGTGGTCCAGACCCAGTGTCCCATCGAGCCCACCGTCTGTCCGGACCGGATGGTTCCCACGCAGTGTCCCACGAAGGCCACCCAGTGCCCGGTGCGGGACACGGAATGCCCGCGCCTGAGCACGTTCTGTCCGGAGCGCAAGACGGCCTGCCCCCTCAAGCCCACCCAATGCGTCGGCGTGTTCCAGCCCACGATGTGCCCCACCAAGCCGACGCAATGTCCGCCGGCTGCCACGCAGTGTCCGACACGGCCCACGACCTGCCCCAAGGCGCCGACCCGGTGCCCGACGCAGTCCACCGTGTGCCCCACGAAGGCGACGGTGTGCCCGCAAAACCCGCTGGTCACCATTTGTCCGGCGCGGCCCACGGCGTGTCCGCCCGCGCCGACGACCTGTCCCCGGAAAGCGACCCAGTGTCCTCCGGGCCCGACCTTCTGCCCGGTTCAGCCCACGCAGTGCCCGCCCGTTGCCACGCAATGCCCCCAGGGCGTGACCCGCTGCCCGTTGAATCCCACCACCTGTCCGCAACGGGCCACGATGTGCCCCGTGCGGATGACCCAATGTCCCGCGGTGCCGACCCAGTGTCCGACGTGGAAAACCACCTGTCCGGTGAAACCGACGACCTGTCCCGGCAAGGCCACCCAGTGCCCCGTCCAAAAGACCCAGTGCCCCACGGTGGCCACGGTGTGTCCGGTTCGCCCGGTGGCCACGCAATGCCCGATCGGCGCGACGTTCTGCCCGGAGAAGCCCACGGAGTGCCCGAAACGGGCGACCGTCTGTCCGGCTACGCCGACCAAGTGCGCCCAGGAACCCACCGTCTGCCCGAACTTGGCCGGCGCGGTGACCCACTGCCCCGTGCGGCCCACCCTTTGTCCGGCGGATCCGGTGGCCACCCAGTGCCCCATTCAGGCAACCACGTGTCCGACCCGCCCCACCGTCTGTCCCAAGGATCCGGCGCCCACCCGGTGCCCCGTCAAATTGACGGAGTGCTCCGGCCAAACGCCCACGCTTTGCCCCGCGGGTGACGCGGCGGTGGCCACGCAGTGTCCCGTGCGGCCCACGGTGTGTCCGCTGGACGCGGTGGACACGCAATGCCCCATCGTCTGGACGGAATGCCCGGTGAAAACCGTGGTCACCGAGTGCCCGAAGAAACCCACCGAGTGCGCGCTCGTGCCGGTCCCGACGGAGTGCCCGACCGGCGCGACGTTCTGCCCGGAGAACCCCACCGAATGTCCGAAACGGGCCACCACCTGCCCGGCGGAGGTGACCGTTTGCCCGACGGATCCCGTGGCCACCCAGTGCCCGGAAAAACCCACCGTGTGTCCGGCCCATCAGGCCACGGTCTGTCCCACCGATTCCACCCCCACGCAATGTCCGGAGCGGGCCACGCTGTGCCCCGGCGACCAGGTGACGGAATGTCCGCTGGTGGTGACCGTTTGCCCGTTGCCGGGCGTGTTGACGCAATGTTCGGGCAGGCCCACCCAATGCCCGACGGATGCCTCAGTGACGCAATGTCCCACGGAGCCCACTTTCTGCGCCCTGGCGGACACCCGGTGTCCGCGGATTCCCACCGAATGTCCGGCGGAGGAGGCCACGGTGTGCCCCAAGACGGATACGCAATGTCCGAAGGTTCCGACCCAGTGTCCGGCGGGTGAGCCGACGGTGTGTCCCACGGATATCGCGCCCACGCAATGTCCGCGTCAGGCCACCTGGTGTCCGGTGGAGCCCAAGCCCACCGAGTGTCCGGTGGAACCCACGCAATGCCCCGTCGGGCGGCCGACCGTTTGCCCGCAGGAGCCCACGGTGTGCGTGATCGGAGTCGCGCCCACGCAATGCCCGCGGAAACCCACCCTCTGCCCGGTGCGGCCCACGGAATGCTCCGGCGTGCGGACGGAATGCCCCCAGGACGAGCCCACGGTCTGCCCCGCGGATCTGGCGCTCACCGAATGTCCGAAGGTGCTGACCCAGTGCCCGAAGACGCCCACCCGGTGTCCGGGCGAGGCCACGGTGTGCCCCGTCGAGCCGGTGTTCACGCAGTGTCCGGCCCGGCCGACCCAGTGCCCGGGCGATCCGCAAATCACCGAGTGCCCCACGCGGCCCACGATGTGCCCGGTCGAGCCCACCACCTGCCCGCAGGTGGCGACGCATTGCCCGGCGAAAGCGCCCACCCTCTGCCCGACGGACCCGGTGGCCACCCAGTGTCCGCGGGTGCCGACCGAATGCCCGCCCGAAGCGGTGACGGTGTGTCCGACGGCGCCGGTGTTCACCCAGTGTCCGACGCGGCCCACGCTGTGCCCCGCCGAGCCGGAGACCACCCAGTGTCCGGTGGTGCCCACGGTCTGTCCCGCGGAGGCGAGGCCCACCGCCTGTCCGATCCAACGGACGATTTGCCCGGTGAAGGCGGTGGATACGCAGTGTCCGAAAGTGCCCACCGAATGCGCGGAGATTCCCGTGCTGACGCAGTGTCCCACCGGTCCGACCTTCTGCCCGGACGAGCCCACCCGGTGTCCGAAAGCGCGGACGGAATGCCCGGTGGAACCCACGATTTGCCCGGCGGAGCCGGCGGCCACGCAATGTCCGCGGGTGCCCACCCAGTGCCCGGCGGATCAGCCCACGCTCTGCGCCGGCGTGGTGGCCCCGACCACCTGCGTGGATCAACCCACGGTTTGTCCCGCGGACGCCGCGGCCACGGAGTGCGCGTCGGCGGTCACCCTGTGTCCCGTCTCGGCAAAGGCGACCCAGTGCCCGACCCGCATCACGGAATGCGTCACCCTGGAGGGGGCCACGGAATGTCCCGTGCAGCCCACGGTTTGTCCCGCGCGGCCCACCGCCTGTCCGGCGATCCCGACGGAATGCTCGGGCAACGTGCCCACCGTGTGTCCGGCGGACGGCGTGGCCACCCAGTGCGCGGCGCGCCCCACGGAATGCCCCGGCGACAAACCCACCGTGTGTCCGGCGGATCCGGCGCTGACGGAGTGTCCGATCCGGCCCACGCTCTGCCCGGCGGAGCCGAAGCCCACCCAATGTCCGGTGGTGCCCACGGAATGCTTCACCCGGAGCGCGGTCACCCATTGCCCGCCCCGGCCGACGGTGTGCCCGGAAAAAGTCGCGCCCACCACCTGCCCGGTGCGGCCCACCGAGTGCCCGCAAACGCCCACGGAATGCGGGCAACGGCCCACCACCTGTCCGGATCCCACCGGCGCCGGCGCAACCCAATGCCCGGTGGTGGTGACGGAGTGCCCGAAGGTTCCCACCGAGTGCACGCCGCAACCCACCGTCTGCCCCGGCGCGCGGGGACAGGTCGTGCCCGTCACGGAATGCCCCACCACCGACCCGACGGTGTGTCCGGCGGACCCGGTGCCGACGCAATGTCCGGCCATCCCGACCGAATGCGTCCAGGTGCCCACGATCTGTCCGGACCCGAACGGGGAAACCACCCAGTGCCCCGACAAGCCCACCGTGTGTCCGGAGGTCAAAACGGAATGCCCGTCCGGCGCCACCTTCTGTCCGGTGGAACCGACCGCCTGCCCGAAGGAACCCACGGTGTGCCCGGTGCGGGAGACGGAATGTCCGGTGGAACCGAAGGTGACGGAGTGCCCGAAGGTTCCCACCGAGTGCGCGCCGCAACCCACCGTCTGCCCCGGCGCGCGGGGACAGATCGTGCCCGCCACGGAATGCCCCACCACCGATCCGACGGTGTGCCCGGCGGACCCGGTGCCGACGCAATGCCCGGCCACCCCGACCGAATGCGTCCAGGTGCCCACGATCTGTCCGGACCCGAACGGGGAAACCACCCAGTGCCCCGACAAGCCCACCGTGTGTCCGGCGGATCCGGTGGTGACGGAGTGTCCGAAGATTCCCACCGAGTGCATCCAGCAACCGACCGTCTGCCCGGCCGTCAAAACCGAGTGCCCCGTGGATCCCGCCAACTGTCCGGTGACCGGTTCGTGCATCGAGTTTGAGAGTCTGCCGGCGGGGGCCGCCTATGCCGTGGGGGACACCTTCACCGACGGCGGGGTGGTCATGGAGTTGCGGCGTTTCCAGTGGTCCACCGGCGCGTGGACGGCGGACGGGCATGCCCGGGTGGACACCGCCCAGCGGGCGGGGCACAACGGCCAGGACGTGAACCTCAACAACATCAACCTCCACCTGCTGATCCCGGGATGCTGGAGCAAGGCCACGGTGTTGTTTGGCGAGTATGGGGGGAACGTGAACCTGGTCCTCAACGGCGAGCTGAAAAACACGGCGGACTTCATGGACCTGAACGGAAGCACCGTGGGCGGGGTCGCGGTGCAGGTGGTGGATTTGGGCGGCGGCAGGGGGAAACTGGTGCTGACCGGCCGGATCAGGGATCTGGCGCTGGGCGGCCAGGAGTTGTGGGTGGATCACATCTGCTTCACCCCGTGCGAGGAACCGCCGGCCGGCTCATGCATTGATTTTGAGGGCCTGCCGGCGGGGACCGCCTATGCCGTGGGGGACACCTTCTCCGAGAGCGGCATGACCATGAAGGTGCAGCGCTTCCAATGGAGCAGCGGCGTCTGGGCGGTGGTGGGCCACGCGAAGGTGGACACCGCCCAACAGGCCGGTCACCTGGGCCAGGACATGAACCTCAACAACGTCAATCTTCTTCTTCGTCGGGAGGCGTGCATCGGCGGGATGAGCCTGCTCTTTGGCGAGTACGGGGGCAACGTCAACCTGTCGGTGAACGGAGATTTTCGGAACGTGGAGGATTTCATGGAGCTGGATGGCGCCAACCTGGGCGGGGTGCGCGTGAAAGTGCTCGATCTGGGCGACGGAAAGGGCCGGCTGATTTTGGAAGGAGAAATCAAGGTCGTCTCCTTCGGCGGTCAGGAGTTGTGGGTGGACCACATCTGTTACGGCGATTGCCAGTCGGGCCAGTGATCCGTGGTTGCCCCGGGGCAACCCAGAACAAAGGCCGGCCCGTTTCGGGGGCCGGCCTTTTTCGCGGACGGTTTCCGGAAGTTTTCGTTCGCCGAACTTCAGAGCAGGCTTTTCAGATGCTGGATCGAACGCTCCGCCTGCTCGACGGTGCCGCATTCCACCGAGAGCACGATGTCCTGCTTCGCGCGGTCGCGCACGATTTCGATCACCTTCCGCCAGTCCACCACGCCATCGCCACAGGCGCAGCCCACCGGCGTGCCGGTCACCTTGCCCCGCTCGGCGTCGCTTTGTTCCACCGAGATGTCCTTGGCGTGCAGGTGCACCAGCCGGTCCACCACGCGTTCCAGCCATTCGAGGGGATCTTCCCCGCTCAAGAAGGCGTTGCCGGTGTCAAAGTTGATGCCGATGGCGGGGCTCTCCACCAGCGCGTAAATCCGGTCCAGCCCGGCGGGCGTGCGACTGTACTGCTGGTGGCATTCGAGACCGATCTGGATGCCGCGCGGCTCGGCCGCTTGGGCGGCCTCGTGCAGGGTGTAGCGCATCAGCACGAAGTCCTCCTCCTCGGTGGTCCACGGCTGTTTGGGGCCTTCGTCGGTGTTGACCACCGGGGCGCCGCATTCGGCGGCGAAACGCACGGCCTGCTTGAGATACTCCACGCCGATCTCCGGCTTGGTCAGCGGCGTGTGGGCGGACAGGCCGGAGAGCCGCACGCCCGCCTGCTCGCACGCCCGTTTGATCCGCAACGGGTCGTCCAGCATGGACACGCTGTGAAAATATCCCGCCTCGCTGAGCAGCTCGCGTCCCCAGTGCACCATCGGCTCCACGTGGGTGTAGCCCAGCTCCGCGGCTTTTTGCACGCCCCACTCGAAGTTTTTGTCGGCGTGGCGCACGAACTCCAGATTGATTCCTAAAAAGACCTTGGCCATAACCGTGTCTCCCAGTCTAAAGGCCGTTTCGCTTTCCCGTCAATCCATTGGTGTTTTTTTCGCGGTCGCCGCTTTGCCGTTGCCGGAAGGGGCGGTTTTGGCGAAGCTGCGGGCCATGAGTTCAACCGCGCTGACCGTTGTCGCCCTCATCAAGGCGAAACCGGGCCAGGAGGAAAACCTCCGCGAGGCCCTGCTCAACCTCATCCCCACCACCCGCGCCGAGGAGGGGTGTTTGAATTACGACCTGCATCGTTCGGTGGAGGAGCCCGGCGCCTTCCTGTTTCACGAAAACTGGACCTCGAAGGAGGCCCTGGACGCGCATCTGGCCAAGCCGCACTTGCGGGAATTTCTGGGCCGGGCGGACGAGCTGCTGGCCGAGCCCCCGCAGATCACCCTCTGGGAAAAAATCGGCTGAGTCCGCATGAGCGTGATCGGGGTGGCCATTGTGGGGTGCGGCGGCATCACGCGCCAGAACCACCTGCCGGGCCTCGCCCTCTGCCCGGAAACCCGGGTGGTGGCGTTGTGCGACTCCGATCCGGCGGCGCTGCAACGGACCCGCGAACTCTGTGACGCGCCGGTGGCCGTCACCCGCTACGAGGAAGTGGTGCGGCGGGACGACGTCCACGCCGTGATCATCGCCACGCCGAACTGCGCGCACGCCCCCATCGCCCATGCCGCCATCGCGGCGGGCAAGCACGTGCTTTGCGAAAAGCCGCTGGCCATGACCACCCGGGAAGCCCGGGCCATGTACCGCGCGGCGGAGGCGGCGGGCGTGCGGCACATGACGGCGTTCACCTATCGCTTCGTGCCGGCGATGCGCTACCTGCGGCATCTCGTGGCCCGGGGGGTGTTCGGGGAAATTTACCATTACCGCAGCGCCCGCTTGCAGGATTGGGGCCGGCGGCCCCTCGGTTGGCGGCAGGTGAAGGCTTTGGCCGGCAGCGGCGAGCTGGGCGACATGCTCTCGCACCGGATTGATTTCGCCCACCTGCTGGTCGGCCCCCTGCAGCGTTTGGTGGCGGACTTGCGGCGGTTTCATCCGGAGCGCGGCGGCCGTCCGAGCGAGCTGGACGACTGGGTGGCCCTGCTGGCCGAATTCGAATGCGGCGCCACCGGCGTCCTCGAAAGCACCAAACTGGCCAGCGGGCGCGGCGAAAGCTGGCGCAGCCGGGACTATGTCGAACTCAACGGCAGCGAAGCCTCGGCGGTGTTCCACACCCGCCGTTGGAACGAGCTGCAACTGGGCCGCCAGGGCGCTTCCGGACTCGAAACGATCCCGGTGCCGAAGGAATTCCGGGTCTGGCCGGGCAGCCCGCGCGATCCCGCGCGGGGCGATCCGCTGGTGACGTTCCGCTACGACCAGGCCTTCGAATTCATTGACGCCATCCGCAACGAACGGCCCTGCCGGCCCGGTTTCGACGACGCCGTGCGGGTGCAGCAGGTGATGGACGCCGCGTTGGAGTCCGCCGCCGCCCGCCGCTGGGTGGAGGTGGAAAACCGGGAACCCGCCGCCGGCTGAAGCGCGGCCCCCTCCTGCTCTCGCGATCATGCTGCAACAACAAACTCATGAACTGACCGTCGCCACCCGTGGCCGGGGGCTCCACGACATCACCGACCTTGTGACCCGCCCCGTGGCGGCCGCCGGCTGGCGGGAAGGACTGGCCACGCTCCACCTCCAGCACACCTCCGCCTCGCTGCTGATCCAGGAGAACGCCGATCCCGACGTCCGGCGCGATTTGGACGCCTTTTTTGCCCGGCTTTGTCCGGACGGCGACCGCTTGTTCGTGCACACCCTCGAAGGGGACGACGACATGCCGGCGCACGTGCGAACGGCCCTGACGGCGGTCAACCTGAGCGTTCCCATTCACCACGGGCGTCTGGCCTTGGGCACGTGGCAGGGCATCTACGTGTGGGAGCACCGCACCATCCCGCACCGCCGCCGGCTCGTGCTGCATTTGCTGGGAGCATGATGTCCGCGCGCGCGGGGGAGGGCGCGGCTCCCGGTGGAGCAAGCCGGGCGTCCCGCGCGAAGCCGCCCCGCGGACGGCTTCCTGTGCCGGCAAGCAAAAAAAGGGACGGCATTCGCCGTCCCGGAAGGAGAGATGCATTGCGCGCGCCTCGTCGGGAGGCGCGGGGTGTCACACCGTGTAGGTCGAGCTGGCGGTCGTGCCGCCGTGGCCGGTCCAGTTGGTGTGGAAGAACTCACCGCGCGGATGGTCCACCCGCTCGTAGGTGTGGGCGCCGAAGTAGTCGCGCTGGGCCTGGAGCAGGTTGGCCGGCAGGGTGGCGCTGCGGTACTGGTCGTAAAAGGCCAGCGCGGTGCCGAAGGCCGGGGCGGGGATGCCCTTCTTGGCGGCGGTGGCCACCACGTTGCGCCAACTGCGCTGCGCCGAGCGGACGGCCTTTTTGAAGAAGGGATTGAGCAGCAGGTTGGGCAGCCGTTTGTTCTTGTCGAACGCCTCCTTGATCTTGCCGAGGAAGACGCTGCGGATGATGCAGCCGCCGCGCCACATCAGGGCGATGCCGCCGTAGTTGAGCTTCCACTTGTACTCCTGCGCCGCCGCGCGCATGAGCATGTAGCCCTGCGCGTAGGAGACGATCTTGGCCGCGTAGAGCGCCTGCCGGATGTCTTCGATGAATTTCTGCTTTTTCTCGGGATGGGCGGCCTGCGAGAGCAGGGGACGCGGGCCGCGCAGGCTCTTCGCCGCCTTGACGCGCTCCTCCTTCAGGGCCGAGACGCAGCGGGAATAGACCGCTTCGGCGATGAGGGTGATGGGCACGCCGAGGTTGGCGGAGCTGATGACCGTCCATTTGCCGGTGCCCTTCTGGCCGGCGGTGTCGAGGATCTTGTCCACCAGCGGCGTGCCGTCCTCGTCCTTGTAGGCCAGGATGTCGCGGGTGATCTCGATGAGGTAGGAATCCAGCTCGCCCCGGTTCCATTCGGCGAAGACTTCGTGCATCTCGTCGGCGCTCATGCCGAGGCCGGTCTTCATCAGGTTGTAGGCCTCGCCGATGAGCTGCATGTCGCCGTATTCGATGCCGTTGTGGACCATCTTGACGAAATGGCCCGCGCCGTTCGGCCCCACCCAGTCGCAGCACGGCGTGCCGTCCTCGACCTTGGCCGCGATGGCCTGGAAGATGGGCCGCACGTGCTCCCACGCGGCGGGCGAGCCGCCGGGCATGATCGAGGGTCCGTGCCGCGCGCCCTCCTCGCCGCCGGACACGCCGGTGCCGATGTAAAGCAGGCCCTTGCTCTCGACGTATTTCGTGCGGCGGATGGTGTCCTCGAAGAGCGAGTTGCCGCCGTCAATGATGATGTCGCCCGGCTCCAGCAGCGGAATGAGGTGGTCAATGAACTCGTCCACCGGTTGGCCGGCCTTGACCATCAGCATCACGCGCCGGGGGCGTTTGAGCCGGGCCACCATCTCTTCGAGCGAATGGGCGCCCTGGACGCGGGTGCCGTTCGCTTCGTGGGCCAGGAAGCGGTCCACCTTTTCGGTGGTGCGGTTGTAGGCCACGACGGTGAAGCCGTGGTCGTTCATGTTCAGGATCAGGTTCTGGCCCATCACGGCCAGCCCGATGACGGCAATGTCAGCAGTTGGTTCAGTGGTCATGTGTAAAACCTCTTACGCGCCGTCCGTTCGGCGCAAAACGCGGTCACCTTACCCCAGCCGCCCTTCGGGGCGAGCAGAAAAGCGTTTCTGCATCAGCCCTTCTCATGAAAAACAAAAGCCGCGCTGCAATCAGGAGTGTTTTCCTCCGGAAAGGGCGGTTTCCCCGCTTCGCAAGGCGCGGAGCAACCGGCGCACGGCGGGGGAGCGGGCGGCGGCGGTGTCCGGGTGCGGCCACCACGGAAGGCGAAACACGCGCCCGGAGCCCAGGCGGGCGCGGAGCCATTGGGCGTTGGAGCGGGCGACCGGGTCCGGCGGGGCGGTGTCCCTCAACGCCACCCGGGCCAGCCGGCGGCGGGCGGGGGGCAGGGCTTCCCAGACCAGCAGGGTCTGGTTCAGCGCGCCCAGCCGGTTCGGAACCACGAGGATCGGTTCGGCCCGCAGGGCGCGGATGAGGTCGCGGGAATCGAAATCCTCCCCCAGCGGACTCAGCAACCCGCCCGCGCCTTCGATCACCACCGTTGCAAACGCCCGGCCCGCCCGGCGGATCGCGCCCAGCACGGCTTCGCGGGTGACGCGCCGTCCCCGGCGGCGGGCGGCCAGTTGCGGGGTGACGGCGGCGGGGAAGTGCCACGGATTGACCGCATCCAGGGGCAGCGCGCCTTCCGCCGCCGCCCACAACGCCTCGGCGTCCTCGCGTCCGCCCGAACAGAGCGGCTTGAGCCCGACGGCGCGGACGCCGCTCCGGCGCAACCCCCGCACCAGCGCCGCCGCCAGCACCGTCTTGCCCACCCCGGTGTCGGTGCCCGTGACAAACAACACGCGCGCGGCCATTGCTTTCCGGCGCGGCTAACGCGCCATCAATTCCTCGATCTCCTCCGGCTCCAGCGGGATGTCGGCCATCAGGTCCACCGGTCCCTTTTCGGTCACCAGGATGTCGTTTTCGAGCCGGATGCCGAATCCCTCCTCCGGAATGTAGATGCCGGGCTCGACGGTCAGCACCCAGCCCGGCGCGAACGGCTCGGTCATGAAGCCCACGTCGTGCACGTCCAGCCCGAGCACGTGGCCCAGTCCGTGCATGAAATACTTTTTGAGCGCCGGGTTGCGCGGGTCCTGTCGCTTGATGTCGCGCGGTTTCAGGAGGTCGAGCTTCAGCAGCTCCTCCTGCATCAACGCCTCGGCCTCGCGCTGCCAGTCGCGATGCAGCTTGCCGGGCACGGTGGCCTGAATCATCGCCCGCAGCACCCGCAGCACCGCCTTATAGACCTGCTTCTGCCGGCGCGTGAAGCGGCCCTTGACCGGCAGGGTGCGGGTGAGGTCCGCGTTGTAATTGGCGTAACTGGCGCCCACGTCCAGCAGCACCACGTCGCCTTTGCGGCACACCTCGTTGTTGGTGAGGTAGTGCAGGATGCAGGAGTTGGCCCCCGAGGCGATGATGGGCGAATAGGCGAACCGCGCGCCGCGCCGGATGAATTCGTGGGCGAACTCGGCCTCGATCTCGCGCTCGTTGACGCCGGGCCGGATCATTTTGGCGGCGCGCAGGAAGCCCTTGCGGGTGATCTTGCAGGCCTGCCGCATCAACTCGACCTCGGCCGGGCTCTTCACCACGCGCAGCGTGTGCATGATCCGCGCCAGCCGGTGGTATTGGTGCAGCGGATAACGCGCCTGGCATTCGCGGATGAAACGGGCGTCGCGGCTCGGCACCTCGATCACCGCCCGCGGGTGCTCGTTCGAGTTGAGATAGACGTGCTCCACCTCGCACATCAACTGGTGCAGCGTGGCGGGCAGTTCGTCCAGCCAGCGCACCTCCTCGATGCCGGAGATTTTCGTGGCCTCTTCGCGGCTCAGTTTGTGGCCTTCCCAGGTGGTCAGGTGCGGATTGGGCCGGCGCAGGAAGAGGATTTCCCGGTGGCGCTCGTCCGCGGCGTCCGGCGCCAGCATGAGCACCGTCTCCTCCTGCTCGATGCCGGTCAGGTAGAACAGGTCCGAATTGGGCACCATCACCAGGGTGCCGTCGGCGTTGGTGGGCGGGATGTCGTTGGCGTTGACGATCACCAGCGAGTTCTGAAGCACCCGCCGGCGGAGGCGTTCGCGGTTGCGGATGAACAACGAGGATTTGATGGGGGCGTGTCGCATGGGAAAAGAGTCACGAAACGACGCACGAACCGCGCGCGGGCGACGGAGCCAACCCGGCTTCGGGCCTGAACCCGCAGGCCGTTCGGAATCGCCCGGAAAATGACGCGCGCATGCGCGGACCACGTTCCCCGGCCCGGCCCGGTTTTGTCAAGCCGCCCGGGGCCCCGCGCGGCGCCCCCGCATCCTATTCGCCTCCCAATTCGGGACGATAGTCCTGTGCCGTGTGGATTTGATGCCTTTTTTCACTCAAACCCACATGAACCAGCGAGGAGAAGGTTTTCCGCCGGTTCAGGCGCCTTTGCGGCGGGCTTCCAGGCCGTCCAGCGTGCGGGCGAAAATTTCCTCCGGGGTGCCTTCGGCGGAGACGCGCAGCATCAGGTGGCGTTCCTCGTAGTAGGCAATCAGGGGGGCGGTGCTTTTTTCGTAGGTCTCCATGCGCACCTTGATGGCCTCCGGCTGATCGTCCTCCCGTTGGTAGAGTTCGCCGCCGCAATGATCGCACACGCCCGCCTTCCGGGGCGGGCGGGCCACGATGTGGTACACCGCCTTGCACTGGCGGCAGGTGCGCCGGCCGCTGAGCCGGGCCACGATGCGGTTGATGGGCAGCTCGTAGCTGATCACGGCGCTCAACGGGATGCCTTCCTCCTTCAGCAGCGCATCCAGCGCCTCCGCCTGGGCCACGGTGCGGGGAAAACCGTCCAGCAGAAAACCGCCCCGGCAGCGCAGGCAATCCACCCGTTCGCGGACCAGCTCGAGCACCGTTTCGTCGGAGACCAGTTTGCCCTGGCGCATGCATTCGATGGCCTCGGCCAGCGCCGGGGTGCGCTCTTTTTCGTCGAGCGATTTCGCGGCCCGGAAGATGTCGCCGGTGGAGAGGTGGCAGGCGCCCAGCCGCTCGCTGATCAAGGCGGCCTGGGTGCCCTTGCCCACGCCGGGCGGGCCCAGCAACACCAACCGCCACGGTTCCTCCGCCGGGGGGGGCATCGTGGCGCAACGGGCTTCGCCGCCTTTGATCCATGCCGCTCGATCAGGTTTCGTGCTCATTGTTTTCTCCTGTTTCGCTGGTTCGTGATGGGGCCCGGAGGACGCGCGCGGCAACCCGCGCGCCGGTCGTCCGCCGCCTGTGTTGAGCAGGCCGCGCCGCCCGGAAACCGGCTACCCGCCGATTGCCCGGTCCGGCCCGTTTCTTGTCGTTTTCGCTCAATCGCTGCCCGCCAGATAGTCGTTGGGGCGCTGCAGCAGTTCGATTTCGTATCCTTCGGGCGCGTCAATGAAGGCGAACCCGGAACCGTCGTCCCGCAGGACCGGCCCGTCGGAAAAGCCCATCCCGTGCGCCTGGAGGTGCCGTCCGAATGCTTCGAGACTCGGCACCTCAAAGGCCAGGTGGGTGAGGTCCTCCGGCACCCGCACCGGACCGCTGCCGGGAAAGTGGCAGATTTCGATCAACTCCTCGCTCCCGGGGGCCTTCAAAAACACCAGTTCCGAGCCGCGCGGCGACTTGATCCGGCGCACCTCTTTGAGCCCCAGAATCTCGCGGTAAAACCGCACCGTGCGTTCGAGATCCTCCACCCGGTACCGGGTATGATGCAACTTGGTGACCATGATGTTCGTGGATTTGAGGGGGGAACGTGGTCGGGGCTCAGCCCGTCCGGCCCCAGCGCTCCCGGTGGACGTACTCCGGGTTGTAACGGGTGCGGGGTTCCTTGGGCCGCACCGGATGCCCCACCGCCACGACCGACACCGGCAGCACGTGTCCGGGCAGGGCGAACATTTTGCTGAGGGCCGTGATGCGCGCCTCGCGGGGGTGCACTCCCAGCCAGCAGGCCCCCAATCCGAGGGCATGGGCGGCCAGCAGGAGGTTCTCGATGGCGGCGGAGCAATCCTGCAACAGGTAGCTGAGCTGCTGGTCGTGGGCCGCTTCGAGATCGCCGGCCACCACGATCGCCAGCCCCGCCTCGCGCACCATGTCCCCGTTCGAAAGATGGCCGGCCAGCTCGGCCAGCGTGTCGGGATCGCGCACGACGATGAACCGCCACGGATCCCTGGCCACCGCGGAGGGGGCGGCCATCGCGGCCTTGAGCAGGGTTTCCACCTGCGCGTCGCTCACCTCGCCGGGCCGGTACTTCCGGATGCTGCGGCGACCGAACAGCCATTTCAGACGGGGATCTTCCAATTCAGAACTCATGGTGAATGCGGGTTGAGGGTTCAGGCAAAAGCGCTGGCGGGGGCGATCCGCACGCTCTCGATCTCGACGCGCCGGGTGGGTTTGCTCTCCTCGCCGTCCCGGCTGGTGGTGACCGGAGTGTTGCCGATGGCCTCCAGCACCTCGTCGCCCCGGATCAGCTCGCCAAACGCCGTGTAGTTGCCGTCCAGAAAACGCGCGTCTCCCAGGCAGATGAAAAACTGGCTGCCCGCCGAATCCGGGTCTTCGCCGCGCGCCATCGAAATGACGCCGCGCACGTGGGGACGGTCGTTGAATTCCTGCTTGAGCTGGTATCCCGGATCGCCCGTGCCCCACAGGGCCTCCTGGGCGGGATCCTTCGTGAGCGGATCGCCCCCCTGGATCATGAAGCCCTTGACGATGCGGTGAAAACAGGTGCCATCGAAAAAGCCGCGGCGGGCGAGACTTTTGAAGTTCTCGACCGTGTTGGGCGCGACGTCCGGCCAGAAGGCGATCACCATTTCGCCCAGCGTCGTTTTCAGGATGGCGACTTCCTTGACGGGAGTGGTCATAAAAGGGAATGCCCGCCCCCGAACGGCGCCCGGCCTTTCGGGAACGGGGCAACGCAAAAAAGGGTTTACTTGAGCGAGCGGCGCGGAACGATCTTGATGCTGTCAATGTTCACCCGTCGCACCGGCACGTCCCGGGCGCCGGTGGGCGTGGTGGCGATCTTCTCCAGCACCTCGTCTCCTTTGATCAACTTGCCAAACGCGGTGTATTGATGATCGAGAAAGGTGGGATTGCCGTGGCAGATGAAAAACTGGCTGCCCGCCGAATCCGGATCCCGCGAACGCGCCATCGAGATGACGCCGCGCACGTGCGAGCGGTCGTTGAACTCGGCCTTGATCTTGTACCCCGGCCCGCCGGTGCCCCAGAAGGCCTTCTTGCTTTCATCCTTGGTGAGCGGATCGCCTCCCTGGATCATGAAGCCCTTGATGACCCGGTGAAAGCAGGTGCCGTCGTAAAAGCCCTGTTTCGCCAGCTTCTTGAAATTCGCCACCGTGTTCGGGGCCACGTCCGGCCAGAACTCGATCACCATCGTGCCCAGGCTGGTTTTGATGACGGCCACCTCGTCGGCGGCCTGCGTTTTTGTTGTCACTTTTTGTGCTTTGTTGGTTTCCCCTGCCGCGCGCGTGACGTTGCAGGCCGCCACGCTCAGAGCCAGTGAACCCGCTAGAATCCACGTTTTCATGAGCGGGAAAGATGCCCCCCCTCGCCCCGCCTGTCACGACCAGAATTGCGCCCCCGGAAATCCGCAAGCGCCCTCGAAATCGTCCGCGCCCTCCCGAACCGCCCGGCAAAGGCGGCGCGAGGCGGGGTGACGGAGGGTAACGGCGGAGCCATCGGCGGACGGTGTTGCGGCGGCACCCGAAGTTTCGATCGGTCGCGTTGATCCCGCGCGCAGGAGCACCGACCACCAGTTTCTGGCGGGGGAGGGCAACGGTGGACGCCCATGTGACACCGTTCGAGATGGTCACCCTGCATCCCGGGGAATCTCACCCCGGGGCATGGCTTTGTTCCTGATGCTCGCGCCACCGCCGCCGCTTCCGTTCCCGTCGGGCGCCGACACCGCCAGCGGAACCAGCTCAAGGAAGTCGCGATCCGCCCGGTTTTCCCCAAAGAAAAACGGGCCGCGGAGGCCTGTCTCCGCGACCCGGGAAAGCGATCGGGCCGGCTGCTGCGCCGGTCCCGCTGCGAGCGGCTTATTCCTCTTCGGGAATGCGCATCGAGTAGAAGGAGCGATACACGAACACCAGCGCCACCAGGAAGAGGATCGCGCCAATGGCGGATTTGGTGGTCTGGCTCTTCATGGTCACCGCGATCTCGACGGCCAGCAGGCCGAAGAGGGTGGTGAACTTGATCACCGGGTTCAACGCCACCGACGAGGTGTCCTTGAACGGATCGCCCACGGTGTCGCCCACCACGGTCGCGTCGTGCAGCTCGGTGCCCTTCTCGCGCATGTCCACCTCGACGATCTTCTTGGCGTTGTCCCACGCGCCGCCCGCGTTGGCCATGAAGATGGCCTGGAACAGGCCGAAGAAGGCGATGGCGATCAGGTAGCCGATGAAGAAGTAGGGGTTGAAGAACGCCAGCGCCAGCGCCATGCAGAAGATCACGATGAAGATGTTCCACATGCCCTTCTGGGCGTAAATGGTGCAGATGCGGACGACCTCCTTGCTGTCCTTCTCGGAGGCGGTGGTGGCGTCCAGTTTGATGTGTTTCTTGATGTACACCACCGCCCGGTAGGCGCCGGTGACCACCGCCTGGGTGGAGGCGCCGGTGAACCAGTAGATCACCGCGCCGCCCATCAACAGGCCGAGAATGATCTCCGGCTGCACCAGGCTCAACTTCGGCACCACGTCGCCGAACATGTTTTCGAGCAGGATGATGATGCCGAACACCATCGTGGTGGCGCCCACGACCGCCGTGCCGATGAGCACCGGCTTGGCGGTGGCCTTGAAGGTGTTGCCCGCGCCGTCGCCCTTTTCGAGCTGGTATTTGGCGTTTTCGAAGTCGGGATCGAAGCCGAACTGCTTCTGGATGTCCTCCTTGACGCCTTTCTGCGCCTCGATCTGGCTCAGCTCATAAATGGACTGGGCGTTGTCCGTGACCGGGCCGTAGCTGTCCACGGCGATGGTCACCGGCCCCATGCCCAGGAAGCCGAAGGCCACCAGGCCGAAGGCGAAGATCGGCGCGGCGAAGCGGAACTCCTCCGGCATGACCGCCAGCAGGGCGGGATTTTGCGAGAAATGGTAGGAGATGAACATCAGCGCCATGATGGCCAATCCCATCCAGAAGGCGGAGAAGTTGCCCGCCACGAAGCCGGAGAGGATGTTCAGCGAGGCGCCGCCATGCTTCGAGCAGTTGGTCACCTCCTGCACGTGCCGCGAGTTGGTGCTGACGAAGATCTTGGTGAACTCGGGGATCAACGCCCCCGCCACGGTGCCGCAACTGATGATGACCGAGAGCACCCACCAGAGGTCCGGTTGCGCCGTGCCCGAAGCGTCGGCGAAATCGCCCAGCAGCACCTTGCTGGCGGCGAAGGTGATGAGGATGGACACCGCCGAGGTGAGCCACACCAGGTGGGTCAGCGGGGCTTCAAAGTCGAAATCCTTCAGCCCGCCGAACTTCGCCTTGCTGAGCGCCTCGTTCGAGAAATAGCTGATGAGCGAGGTCACGATCATCAGCGCGCGCATCACGAACAACCAGATGATGAGCTTGGCGCAGATGGCCGGGCTGGCCGCCAGCGCGAGGGCCATGAAGGCGATCAGCGCCACGCCGGTCACCCCGTAGGTCTCGAAACCGTCCGCGGTCGGCCCCACCGAGTCGCCCGCGTTGTCGCCCGTGCAGTCGGCGATCACGCCCGGATTCTTCGGGTCGTCTTCCGGCAGCTTGAACACGATCTTCATCAGGTCGGAGCCGATGTCGGCGATCTTGGTGAAGATGCCGCCGCAGATGCGGAGCACGCTGGCGCCGAGGGATTCCCCGATGGCGAACCCGATGAAGCACGGGCCGGCAAGCTCCTTGAGGAACACCAGGATGCAGGTCATGAAGACCAGCTCCACCGAGACCAGCAGCAGGCCCACGCTCATGCCGGAGCGCAACGGGATGCCCAGCGTGGCCAGGGGATTGCCCTTCAGGGCCGAAAAGGCGGTGCGGGAGTTCGAGGTGGTGTTGATGCGGATGCCGAACCACGCCACCCCGTAGGATCCCAGGATGCCCAGCACCGAGCACAACAGGATGATGAGCACCGTGCCGAATCCCTTGTCCTGCAACCCCATGAAGTAGTAGATCATGCAGACGGCGATCAGCCCCCAGAGAATCGCCAGAAACTTGCCCTGCGTGATCAGGTAGGTTTTGCAGGTTTCCCAGATGGTGTTGGAAACCCGCGCCATGCTTTCATGGACCGGCAGGGCCTTGGTTTGCTGGTATTGCACCCAGCCGAAGACCGCCCCGATGGCGCAAATGACGAGGCTGAGGTACATGAGCGTGAGACCGCTGACCCCACCCAGGCCGCTGAAGGTCACCTGGCTCAGGTCCGGGATGTTGATGTCCGCCTCGCTGGCCAGCGCGCTGGAGGTCAACAGGCCCAGCGCCAGGGGAGACAGATACTGCAGGATTCGGAGCTTGCGTCTTGTCATAATTCTACCACTTCACGTTAAGTCCTCCCGCCGGGGGACGGGGATGCGACCGGGCGCCCGCGCCACGCGGACCACCCCGGCCGCCTTCGCAATTATGAAAACTGTCGTGGCAAGTCAAGCGCATTCGACAAGCTTAAACCAGTGGCGGGCTTGTTTCGAAAGCTTGATGTTCGTCCGCGCCTGGTCCGCGGCCCGCCGGATCGCCCGGCGGGATTTGGCGTTTGCAACCGGGCGGAGCCGGCTACCATGCGCCCGTGCCTGAATCCTTTTCCCAATTCGGCGAGGACCGGCTGGTGTGGCGGCACTTTGGCGCGCGGCCGCACGGTTATTTCGTCGAGATCGGCGCCAATCATCCCCGGCACTACAGCCAGACCTGGCTTCTCGAAAGCCGGGGATGGGAGGGCCTGCTGGTCGAGCCGTTGCGCGCCAAATGCGCGCTGCTCCGCCGCGAGCGTCCGCGGAGCCGGGTGGTGCAGGCCGCCTTGGGCGCGCCGGAGCAGCGCGGCCGGGTGCGGTTTCACGTGGCGGCGGACGACGACATGCTCTCCAGCTTGGCGCCGGAGCCGGGCGTGGACACGGCGGCGACCGAGGAGGTCGAGTTGCGCACGCTCGACGACGTCCTCGCCGAGGCCGGCCGGCCCGCCATTGATTTTCTCTCGATTGACGTCGAGGGGCACGAGCTGTCGGTGTTGCGCGGTTTTGACCTGGCCCGTCATCGGCCCCGGCTGATTTTGATCGAGGACCACCTGCACCACTTGCGGGTGCACCGGCATCTTCAACACGGCGGCTACCGGCTGGTCAAACGGACGGGCTGCAACAACTGGTACGTGCCCGTTGGCGAACCGTTCGCGTTGAGCGGTTTTTTCGAACGGCTGGCCTTGTGGAAGGAAATCCACCTCGACACCCCCCTCCGGGGCTGGCGCCTCGCGCGCCGAGGGCGGCATGCATCGCCGGGCGCCGAAAGTTGAGCGCCTCGCTGAGAGCCGGTCTGAAAACGCCGGGTTGGGGAACCCGGCCTGCCGCCGGGGGGATTTTGCGCCTTTCTCGTGGACCGCGTGTCCCCGCGCGGCGGCGGGGGCCACCTTCCCGGCTGGCTCAAAGCAGGGCGTCGGCAAAATGACGCCGGAGCAGGGAGAGAGCGTTGGGAGAATCCCGCCGAAAAACAGCTCCCGGCGGTCAAAGGGCAGCTCACCGATAAATTGAGGAAATCAGTTCCCCGCTCCTCCCGTGCGTCCTTCTGTTCGCCCGTCCCCGGACGGCGGTGGTCCGGCGGCGCGCCCTCCACTTCCGGTTGACCGGCCGACGGCAGGGGGTATGCTCCCTTCTACATGGCAACAAAAACTGTCGAAAAGGGCGGAATGATCTTCCGCGAAGGCGAGGAATCCCACGAAGCCTACTTTCTCGTTTCCGGCGCGGTGCAAATTTTCACCACCACGGCGGGCGCCCGGCACGTGCTGGCGGATTTGGGACCGGGCGAGGTGTTCGGCGAGATGGGGATGGTCGAGGAATCGCCCCGTTCGGCGAGCGCCCAGGCCATCGAGGACACCGAGCTGCTGGTGGTGACGGAGGAGACCTTCGAGCAGGAGCTGCTGCAAAAGCCGGACCGGTTGCTGCGCTACCTCGGAACCCTCTTCGAGCGGCTGCGGCGCTCGAACGCCGCCTTGAAGGCGGAAGTTCAAAAAAGCCGCGGCACGCACGCACGCCCCGCCGAAGCCAGCTCCGAGGCGCTGGTTTACGGCGCGGACGAGCCCGCCCGGCCGGAGGGGGAATCCGCCGCGAAGCCGGTGGCCCGTTTGCGGCTGCGCACCGCCGACCAGGCGGACACCGCCAAGGTGGACCTCGAAATCAGCAAGTTTCCCTTCCGCATCGGCCGGGTTTCCTGGCGGGGAGGACGCACCCCGGCGCTGCCCAACGACCTGAGCGTGCCGGACGAAATGCCCTTCGACGTTTCCCGCAGCCATTGTGTCATCGAACGGCGCGGCGAGCGGCTCTACGTCTCCGACGTGGGCAGCACCCTGGGCACCATCGTCAACGGCGTTCACCTGGGCACCGCCAGCGGGCGGTTGTCCTGCGAGCTGGAGCAGGAGGAGAACGAACTGATCCTCGGGCCGGAGGACAGTCCCCACCGGTTCAAACTGACCAGGCTGCCGGTGGGCGGATGACCCCCCGCGGGAGGCCGCGACGATCCGGCGCGCCCGCCTTCGCGGGAAGAACGGCGCGGACATGAAGCTGTTCGACGCCCACAACCATCTGCAAGACGCGCGTTTCGCCGGGCGGCGGGAGGAATTGATCGCCGCGTGTCGGTCCGCCGGCGTGGCGGGCATGGTGGTCAACGGTTGCCAGGAGGCGGACTGGCCCCGGGTGGCGGCCCTGGCGGAGGCGCATCCGGACCTGATCGTGCCCAGCTTCGGCTGCCATCCGTGGGAGGCGGGGCGACGGACCTCGCGCTGGGAGGAACGCCTGCGGGAGTGGTTGCGCCGCTTTCCGCGCGCCGGCGTGGGCGAAATCGGGCTGGATCGCTGGAAACCGGACCTGGACTTCGCCCCGCAACCCGCCCTGTTTCGCCGTCAGCTCGAACTTGCCGCCGAGCTGGATCGGCCGGTTTCGATTCACTGTCTGCGCGCCTGGGGGATGTTGTTCGATTTGCTGCGCGCCGGCCCCCGCCCGCGCCGGGGCTTTCTCCTCCACTCCTACGGGGGCCCGCTCGAAATGATCGTCCCGCTGGCGAAACTGGGCGCCTGGTTTTCCCTGCCGGGCGCCTTTGCCCGCGAGCGCAAGATCCGCCAACGCGCCCTGTTTCAGGCCGTCCCCGAAGACCGCCTGCTGATCGAGACCGACGCGCCCGACCAACTCCTCCCCGCCGCCCGGGTGCGCCACCCGTTGACCGATCCCGCCACGGGACGAAAGCTCAACCACCCGGCCAATCTGGAGGCGGTGTATGAATTCGCCGCCGCGTTGCGCGACCAGCCGCTTCCCCGTTTGGCGGCCCGGATCGAGGCCAACTTTCGCCGCCTCTTCGGTCCGCTTCCCCCCGCGGAACCCCTGCCTCCCCGCCCGACGGACTGATGCCGTCCCCGAAAGCGATTCGGCGTCTGAGAGCCGGCCTGAAAAAACAGGACCTCCCGCCGCGTGCCCTCATGCGGCTTGCGGGGAGG
>CAZRPT010000255.1:0-3608 GCA_964601985.1 uncultured Verrucomicrobiota bacterium
AGCCGCAAAAGAGTGGACGCAGATTCGCGCGCCCAAGTTCAAACTTTCGCGTCCGGAGCCCGCTTCCCGCAGGCGCACATCCCCGCCCGGGACGAATTCCCCCCCGGGCAGCCGCCTCTCCCCGCCGCAGGAATGCCGCCGGGCATCGGTTCGCCCCTGACACCCGCGCCGCCGCCGTGACTCCCGTTCCCGCCGGAGCGCCAGCGTCGCCGGTGAAGCCGGCTCAAGGATCATGATCCGCCCAACTTTCCCAACAACCTGTTAGTTTGCGCTTGGCGGCGGGGGAGGGTTTTCCTGAAGCTTCGCTCCAGCCCCGCGGACCTTCCTTGGCGCGGGGTGCAGCGTGATGCACGAGTGTCCATTGAGGAAGCCGCTGGTCGGCCCGGTGTTCCTGCTCGCGGTTCTGGCGTTTGCGGGGAGCGGCGGCGGGCGGGCCGGAGGCGTTTCGGCAGGCGGCTCCGGGACCGCCGAACGCCGGGTCATTTCCCTGAACGGGACGTGGGAGTTTCGGCGGGACGGCGCGACGGAGTGGAAGCCGGTGGCGGTGCCCTCGACGATGCAATCCCACGAGGGCAACGACTTCCACGGCGTGGGCTGGTATCGGCGGACGCTGCCGCCGCTGCCGCCGCTGAACGGGCGGCGCGTCTGGCTCCAGTTCGACGCGGCGGCCACGCTGGCCGAGGTGTGGCTGGGCGACCAAAAAGTGGGCCGGCATCTGGGTGGCTGGATGCCGTTCCGTTTCGATCTCACCCCGTGGCTGCGCGCCGACGCGGACGCGCCGCCCGAAATCCGGGTGCGCCTCGACGAAAAGGCGGGCCACAACACGCAGGGGTTTCTGCCCGTCATCGAACCGCACTTCGGCGGGCTGTGGCAGGCGGTGAAGCTCCGCCTCCTGCCGGAAGTCGCGGTGGACGATCTCTCGCTTCAGGCCTACGGCGACCCGCGAACCCGCCGGCTGGTCCTGGGCGTGAAGCTGGCCTCCGGCGCGCCCGGGCGCGTGGATCACGCGCGGATCGCGTTCCGGCTCGAGGGCGCGCGCGCGGAAACGGTCGTGCGCCGGCCCTGGCCGGCCGCCGCCCGCGAAGCCCGCTTCACCGTGCCGGTGGCGGCGCCGAAGTTCTGGTCGCCGGCCGCGCCGAACCGTTATCGCGTGCGCCTGGAGCTGTGGTCGCGCGCGGAGCGGCTCGATCAAGTCGCCACGTGGGCGGCGTTTCGCGACCTCCGGGCCCGCGGAAATCACCTCCGCCTCAACGGCGCGCCCCTCAGCGTGCGGGGCCTGCTCAACTGGGGCTATTACCCGCCCCGGCTGGCGCCGTTCCCGGACGAGGAACGCTTTCGCCGGGACCTGTTGTTCGCCCGCGCGCGCGGTTTCAACACGATGAAATTCTGCCTCTGGGCGCCGCCCCGGCGGTTCCTGGAATTGTGCGACGAGCTGGGGATGCTGGCGTGGATGGAGTATCCGACGTGGCACCCGCAACTGACGCCCGACCGCCTGCCGGAGCTGCGCCGCGAGTTCACCGAGTTTTTTCATTACGACCGCAACCATCCCTCCGTCATCCTCCGCAGCCTCACCTGCGAGACCGGCCCCGGCGCGGACCTCGACGTCATCCGAACGCTTTACGACCTCGCGCATCGGGAGATTCCGGGGGCCGTCGTCGAGGATGATTCGAGCTGGATCGGCTGGAACCGGGTCCACGATTTCTACGACGACCACCCCTACGGCAACAACCACACCTGGGTGAAAACGCTCGCCGGTTTCCGGGAATACATCCGGGCCCACGGCCCGAAACCGCTGGTGCTCGGCGAGTGCATGGCGGCGGACACGTGGGTCGAGCGCCGGCCGATCCTCGACCGGGTGGGCGATCGCCGGCCGTACTGGCTGCCTCGTTTTTTTGACGACCTGGCCGCGTGGCGGACGCGTTGGGAAACCAACGCCGGGCCCGCCGGCCTGGACGCGCTGGGACCCGAGTCCCGCCGGTACGCCCTGCTCATGCGGAAATACCAGATCGAGGCGTTCCGGCGCGAAATCCCCTACGGCGGTTACGTGGTCAGCGTGATTCGCGACTTCCCGCTGGCCGGCATGGGACTGCTCGATTACCTCGACCAACCGAAATGGCCGCCCGCCGACTGGGCCTGGCAGGGCGACACGATGCTGCTGTTGCGGACCGAAAACGACCGACGCAGTTACGCCGCCGGAGAACGCCTTCGCGCCGACGTGCTGCTCAGCCATTTCGGAACCCCCGCGCTGGCGGACGCGGAAGTCACCGTGACGCTCCGCGAGGCGGGGCCCGGGGGGCGCGTCTTGCAGCGGGCGGAGCAAAAGAACCTCCGGCAAAACCCCGGCACCTTGGCGACGGTCCTGAAGCTGGACATCCCGCTGCCCGGGACGGAAGCGCCCCGCCGGTTGCGGCTCCAGGCCCGGCTCCAATCGCCCGCCGGCCCCTGCGAAAACGCCTGGTCCCTCTGGCTGCTGCCCCGGCCGCGCGCCATCGCGTCCCGGCGAATCCGGCTTCATCCCTCGCTGGCCGGCCAGCCGGTGGCGGCGTGCTTCCCGGAGGCCGCCCGCTCCGGCGCGCCCGCGTCCGGACAGGTGGTCGTGGCTGCGCGCTTCGATGACGCCCTCGTCGCGTGGCTGGAACGCGGCGGGCGGGTGTTGCTGCTGCCCGACGGCCAAAAACACAGCTTCCCGCTCGCCGCCCATTGGTTTCTGCGGGGCGGGCCTTGGGTGTCCGGCCATCCGTTGGCCCGACGGGCGCCCCGGCGGTTTTGGATCGAGTTGCAGCACTTCGACCTCGCGGGCGACGTGATTCCCGGCTGCGACCACTTCGGCGAGCTGGACCCGATCGTGATGCTCTGGGACACGCACGACCGCCGGACGGTCGCGACCCACGGGCTGCTGTTCGAGACCCGCGCGGGCGGGGGACGGTTGCTGGTCAGCGCCCTGCGACACACCGACAACGCCGCCGGCCGCTGGCTGCTGGCGGAATGCCTCGACCACCTCCTGAACGGCCCGCCGCCGCGCCACGCCATGCGCGACGCCACCTGGCAACGGCTCAAGGAAAAGCTCCACGAGGCGCGGCTGGACCTGACCCGGCGGCCGTGGCGCTTCAAGCCCGACCCCGACAACCGGGGCGTCGCGGAGCATTGGGCCTCCCCCGCCCTGAAGCTCGACGATTCCTGGAAAAAAATCCGCGTGGGCGCCGCATGGGAAGGACAAGGCTACCCCGATCTGGACCACTGGGCGTGGTACCGGATCACGGTGCAAATCCCCGAAAGCTGGCGGGGCCGCCCGGTTTATCTGAATTTCACCGGGGTGGACGACATGTACGAGCTGTACCTCGACGGCGAACGCATCGCCCGACGCGGCGACCTCGCCACCCGGCGGGACACCTTCAGCGAAAAATTCAGCCACGATCTGACCGCCCGGATGCGCCCCGGCGAGCCCCACGTCATCGCCGTGCGGGTGTACGACTGGTACGGCGCGGGCGGCATCTTCCGCCCCGTCAGCCTTTCCACCGTCGCCTTCGCCCCCGAGGGCGAGTGGTTGAAATAGGCGAAGAAGGCCGCCGCCCGGAGAGGGGGCGCGCCGCCGCAAGTTTTCCTCCGGA
>CAZRPT010000256.1:0-11851 GCA_964601985.1 uncultured Verrucomicrobiota bacterium
CCCCAACTCGCGCCGCCCGACTGGCGAATCACCGAGTTCCGCCCCTACTTCGTGGGCAACGTCGTCATCGCCCGCCTGCCCGCCTTCGACGAAGCGCGCTACTAACGCCTCCGCACCCGTCCCTGAACGAAAGAACGGAGAAAACGGCGCGACCAAGCGGAGAAACCCGAATCCCGAAATCCGACAGGAAAAGCACGCGTTTCAGTGGCGCGGACTTCCAGTCTGCGCCCCGGGTGAGCACCTGTCTGTAAAGCAGCCCCCCACCCGGCATTTTCCGACAGGCTCCGGGCGGCGTTTCGTTCGGAAGTCGGGATTTGGATTTATTCCTCCTCGTCCGGAGCGCCTTGGATGCGTTTCTGGGGGCAGCCGGCGCGGAGCCAGCCGTGGACGAAGGGGTCCAGATCGCCGTCCATGACCGCCTGGACGTTGCTGGTCTCCACGCCGGTGCGGAGATCCTTGACCATGCGGTAGGGCTGGAAGACGTAGCTGCGAATCTGGTTGCCCCAGCCGATGCTGCCCTTCTCGCCGTAAAAGCGTTCCATCTCGGCCCGTTTTTCGTCTTCGCGCAGGGCGTAGAGTTTGGAGAGCAGCAGCTTCATGGCGTTGGCGCGGTTCTGGTGCTGGGACCGCTCGTTCTGGCTGGCGGCCACCACGCCGGTGGGCAGGTGGGTGATCCGGACGGCGGTCTCGACCTTGTTTACGTTCTGGCCGCCCTTGCCGCCGGACCGGTAGGTGTCAATGCGCAGCTCCGCGGGGTTGATCTCGATGGCGCCCGCTTCCTCGATCTCGGGGATCACGTCCACGCTGGCGAAACTGGTGTGGCGGCGCTGGTTCGAGTCGAAGGGGGAAATCCGCACCAGGCGGTGCACGCCCCGTTCGGCCTTGCAGAAGCCGTAGGCGTTTTCGCCGCTGATGGTGATGGTGGCGCTTTTGATGCCCGCTACCTCGCCCTGGAGGACGTCCACGAGGTTCACCTTCCAGCCGCGATGTTCGGCCCAGCGCTGGTACATGCGCAGCAGCATGTCCGCCCAGTCGCAGGATTCGGTGCCGCCCGCGCCGGCGTTGATGCTGAGGATGCAGTTGGCGTGGTCGTTTTCGCCGCTGAGGTGGACCTGCAATTCGAGCGCCTCCAGGTCGCGCATGATGGCGGCGGATTCGCTTTCGAGGTCGTGCGCCAGGCGCAACTGCTCCTCCGGCGATTCCGCCGCGGTCAGCTCGACCATTTCCCGCAGGTCCTTCACCCGGGTTTCGAGCGCCTCCAAGGGTTCGATCTTGCGGCGGATGCCCGCCACTTCGGCCATGACTTTCTGCGCCTCGTCGCGATGGTCCCAGAAACCGGGCTTGCCCATCACGACTTCGAGCTCGCCCAGCCGTTGCTTCAGGCGGGCGACGTCAAAGAAACCTCCGCAAATGGACGAGTTTGTCCGTGGCGGCTTCGAGCTGGCTTCGGATTCCGTCTAACATGGCGCGAAGAAGGTAGGCGGAGGCGGCGGTCGTTGGCCAGTTCTTTGTCACAGCGGGGCGTGCGGAAACATCGGGAAAAAGCGGCATCCGAAGAACCGAATCCGCCCCTTCAGGGCCGGCCGGGAAAACGCCGGCCGGGGGAAAACCCCGCCCCCAGCCAGGGGGTGTTTGCGCCCTTTGGGGCAGGCCTCGCGCCCGCACGCGGCGGGGCGTCCCGCTTTCCCGCCGGGCTCTTGCAGCGGCGGCGGGCCTTGCGAAAGGCGTGACAAGGCGCGGGCCGGAGCGCATTCTTTCCCACGCTGACACGACGGCCATTACGACAAGACATCATGCGTTCCGACATCATCAAGAAAGGTTTCGAACGGGCCCCGCACCGCAGCCTGCTGCGCGCCACCGGCGTCATCGAGTCCGAGGCGGATTTCGACAAGCCCTTCATCGCCATCGCCAATTCCTACACCGACTGCATCCCCGGCCACACCCACTTGAACGAGGTGGGCCAGTTGGTCCAGCGCCTCGTCCGCGCCGCCGGCGGCGTGCCGTTCATCTTCAACACCATCGGCATTGACGACGGCATCGCGATGGGCCACTCCGGCATGCTTTATTCCCTGCCGTCGCGCGAGCTGATCGCCGACTGCGTCGAGAGCATGCTGCGGGCGCACTGCTTCGACGGCATGATCTGCATCCCGAACTGCGACAAGATCATCCCGGGCATGTTGATGGCCGCGATGCGGGTGAACATTCCGACGGTTTTCGTCAGCGGCGGTCCCATGGCGGCGGGCATCGCCGGTCACGTTGCCCAGGAGGAATTGCCCGAGCACCTGCGGCCCGCCGCCGGCAAGTCGGACCTGATCTCGGTGTTCAAGGGGGTGGGAGCGTTGAAGACCGGCGAGATGGACGAGCAGCAGCTCAAGGAACTCGAACGAACCGCCTGCCCCACCTGCGGTTCCTGCTCCGGGATGTTCACCGCCAACTCGATGAACTGTCTTTGCGAGGCCCTGGGCATGGCCCTGCCCGGCAACGGCACCATTCTGGCCGTGTCGAAGGAGCGCGAGGCCCTCTACGAACGCGCCGCCCGCACCATCCTCAAGCTGGTGGAAACCGACCTCAAGCCGCGTGACATCGCCACGCTCGAAGCCTTCGACAACGCCTTCATGCTGGACATGGCCATGGGCGGCTCGACCAACACCGTCCTTCACACCCTTGCCATCGCCCGCGAGGCGGGCATTGCGTACGACATCGCCCGGATTGATGAAATCTCGAAACGGGTGCCCAACATCTGCAAGGTGTCGCCCTCTTCGGACTACCATTTGCAGGATGTGCATCGCGCGGGGGGCATCCATACCATCCTCGGCGAGCTCAATCGGATGGGCATTTTGCATCCCGATTGCCGCACCGTCACCGGCAAGACGCTCGGGGAAAACATCGCCGAATGGGACGTGCGCGCCGACACC
This sequence comes from uncultured Verrucomicrobiota bacterium, assembly GCA_964601985.1. Classification (GTDB taxonomy): domain Bacteria; phylum Verrucomicrobiota; class Verrucomicrobiia; order Limisphaerales; family J093; genus J093. The sequence continues at coordinate 2,916 of CAZRPT010000256.1, forward strand.
TGCACCCCGTGGGCCAGGGCGGTCCGCGTTTCCGGCGCCTCGGCTTTCGTGCTGGACCCGAACGATCCGCTCGGCCCGGCCGGGCGCACCGCCGCCGGCAACCTGGCCCCGAAACCGATGCTCTTCCGGCCCGCCGACCCGCGGGCCATCACGTTGTGGCGGCTGGCGGCGGCCTTCAACGCCGGCGACGCCGCCACGGCGGCCTGTCTGTTCGCCGAAGACGCCACCCTGCGAACCGCCGCCGGTCCGTGGTCGGGTGCGGCGGCCATCGAGGCGGGCTTGCGCGAACAGCTCGCCGCGGCCAAGGGCCTGCTCCGGGCCGAGTTGGCCGAGCTGGACGACGCGGCGGCGCTGCTGTTCTGGCGTTACGAGAAAAGCGGCGAACGCCGGCGCGAAGCCGTCCTCCGGGTGAGCGCCGACGATCCGTGGGTGATCCGGGAAGCGGCGCTGGAAACGGACGCGGCGTTGCTGGAGCGGACCCGATCCAGCGGCCTGCTGCCCTACGACCCGGCCTTCCGCTTCGATCCCCGGGACTGCATCCGCACGAAGGAGACCGCCTACTCGCCCGACGGCGGTTTGGCGGTGCTCTACGGCCAGCTCGCCCCGCAGGGCAGCGTGGTCAAGACCGCCGGCATCAGCGAGGGCTTCAAGGCCCATTGCGGCGAGGGCTTCGTGTTCGAGGGGCCGTGCGTCATCTTCGAAAGCCAGGACGACGCCTGCGCCGGCATCCTGGCCGGCAAGGTCAAGGAAGGCGACGTGGTCATCATCCGCAACGAAGGGCCGCGCGGCGGGCCCGGCATGCAGGAGATGCTCTCGCCCACCAGCTACATCGTGGGCATGGGCCTGAGTGACAAGGTCGCGCTCATCACCGACGGCCGCTTCAGCGGCGGCACGGCGGGGGCCTGCATCGGGCACGTCTCGCCCGAAGCGGCGGAAGGCGGCCCCATCGGTCTGCTCCAGGAAGGCGACCGGCTCCGGATTGATTTCCCGAACCGCCGGATTGACATCCTCGTGGACGAAGCCGAGCTGGCCGCCCGCAAGGCCGCCTGGCAACCGGCGCAACGCGATCTCACCGGCTGGCTCGCCCGCTACCGCAAACTCGTCACCAACGCCAGCACCGGTGCGGTGATGGAGGCGTAGCCGCCACGTCCGAAACGGCCGCGCGCGCGCGACGGGCGATGGCGCCCCGGAAAAACGGGCGGCGTTCGCCGGTTCGCGGGCGCGAACGGCGGGGAAAACCGCTTGACACCCGGGCGGGGTTGCCGGGACGCTCGCCGCTGTTTGCGGTTGTGACCGGGTGAGCGCCCGCGCAAGGGGCGGCATTGGCCGGAAAGTCAGTGGAGTTTTTCGGCCCGCGCAACCGCCCATCCGGACGATGAAGAGCAGCCAGCCGACGACAACCTTGGAACAGACGGAAAACAGCGCGGACCAACCCGATTCCGCTCCCCCGCCCGGGGGGAGTTCTTCTGACGCCCAGCCCCTGTTGGAAAAGGTGCGCCGCTTCCAGGACGCCCGGCGCGTGCGTGAGCTGGGGCTTTACCCTTATTTTCGGACGATTGATTCGGCCCAGGACACCGAGGTGATGATCCGGGGGAAGAAGGTCCTGATGCTCGGCTCGAACAGTTATCTGGGCCTGACCAATCACCCCAAGGTCAAGGAAGCCGCCCTGGAGGCGGTGCGCAAATACGGCACCGGCTGCGCGGGTTCCCGCTTCCTCAACGGCACCCTGGACATCCATCTGCGGCTGGAGGAGGAACTGGCGGACCTGGTCCAGAAAAAGGCGGTGCTGCTCTACTCCACCGGCTTTCAGGTCAATCTGGGCGTCATCAGCGCGTTGGTGGGCCGGGGCGATTACGTGCTGGGCGACAAGAGCAATCACGCCAGCATCGTGGAAGGCTGCCGGCTGGCGCGGGGGGAGTTCGTCCGGTTCGTGCACCGGGACATGGCGGCGCTGGAACGGCGGCTGGAGACGCTCGATCCCGGGGCGGGCAAGCTCATCGTGGTGGACGGTGTGTTCAGCATGGAGGGCGACATCATCCAGCTCCCGGAATTGTGCCGTCTGGCGCGCCGGAGCCGGGCGGTGTTGATGGTGGACGACGCCCATGCCCTCGGGGTGCTGGGGAAACAAGGCGCCGGCACGGCCAGCCACTTCGGGCTCACCGATCAGGTGGACCTGATCATGGGCACCTTCAGCAAGTCGCTGGCCAGCCTGGGCGGTTTCATCGCCGCCGAGCCGGACGTCATTGACTACCTCAAGCACTACTCGAAGGCGTTGATGTTCAGCGCCAGCATGAGCCCGGCCAACGTGGGCGCGGTGCTGGCGGCGCTGCGCATCATGCGGAGCGAGCCGGAACGCATGGAACGGTTGTGGCGCAACACCGAGCGGATGAAGCAGGGACTGATCTCTTTGGGCTTCGATCTGGGCGCCTCGGAAACGCCGGTCCTGCCGGTGTACGTGCGCGAGATGCTGCGCACCTTCCGCTTCTGTCAACGGCTCGAAGAAGAGGGGGTGTTCGTCAACCCGGTCGTGGCCCCCGGCGTGGTGCCGGGGCAGGAGCTGATCCGCATCAGCCTCATGGCCACCCACACCGATGAGCAAATTGACTTCGCGCTGGACAAGCTGGGCCGGATCGGACGCGAGCTGGGGCTGCTCTGAACCGCCGTCGTTGCGGAGGCCTCCTTTTGTTTCGGGCGGCATTTTCTCTGATTTGCCATCCCGTTGCCGGATCGAACGCTCCCCGGGGTTCGCCGGGGCGCCGAACCCCGCTCCCGAGGGCGCGGGCGCTTCCCCCTTGATCGCATGAAGATTTTTCTGACCGGCGCCAACGGGTTCGTGGGCAGCCACATTCTGGATCGGCTGCGGGCGGACGAACACGCGGTGACCCTGCTGCTCCGGCCCACGAGCGACACCCGCTTCATCCAGTCCCACCTCGACCACGTGCGGGTGGTGCGCGGCGGGCTCCTGGACACGGACGCGCTGAACGACGCGCTGGAGGGCGTGACTCACGTGCTGCATTGCGCCGGCGCCACGAAGGCGGTCCGGGAAAGCGGGCTGTTCACCGTCAACCAGCAGGGCACGCGCGCGCTGGTGGAGGCGGTGAACGCGCGCGGCGGGCAGGTGAAGCGTTTCGTCCACGTCTCCTCGCTGGCCGCCGGGCGGCCCGGCACGCGGAACGATCCGGCCCGGGAGGATGATCCGCCCGCGCCGCGCTCCGCCTACGGCCGCAGCAAACTGGCCGCCGAGCAGGAGGTGCGCGCCCGTTGCGCGGTGGAGTGGACGATCCTGCGCCCGGCGGCGGTCCTGGGACCGCGCGACCGGGAGTTCCTGCCCCTGTTCCAAGCCGTCCAACGCGGCTGGGCGCCGGTGTTCGACGGCGGGCGGCAGGAACTGAGCCTGGTGATGGTCCGGGACGTGGCGGCCATGACCGTGGCCGCCCTGACCGCGCCGGACGTCGCGGGAGGGGTGTTCAATCTCGTGGGACCGGAGGTCGCGACCACGCGCGAACTGGTCCAAGCGATCGGGGTGGCGCTGGATCGCGCGCCCCGCCTGCTTCCGTTGCCGTGGGCGGTGTTGCGACTGGTCTGCGCCCTGCAAGCGGCTTGGGCGCACCTGAGCGGCATCGCCACGGTGCTGGCGCACGGCAAGTACCGCGAGTTGTCCGCGCCCGGCTGGGTGGCGGACGGGTCCCGATTGCGAGCCGCGTTGGGGGCCGGGCCGTCCACTCCCCTGGCGGACGGATTGCGGCAAACGGCGGTTTGGTATCGTGAAACCGGCTGGCTTTGAGCAAGCTTCCGGGCGGATCGTGATGGTGGGCGGTTTCAAACAATATCGGTTGGTGGACTGGGCGACCCAGGGTTACCTGGGCCTCATCGCCCTGCTGGCGCTGTGGTTTCACGACGACAGCGTGCCATTCTGGCGGCTGCTGGTGGCGACCCACATAACGGGCATGGCGCTGGTGCACCTGTTGATCCTGGCCGCCGCCCGCTGGCCGAAGCAGCCGGTGTTGAACTTCTTCCGCTCCTTCTACCCGATGATGCTCTACACCGGCTTTTACCGGGAGACGGAGTTTTTGAACCGGATGTTCGTCGGCGGTTACCTGGATGAGGCATTCATCCACCTCGAACACCGCCTCTTCGGCTTCCAGCCCAGCATCGCCTTCATGGAATGGCTGCCTTACCGCTGGGCGGCGGAGCTGTTTTACGGGGCCTATTTCTCCTACTACCTGATGATCGTGGGCGTGGGGCTGGCGCTGTTTTTGCGCAACCGCTCCCAGTTCGCCCATTATCTGACGGTGGTCTCGATCCTGTTTTACCTCTGCTACCTCATCTACGTGTTCCTGCCGGTGTGCGGGCCGCGCGTGTTTTTCGAGGATTTTCCGCATCTGGGCCTGCCGCCGGACATTCGCGCGCTGGGACTGGCCCATCCCATGCCGGAGGCGGTGGCGAACGGGTTCTTTCCCTCCATCATCCTGCTCATCTACCGGCACTTGGAGGCGGCGGGCGCGGCCTTTCCCAGCAGCCACGTGGCGGTGGCGGTGTGCACCACCTGGTTTTCGATTCGCTACCTGCCACGCATCCGAATCGCGCACGTGGTGGTGACCACGCTGTTGTGCCTCTCCACGGTGTATTGCCGCTACCATTACGTGGTGGACGTGCTGGGCGGAATCACGATGGCCCTGGTGGTGATCCCGTTGGTGAACCGGCTGTACCGGCGGCTGGAAGGAGGGGCGACCGCGGAGGAATCCCCATGAGCGAAGCGCGTTTCTCCGACCTGCGCCGGGCGGCGATCAGGGACACCCTCCGCCGCTGCGAACTGTTCGCCGGCCTGCCGGCGGCGGACCTCGAACGCGTGGCCGGGGTGTGCGTCCCCAAAAGCTACGCCAAAGGCGACTACCTGTTTCGCGAAGGCGACCCCTCGGCGGGATTTTACCTCGTGCAAACGGGCGGCGTGAACATTCACCGCACCACGCCCTCCGGACGGGAACAGGTCATCCACGTTTTCCGGGCGGGCGAGTCCTTTGCCGAGGCCACCATGACCATGAAAGGCTGCCCGGCCAACGCGCAGGCCATCGAACCCACCCAGGTGCTGCTGGTGCAAAAGAACGGCTTTCTGGACCTCCTGCGCCGGCAGCCGGAACTGGCCCTGCGGCTGTTCGGCTCCCTGAGCCAGCGGTTGCGGCTGCTGGTGGGGCAGCTCGACGACTTCAAGCTCAAGGACGTCGAGACCCGGCTGGCCCACTGGCTGTTGCGGCGCTGTCCCGACCCCGCCTCCGACCAGCCGGTGGACATCCACCTGCCGATGACCAAGCGCATGCTGGCCGCCGAACTGGGCACCGTCAGCGAGACCTTCTCCCGCACCCTCGCCAAGCTCCGCAAACAAGGCCTTCTCGAAGTGCAGGGACGCGTGATCACCCTCCGGGCGCCACAGCGGTTGCGCGCCCTCCTCCGCCGGCACCTCGGCGAATAACCCCGGCGGGGGAAAATCCGAGGCCCCGAGGGACCGAGGGCCGAAGGAAATCCGAATCCCGAATTCCGAAATCCGAAAGAGAAGCGCGCGTCTTTTGTAGCGCAGACTTCCAGTCTGCCGTTTCGCCGGCTTCCAGCCGGCCCGGCGGGCGAAAAAGAGCGGCTGCCGCGTAATGGGGAAAGCTTGGCCGACTGGAAGTCGGCGCTACAGCAGGCTGGAAGCCTGCGCTACGGGGGCGGGGAGCGCACGCGCCTCGCGTGCGTCGAGGGGCCCTCCGCCCCTCGGTCCCCCGCGATCAATTTCCGCGGCCGCGCCGCTCCCGCCTCTTCAGGAGCGGTCGGAAAACGCCGGGTCAGGCGAGCCGGCCTACAGGGGCGCGCCTCGTTCCCCCGGACGTTGCCCGGCCCTGCCGGGTGTCGCGCCTCCGGCGCGGATAAGTTTCGGATTTCGGGATTCGGATTTCCTCCGGCCCTTCGCTCCTTCGGCCCTCGGTCCCTCGGGGCCTCGGATTTTCCCCCGCCGGGGCTATTCCCACTCGATGGTGCCGGGGGGTTTGCTGGTGATGTCGAACACGCAGCGATTGACCCCTTTCACTTCGTTGATGATGCGTCCGGCGAGGCGTTCGAGCAGATCGTGCGGCAGGCGGACCCAGTCGGCGGTCATGCCGTCCTGCGATTCCACCGCCCGCACGGCGATGGTGTAGTCGTAGGTGCGCTCGTCGCCCATCACGCCCACGCTGCGCACCGGCAGGAGCACGGCAAAGCTCTGCCAGATCTTGTAATACCAGCCGCCGGCCTTCATCTCCTCGATCACGATCGCGTCGGCCTGGCGCAGGATGTTCAGCCGTCGCCGGGTCACCTCGCCCAGAATGCGCACCGCCAGGCCGGGGCCCGGAAAGGGCTGGCGAAAGACCATTTCGTCCGGCAATCCGAGCTCCTGTCCCACCAGCCGGACCTCGTCCTTGAAGAGGCACTTCACCGGTTCGAGCAGCTCGAACTTCATCCGCTTGGGCAGGCCGCCCACGTTGTGGTGGCTCTTGATGAGGGCGGCCGGGTTGCCGGCGATGGGCACGGATTCGATCACGTCCGGGTACAGCGTGCCTTGGGCGAGAAAGCGCGCGCGACCGGCCTTTTTCGTGGCCTGTTCGAAGACCTTGATGAAGGTGCGGCCGATGATCTTCCGTTTGCGCTCGGGGTGGATGACCCCTTTCAGCCCCTGGAGGAACTGGCGGGTGGCGTTTTCGTACACCAGCCGCATGTGGAAGTGCCGCCCGAAGACCTCCCGCACCACCTCCGCCTCGCGGGCGCGGAGCAGGCCGTTGTTGACGAAGATGCAGGTGAGCTGCCGCCCGATGGCCTCGTGCAGGAGGGCGGCGGTCACGCTGGAATCCACCCCGCCGCTCAAACCGAGGATGACCCGCTCGTCACCGACCCGTTCCCGGATTTCCTCGACCGCCTGGTCAATGAAGCGGCGCATCGTCCATTCGCGGCCGCAGCCGCACACCCGGTGGACGAAGTTGGCGAGGATTTCCTTGCCGCGCGGCGTATGGGCCACTTCGGGGTGAAATTGCAGGCCGAAGAAGCGCTTCTTGCGGTGCTCGATGGCGGCAAAGTCCGAGTTTTCCGTGGTGGCCACCGCCCGGAATCCCCGGGGCAGGGCGGCGAGCTTGTCGCCGTGGGAGTTCCACACCTGCAACGTGCGCGGCAGTTTGTGAAACAGCGCGCACCCGGGATCGCGCACCGTGAGCCGGCCCCGGCCGTATTCGCGCTTGTCGCTCCGCTCGACCCGCCCGCCCAGAAAATGGCCCATCACCTGCAAACCGAAACAGATGCCCAGCATCGGCACGCCCAGCTTGAAAATCTCCGGATCCGGCAGCGGAGCGTCGGCGTCAAACACGCTGGACGGGCCGCCGGAGAGGATGATGCCCTTCGGCTTGAGCCGGGCGATTTCGCGGGCCGGGGTGTGGTAGGGCAGGATGACGGAATACACCTGGCACTCGCGCACGCGGCGGGCGATGACCTGGGTGTACTGGGAGCCGAAATCCAGCAGCAGGATGCTTTCGTTCATGGGCGCGAAACGGGGAAAAAATCGCCGGGCCGGGGCGGTGGGCCCCGGCCCGCGGAGGGTCGCGGAACGACCGGCGGACGCCGGCGATTACTGTTTGGGCGAGTCGGTTTTCTTTTCCGCCTGACCGCCTTGCTGCTCCTTTTGCTTGTACTTTTCGAGCTCGGAAGCCTTGATGATTTCCACCTTGGCGCCCTTGGCCATTTCCTCGCGCGAGGGGACCTTGATGATGTCGCTGGTCACCGGCTTGGGTTTGACCGTGGCGGCGGCGGGCGCGGCGGACTGCACCCGCAGCAGCTCGATTTCGAAGATCAGGGTCTTGTTCGGGCCGATGGCCGGCCGCATGCCGCGCGAACCGTAGGCCAGGTCGGCGGGCACGTAGAGCTTCCACTTCGCGCCCGGCTTCATCAACTGCAACGCCTCGGTCCAGCCCTTGATGACGCCCCGGACCGAGAAAGTGGCCGGCTGACCGCGCTTGTAGGAGCTGTCGAACTCCGTGCCGTCAATGAACGTGCCGCGATACTGCACCGTGACCTTGTCATTGGGCTTGGGCGAATCGCCGGCACCTTCCCGGAGCACCTCATACTGCAATCCGCTCGGCAGCGTGACCACTCCCTTGCGGGCCTTGTTCTTTTCGAGAAACGCCCTGCCCTCGGCCGCATTCCTGGCGGAGAGCTCCTTCCACGCCTCCTGCTGGTAGGCCCGAATGGCGACGCTGGCCTCCTTGATGCTCAGTTGCGTCTTGCCCGCCGTGTAATCCCGCAAGCCCCTCAGGAGCAACTGCTGCTCCGCCTCGTTCAGCTCCACCCCGAGGTTGCCGAGATTTTTGCCGATGCTGATGCCGAGGCTGTAACAGAATTTCTCCCGGGGCGTTTGCAAATCCGCCGCGTTTTCCGCTGCCAGAGCTTCGAAACCCAGCAGCCCGATCACCAGAAAAGTCAGTCCTGTCTTCATCATTGCTCCTGTTTTGCTCAAAAAAGAAGAGTGTCCGGAAAATCGCGCCGGATTCAACGCAATTCTGCGCCCCCCGTTGGGAAAGCGGGGGGGGATCATGACTCGCTTGGGAGCCTGGCGGAAAAGCCGGGGAACATCCTGCCGGGTTGAGGCCCCCGGTTTGCGGCCCAGGGGGTGTTTGGCGCCCTTTCCGCGGGCCGCGTGGTCGCGCGCGGCGGAACGGCCCACTTTCCGCCGGGCTCTCGGCCTCCGCTCCTCCTCACTTTCGCGCCGCGGTCCGGGCAAATCATCACCCAGCCTTTTCCCCAAGCCCCCCCTTGGATGTCGAGTCTCTTCCGGCGGGGGAGTCAGAACTCGCGCGGCAGGCGGATCACCCATGCGCCCATCACGTCGCCCCGGCGGAAGTCGTGCCGGGATCCGCGAGGGTCGCGATTGTGACAATCGGCGCAGG
>CAZRPT010000257.1:0-2392 GCA_964601985.1 uncultured Verrucomicrobiota bacterium
TTTTTTTTGTTCCGGAGAGGGTTCCGGTCCGGGGACGCCCGTCCCGGGGCTTTTGCGCCGGTTAATCCTTGACCGAAAGGGAAGGGGCTCGCCATGCTGAGGACGCGCTTTGACGACGATGCGGGCAATTCTGGCCTTGGAAGACGGCTCGGTGTGGGAAGGTGAGGGCTTCGGCGCTCCCGCCACGGCCGTCGGGGAGGTCTGTTTCAATACCTCGATGACGGGGTATCAGGAGATTCTCACCGATCCCTCCTACCACGGCCAGATCGTGACCATGACCTGCCCGCACATCGGCAATTACGGGGTGAACCCGGTGGATGTCGAGTCGTGGCGGCCCCACGTGGCGGGGTTCGTCGTGCGCGAGGTCTCGCCGGTGGTGAGCAACTGGCGGGCGGAGGAGGCGTTGCCGGATTATCTCGCGCGTTACGGCATCCCGGGCATTCAGGGCATTGACACCCGCTCGCTGACGCGCAAGCTCCGCGTCCACGGCGTGTTGAACGGGGTGCTCTCGACCGAGGGACTTTCCCGCGGGGAAGCGGTGGAGCGCGCGCGGGCCTTTCCGGGGCTGGTGGGGGCGGATTACGCGCAGGAGGTCACCCATCGCGAGGCGTTCCGCTGGGACGAGAAGGACGCGCTGAGCCCCGATTTCCGGCTGGCCGCGGCCCGCGAGGAGGCGGATCCCCGGACCCTGCGCCGGCCCCTGCCGCCGGCGGACATCCCGCTCGTGGCCTACGATTTCGGCATCAAGTACAACATCCTGCGCCGCCTGCGCCAGCACGGCTTCCGGGTGGAGGTGGTGCCCGCCCGGACGCCGGCGGCGGAGGTGCTGAAACGGCGGCCCGCCGGGGTGTTTCTCTCGAACGGTCCCGGCGACCCGGCGGCGGTGGATTACGCCGCGCGGGCGGTGGCGGAGCTGGTGGCGCACGGGATGCCGTTGTTCGGCATCTGCCTGGGGCACCAGATTCTCTCCCTCGCGCTGGGGGCGCGGACCTTCAAGCTGAAGTTCGGCCACCGGGGGGCCAACCAGCCGGTGAAGGATTTGGAACGGGGCGTGGTGGAGATCACGGCCCAGAATCACGGGTTCGCCGTGGACGCCGAGACCCTGCCGGCGGACGTCGAGGTGAACCGCGTCAATTTGAACGATCAAACGGTGGAAGGGGTGCGGCACCGGCGCAGGCCGGTGTTTTCGGTGCAGTATCATCCGGAGGCCTCGCCCGGCCCGCACGATTCCACTCCCTTGTTCGCCGCCTTCCGCCAGTTGATCGAAACCGCCTAGCCGCTTGAACAGAAACCATTTGACTTGTCCCGCCGGACGGGGATAATCACGACCGCACACCGACCTATGGCCAAGCTAGTTGTAATCAGCGAAGGGTTTGCCGGAACCTCTTTTGAACTGAAGAGCGAACGGACGACCATTGGTCGGCTGGAGGACAACGCCTTCACCCTCGCGGAGCCGTCCGTCTCGGGCCACCATTGCGAAGTCCTGATGAGCGGGGAGGGGATCGTCGTCAAGGATCTCAACTCCACCAACGGCACCTTCATCAACGGCCGCCAGATCAGCCAGGAAACCCTCAAGCCGGGACAGATTCTGCGGCTCGGCCAGGTGGAATTGCGCCTCGAGAACGGCGCGCCCGCGGCGGACGCCAAAAAGCAGATCAGCCAGACCATGCCCATCCAGGGCGGCGTGAAGCTGGACGATCTGGGCGACAAGACCCGGATGGTGGATTCGCCCTTCAAGAAGAAGAGCGACAAGACCAACAAGATCTTCCTCTACGGCGGCATCGTGCTGGGCGTGGTGATCGTGGCCCTGATCATCTTCGCCATCTCCCAACTGCCCTGAGCCGCTCCGGCTGTCTCCGGGGAGCGTTCCGCCGTGCGGGGGAGGCAGGTGGGCTCCCGAAAGGGCGCAAATGCTTCCCGGCGGCAGGCCGGGCGCCCCAACCCGGCGTTTTCCGCCGGCTCCTCAGCGTTTCAGAAACTGGTCCACGTTGGTGCGGGTGACCAACTGGAAGGGAATATAGAGCGCCTTTTCGTAGGGTTCGTGACGCAGGATTTTGAGGGCGGTTTCGAGGGCCGCGCCGGCCTGGCCTTTGGCGTCCTGGAAGACGGTGGCGTCGAGGCGGCCGTCCTTGACCGCTTGCAGGGCGTCGGCGATGGCGTCCACACCGGCCACCAGCACGCGGTCCTTCATCTTCGCCTGTTCGAGCGCGATGACCGCTCCCATGGCCATTTCGTCGTTCTGGGCGAACACGGCGTTGATCCGGTCGCCGTAGGACTGGATCCAGTTTTCCATCAGGCTCATGGCCTTGGCCCGGTCCCATTCGGCGGTCTGGGCGGTGAGCAATTTGAGTCCCGGTTCCTGCGCCAGTACCTCGCGGGCGCCCTGATCGCG
>CAZRPT010000258.1:0-19893 GCA_964601985.1 uncultured Verrucomicrobiota bacterium
TCGGCGCGGGCCGGGCTTGATTTGCGCGGGCCGGGCGTCACCCTCGGGGGGAGATGAGCATGGCGGACCCTGCGGGGCGGACATTCGATTTCATGCGGGACACCTTCGCGTACCGCAACGAGCTGGTCTGGGAATACCGGCCCGATCCGGCGGGCGGCGGCATGGTCACCCGGCGGGCCAGTCCGCCGCCCCGCTACGCGCACCGCTGTTTCGTGATGGCGCGGGCGGCGCGGCAGTTTTTCTGGCACGCCCGGTTCGCTCCGGAGCAACCGCGCGCCGACGAAGCCGCCTGCCGACGGTTGGTGGCGCGCGTGCTGCGCCGCTCCGCCGTGCGCCCCGGCCCGGAAGAACGGCGGATCGTGATCCCGGGCTGGCCGGGCCTGCGGGCGTTCAGCGCGGACCGGGAAGCCGTGCTGAAGGCGGGCTGCGGAGGGGCGTGGCGTTCCTACGTGCTGCGCAGCCACTGGCGGATGGTCCTCCCCATTTCGCGCCGCCATCAGGTCCGGCAGGCGGAGGGCCTCGTCACCGCGTTGCGGCGCGGGGGATTGCCGATCGTGCATCTGGTGCGGTTTCCGCAGCTCACCATCAATCACGCCTTGTTGCTGTTCGCCGTGGAGGCCGGGAAAGACGGCGCGCCTTCCGCCGCCGCCTGCGGGGAGGGACCGCGGTTCCGGGCTTACGACCCCAACCAGCCCGCCGCGCCGGTCACCCTGGACTTTGATCCGCGCGCGCGCGCCTTCCGGCTGCCCGCCAACCCGTACTGGTCCGGCGGGCGCGTGGACGTGATTCACATCCTCCGCCATTGGTGGTTTTGAACGCCGGCGGAAAGGGGAACGCCGGCCGCGCCGGCGGGGCCGCGCCGGACGGATTTCGCGAAAACACCCTTCCGCGCCGGATTTTCCCGGGCGTCTCCGGCGTTTTTTTGCCGGGGCAATTCGCGCCTCCGGGGACGGGCAAAAACTTGCTTGTCAGCGCGGGCCGCCTCCCGCAAGCTTCCCACCGGTTTGCCGCGTGCGCGGTTAGCTCAGAGGTAGAGCACTTCCTTGACACGGAAGGGGTCGCAGGTTCAAGTCCTGCATCGCGCACCATCTTCTTTTCGCCTGTTTCCTCTCATGCGCGCCGTCCCCCGCAACCGTGGCGGGGGGGGACGGAAACGAACGACAAGTTTCCCCGCGGCGGGCGGGTGAAGCGCCGGAGCGGCGCAGAGGTCAGGCGTGGAAAGCAGGAAAAGGGGTCAGGCAGCCTACAAGGGCAATCCCCGTGTCTCTCGCGGCCGGATGGGGGTTGGTCGCGCAACGCAAAGTCCGTTACCTTGACTCGCTGGAAGCCTGAGGTGGGCGGGAACGGAGGTTTCGGGCCCCTTGAAGCCGCTCTTCCCGCCGCCGATTTCTCCGGTATTCCACGTAGCGGTGCCGCACCGCCTCCAAGAGTTCATCCCGGCTGACGGATGTGCCCTCGCAGAATTCGGAGAGCAACTGGTCCAAACGTTGTTGCAGCGGCGCCCGCCGTTCCGGAAGGGCGTAATCCAGTTCGTAGAGCAGTTCGAGCAGGGCCCGCAAGTCATCCGGCTTCGGCACCGAACACCTCCTCCAGCACAGCCTTGCGCCGGATCTCGGTCTGCTCCCCATACAGCCTGATGTATCGGTCGCGCAGCCAAGCTACATTCGCTGTCACGTCTTTTTGATCCACCCCGATGGATCCAGGATCCACATCCTGCGCCTTGGCCAATTCCATGTTCAAATCCTCTCCCTGACTCATCAGTTTGGTCAGGACCACCCGGCGGAATTCCTCGTCCCGGCGGGTTGGATTGTTCAGCACCATCCGCTGGTCTTCGAACTCCTGAAACAACTCAATGGCCAGAAACCATTCAGAAACCCGCCGTAACAAGTGCTTGCGCCGCGCGGCAAGTTCCGCATCCACCTTGTCCAGCAGCAGCTTCACGGCCACCCAGTCCGGCGGCTCCAAGTTGAAATCCAGATCCTGCTGACTCGGGATGGTTTCGGTGCTCATGGTTTCCCGCGCGGACAACGACAAAACGACACTCAATCGGAACGCAAAGAAAAATGGGCCGCCCCCCGCACGACGTCAAGCATCATTGCCGGGCGCCCGCCGCCGGCGGTGCGCGGGTTCATGTACACCGCCTGCTGAAAACGCCACGGGCATCTCGAGGAAGGCGGCCGGTTGGGGCGCTGAAGGCGCGGCCGCCCTTTTGTTCCTGACGCGCGGGGACGGGGGCGGTAAAGTGATGGTTGCTTATGAACACGCAAAACCACTCTTTCACCCGTCCGCGTCCGGCTTGGTCGCGGCGGAATTTTTTGCGCGCGGCCTCCACGGTGGCGGCCACCGTGTCCGTGGTGCCGGCCGGCGTGCTGGGCCGGGGCGCCACGGCGCCCAATGACCGGCTCAACGTGGCCTGCATCGGCGTGGGCGGCCGGGGCGGCGCCAGCGTCCACGGGGTGAGCCGGGAAAACATCGTGGCCCTCTGCGACGTGGACACGGCCCGTTCGGCCAAGGCGCGCGGGCGTTTTCCCCGGGCCCGGGCGTATCAGGACTACCGGCGGTTGTTTGACGAAATGGAGCGGGAGATTGACGCGGTGACGGTGGCCACGCCGGATCACACCCACGCGGTCATCGCCATGGCGGCCATCCGGCGGGGCAAGCACGTGTATTGCGAGAAGCCGCTGGCGCACTCGCTGCACGAGGTCCGCTCCCTCACGGAGGCGGCCCGCGCCCACCACGTGCAAACCCAGCTGGGCAATCAGGGCCACTCGACGAATTCGATCCGCGAGTTTGTGGAGATGATCCAGGCGGGGGCGATCGGCACGGTCACGGAGGTGAACGCCTTCGTGCAGCATTCCTACTGCCCGCCCTTCCGGGTGCGGCCGCCCGACCGCCCGCCGGTTCCGGCGACGCTGGACTGGGACGCGTGGCTGGGGCCGGCGCCGGAGCGTCCGTATCACCCGCTGTATCATCCCAAGAAATGGCGCGGGTGGGTGCCGTTCGGGACCGGCATCACCGGCGACTGGACCTGTCACGTGCTGGATCCGATTTTTTGGGCGCTGGACCTGGGCGCGCCCTCCCGGGTGGTGGCCGAGGCGGCGGACTACGCCGACCCGCGCATCCGGGCGGAGACGTATCCGCCGGGGTGCGTGATCCGCTACGATTTTCCCGCCCGGGGCAAACGCCCGGCGGTGCGGGTGAACTGGTACGAAGGCAGCCGCAAGCCGCCGCGGCCGCCGCAATTGGAGCCGCACCGCAAGCTGCCGGAGATCGGGGCGGTGGTCATCGGGACCGGGGGCGTCATCCTGCACGGCTCGCACGGCGCCGCCGGGGCGCAGCTTTTGCCGGCCGCGCGCTGGAAGGCGTATCAACGCCCGCCCCGGCGGATTCCGCGCGTGTCCGGCCATCACGCCGACTGGCTGCGGGCCTGCAAGACCGGCCAGCCGGCCAGCGCGAATTTCGATTACGGCGGGCCGCTCACGGAGGTGGCCCTGTTGGGCGTGCTGGCCCTGCGGTTTCCCGGCCAGGTTTTGGAATGGGATCGGGAGCGCCTGCGGGTGACCAATTTCCCCGCCGCCAACGCGTGGATCAACCCGCCGGGACGGAAGGGATGGCCGCTGTAAGGACCCGTCGGAAAAGCGGGCTCCCCCGCCCGCGCGGGCGCGCGGCCCGCGGGAGGGGCGCGAAATGTCCTTGAGGGGCAGGCCGGGCGCCCCGATCCGGCGTTTTCCGTCCGGCTCCAGGGCGCGCCGAAAAATGCTTTTCAAAGGCATAAAGGCGGCTTGACCGTCCGTAAAAGGCTGTCTATAAGTCGCTTTGGTTTGTGTTTGCGGCCGGGTGCGGGGCCACGAAGCGTGGTGAAAAATCAGCGTTCCTCGCTGGCAGGGGAAACCCGGTGGCAGACCGGAAGTGGGACGAAACCTAGTACACGTTGATCCAACAAAAACAGCCTATGAAGATGATGGTTAAAACAGCAACAATCGGCGCGGCGCTGCTGCTCGCGGGAAGCGCGCTTCAGGCGGCCAGCCTGGGCGCGTGGGGTCCGGCCAAGGGAGATTGGGACTTCACCCTGGGGGGCGGAGGCGCCAGCGACAAGAACTTCAACATCAACAACGGAGCGTTCAACGCCACCGTCGGTTACTTCATCACGGACGCCTTGGAAGTGGCCGTGCGCCAAAGCATCCTCTTTTCCGTGCTGGATGATGCCGCGGATGGCTTCGGCGGCCAGACGATGCTGGCGGTGGATTATCATTTCGCCCTCGGCGAGCGCTGGCGGCCGTTTGTGGGCGCCAGCATCGGCGGCATCTATGGCAACCAGGACACGCCGGACAGCGGCGCCGCCGGTCTCGAAGTCGGCGTGAAGTACTACGCCCTGCAGAAGACCTACGTCTTCGGCACCTTTGGCTGGGCGTGGAACTTCAACAACGACCAGGGCGGTGATTTCGAAGACGGCTCCTTCGTTTACACCGCCGGAGTCGGGTTTAATTTCTAACCCGTTTTTCCTCCCCTTTCGGCGGACCCGCGACGGCGGGTCCGCTTTTTTGTCGTCCGCTTCCCGGAGCGTCCGCCCGGAAAAAGAACGGGGAATTGCCAAACCCGCCCCGCCCCGCCACACTGCCCCCCGCGATGCCGCCCACGCTGAAAGCCCTGCGCGCGCTGTCGGATCCCACCCGGCTGCGCCTCCTCACCCTGCTGGAGCGGGAGGAGCTGTCGGTGCATGAATTGCAGGACATCACCGGCCTCGGCCAGTCCCGCATCTCCACCCATTTGCGGCTGCTCGAGGACGCGGGCTTTCTGCTGCACCGGCGCGAGGGCAAACGGCGTTTCTACCGGCTGGCGCCCGCCACCGCCCGCTCCCTGGCGGAACTGCTGCAACTGGCGCGCCGGGGCGCCCGGGAACTGCCCGAGACCGCCACCGACCGCACCAACCTGCGGCGGGTGTTGAAATTGCGCGAGGCCCGCTCCCAGGTGTACTTCAACCAGGTGGCCGGGCGGTTTGATCGCAGCTACGGGCCGGGCCGCTCGTGGCAGGCCTTCGGCCAGCTGCTCCTCCGCATCCTGCCGCCGCTGGAAGTGGCGGACCTCGGCTCGGGCGAGGGGCTCCTGAGCGAGCTGCTGGCGCGCCGCTGCCGGCGGGTCATCGCGGTGGACAACTCGGAAAAAATGGTCGCCTACGGCGCCCGCAAGGCCCGCGCCAACGGCCTCGACAACCTCGAATTCCGCCTCGGGGATCTGCACGATCCCCCCCTCGAAGACGCCAGCGTGGATCTCGTCATCCTCAGCCAGGCCCTGCACCACGCCACCGATCCCGAGCGCGCCCTCCGCAACGCGTGGCGCATCCTGCGCCCCGGCGGCCAGCTCCTGATCCTCGACCTGCGCGAGCACGGCTTCGAGCCGGCCCGCGAACTCTACGGCGACCACTGGCTGGGGTTTTCCGAAGCCGTCCTTCACGAATGGGTCGAGGCGGCCGGTTTTCAGCAGGTGGAAATCAGCGTGGTGGCCCGCGAAGAGGAGGCGCCCCACTTCGAGACCCTCCTGGTCGCGGCGGAGAAACCCGCGCCGCCGCGGCGAAAGGGATCCGCCCGGCGGGACAAAGGCGCGTAGCCTCCGGCGCGCTTGCCTTTTTCCGCCGGCCGGCGGCATGGTTCCGGGCATGACCAAATGGGTGATCGGACTGCTGGGCGTCTGGCTCGGAATGGCGTCCTCGTGGAGCGAGGACGCGCTCATCGTGGCGGACGAATTTCCCGCCATGCACTACCTGGCCGAACGCCTCCATGCCGAGGCGGATCTCCCGACCCGGGTGGTGGCGCAGGAGCGGCTGCCCGCGAAGCTGTCCCCCTTCCGGGCGGTGGTGGTGTACCTCCACGGCGTCCTGCGGCCCGGAACGGAACGGGCCTTGATTGCCTACACCCGGGCGGGCGGACGCCTGGTGGTGCTGCATCATTCGATCAGCTCCGGCAAGCGCCGGAACCGGGAGTGGTTTTCCTTTTTGGGGGTGAAACTGCCCGAAGGCCCCGTCGCGCAGGGCGGCTACCAATGGATCGAGCCCGCCCGCATCGCCGTCGTCAACCTCGCCCCGCATCACTACATCACCACCCACGACGTGCGGTTCCCCGACCGCGTTCTCTACACCCCTTCCGACGTTCCCGGAGGCGCGGGCCGGCGTCCCGCCCTGGTGCTCGAACACTCGGAAGCGTATTTGAACCACGTCCTCACCTCGCCCCGGACGATCTTGCTGGGCCTGAAATACACCGATCCCCGAACCGGCCGGGTCTGGATGCAGGACCGGGCGGGATGGCTGCGGCCGGCGGGGCGGGGGCTGGTGGTTTACTTCCTGCCCGGCCACAGTCTGCGGGACTTTCAACAACCCGCCTACCGCCAGATGATCATCAACGCCATCCGCTACCAGCCGGAGCCGAAAAAGCCGCAATCCCGCCCCCGGGCGCTCCGTTCCGGCGGAAGGCAGCAAAGCGGCGGGACCCTCCGGGCGACCCCGCCGCCGACGGGGTGACGGAGCGGCGGGCCCGCCGGCCGAGGGCCGGCCGGAAAACGCCGGATGGGGGGCTCCGCGTCTGCGCCGGATCGTTTTCGTTGCCGGGGCGGTCCGTTCCCGACGGTTGCGTTTGGGCGGCGGAGCGGGCATGCTCCCCGCACGGGTTGCGCGCGTGGCGGAATTGGCAGACGCGCCAGATTTAGGTTCTGGTTCCGCAAGGAGTGGAGGTTCAAATCCTCTCGCGCGCACCATCCGCCGACGCTTCCGGGTTTTCTCCCCCCGATTCCCCGCTTCTCCACTCCGCGCGCCAGACCTCCGGACGCGCGCCTTGGGCGCGCAGGGCGCGGAGGCTGAGGGCGTCGTGACGTTTGGCCAGCCGGACGCCGTGTTCGTCGGTCATCAGCGGCGCATGACACCAGGCCGGTTCCGGCCGGCCGAGGGCGCGGAAGAGCAAAATCTGGCGGGCGGTCGAGCGCAGCAGGTCGGCACCGCGCACCACTTCGGTGATTTGCATCAACGCGTCGTCCACCACGCAGGCGAGGTGATACGCCGGCACGCCGTCCTGCCGCCACACCACGAAATCGCCGAAGTCCCGGCCCGCCACGAAGCGTTGCGGGCCTTGAAGGGCGTCGGTGAAAGCAACGACCGTTCCGTCCGGCACGCGAAACCGCCAGGCGTGGGGGCGGTCGGGCGGCGTGGTCCGGTGACGACAAGTGCCCGGGTAGATCGGCTCGTCGTCCTCCGGGTGCGGCGCGGAAGCGGCCATTCGGATGTCCCGGCGCGAGCAGGTGCAGGGATAAAGCCGCCCGTCCGCGCGCAACCGTTCGAAGGCGGCGCGATAATGGGCCAGCCGGCGGCTCTGGTCGTACGGGGCGAACGGCCCGCCCCGGTCGGGGCCCTCCGCCCACTCCAGCCCGAACCAGCGCAGGTCCTCGAGCATCCCGGTCACGTATTCCGGCCGGCACCGCGCGCGGTCCAGGTCGTCGTTGCGCAGGATCAACGTCCCGCCGGCGGCGCGGGCGCGTTCGGCGGCGAGCCAAAACGTCCGGGCGTGACCCAGATGCAGCCACCCGGTGGGCGAGGGAGCCAGCCGCCCCCGATAACGCGCGTCGCTCATCGGTTCACTGCCGGGCCGGCGGTTTCGGCGGTCCATTGCCGGGCGGCGTGTTCCGCCAGGCGGACGAGCCAGCGGGCCGCCTGCCGTTGGGCGGCGGCGGGGGTGGTGAGATCGGTCAGGGCCGCCGTCCGGGCAAAGGCGCGTTGCACGCGGGGGTGCGCCTCGACGCCGCCCGCCAGCCCCCAGCAGGGCACGCGCGCCCGGCGGCAGAGCCGCGCCAGCTCGCCCACCCCCTTGCCCATCGCCACGCTGGTCAGGTCCAGCGCGCCCTCGCCGGTCAGGACGAGGTCGGCCTGGCGAATCTGCGCCGGCAGGTCGGTCTCGCGGGCGAACAACGCGAAGCCGGGCTCCCGGCGCGCGCCGAGGAATTCGCCCAGGCCGAAGCCCAGTCCGCCGGCGGCCCCGGCGCCCGCCTGCCGGGCCGGATCGGCTGCGTCGGGGCGCGCCGCGCGCAGCACGCGGGCCAGTTGCCGCAGGGCGCGTTCCGCCGCGGGCAGGTCGTCCGGACGCAGCCCCTTTTGCGGGCCGTACACCCGCGTCGCGCCGCGCGCGCCCAGCAGCGGATTGCGGACGTCCACCGCGACGATGAGTTCCGGAAAACGGAGCGGTCGCCGGGGCGGCGTCACCCGCGCCAACCGCGTCAGCTCCGGCCAGGCGGTGATGACTTCGTCGTCCGCCGCGTAAAACCGCCAGCCCAGCGCCCGGGCCAGGCCGAACCCCGCGTCGTTGGTGGCGCTGCCGCCGATGCCGATCACCACCCGCCGGGGCCGCGCCCGGGCCACGGCGCGCAACACCGCGCCCAGGCCGAAGGTGTCGAGCGCGAACGGGTGGAACCGCCCGCGCGGCAACCGGGCCAGCCCGATGACGGCGGCCGATTCGACGATGGCCAGCCGTTCGCGCGGGCCCCACCACCACGGGGCCTTCAGCGGACGATGGGCGGCGTCCACCGTGGCCACTTCGCGGGTTTGGGCGCCGAGCTGCTCACCCAGCAACGGGCCGAAGCCGTCCCCGCCGTCGCTGATCGGGCGCCGGATCAACCCGTCCGCCGGGCGCGCGCGCGCCCAACCGCGGGCGATGGCCGCCGCCGCTTCCGGCGCGGTGAGGGTGCCCTTGAACTTGTCCGGAGCAATGAGGACGCGCATGGCCGCGACACGTTCAGCCCCGCCACGGCGGTTGTTCCGGCAGGTGTTGTTGGAACTCCTCGATGACCGCCTTCTCGTATTCGCCGGCGTAAGTGTCGGAGAGGAAATGGTCCAGCGCCTCGTCGTGGAACCGCTGCCAGGAGAGTTCCTCGTAGCCGGGAATGATGGGGTAGAAGAGGGCGTGGTTGAGCCGGGCCGCCTTGAAGTCGCCGGGGGCGTCGCCGATCATCAACACGTGGCGCGGCGCGTATTTGCCGCCGGCGCCGAGTTTGAGGTGCTCGGTCTTCGAGCCCAGCTCCTGTCCCGCGATGAGCGCCACCAACGGCGCGAGCTGGTGCTCGTCCCACTCGCGCTGGAGCGCCTCGGTGGGGGTCTGGGAAATGACCATCAGGTCGGCGGATGCGCGGAGCCGTTCGAGGCTTTCGCGCACCAGCGGAAAGGGCGGCACGCCGTGGACGAGGTCCGCGATGGCGGCGTTCACCGCCAGCGACCAGTCCAAGATGGGCTGGAGCCCGGTCTGGCCGGCCTGGATGGCGGCTTCGAGGGTGGCGTTGGTGTAGGCGGTCTCGCTGGCGAGCCAGAGATCCAGCGCGTCGGTGGAAGGCACGGTCACGCCGCGGGCCTCCACCTCGGGGCGCTCGGCCAGCAGGTTGAGGGCGTTCGAGAGCGCGGGGAACCGGTTGATGCCGCGCGTCTTGGAATAGAGGTTCACGAACTCCCACACCTCGCGGGCGTACTTGCTCACCGCCTGCAGACCGAAGTGCTTGATGAACCGGGGAATGAAGCACTCCTTGTGCTTGAGCTCCATCGTGTCGAACACGCAGCCGTCCGAATCAATGCCGACGAAGTATTCCTGCGTGGCGACAAACTCCCTCAATGTCTGGGCGGAAACATCCATAACCGTTGACCGCCGAGGTTCCGCGCCCGCCGCCCCGCAAGTCAATGCAAACCCGGACGGCTCACCGCCGGGCGAGGCCGGGGGGGGCAGCCCCGCCGGAAGCGAAATCATTTTGCGCTTGTCGCGCCGGCGGGACCGGCTTTTTCGGCGGCGTCAGCATGTCGGGCTGGAGGCCGGATTCCCCAACCCGGCGTTTTCCGCCCGGCTCCAAGGGCGGGAAAACAGGGGCGTGGCCGCTCCCCGGGCGTTACCCGGAACTGCCGGATATCGCGTCCCCGGCGCGTGATTTTTTCGGATTCTGGATTTCGGGATTCGGATTTCCTTCGGGCCCTCGGCCCTCGCTCCCTCGGACTTCCCGCCCCGGCGGCTACGCGGCGGCGGGACGGCGGGGGAGAAGAAGGAAGAAGGCGCAGATGGCGAAGGCGGCCAGCAGGGCCAGAAACCGGACGCCCCCCGAGCCGGCCGTCCGGGCGCGGGCGTCGAGGTGGAGGGTCAGCTCGGACAGGGGATCCACCAGCAGCGACCGGGTGAAGATCAGTTGTCGGCCGGCTTCGGGCAGGGAGGCCCGGATGGCGGTGGGGTTGGCCCCGGCGGCGTCCTGCTGCTCGACGATCTTCGCCGCCAGCTTGTTCAGGGCCGCCTGATCCTCGGCGGAGAGGCCGGCGCTGAGCCGGGCGACCTGGTCGGGGGTGAAGTTGGCGTCGTTCTCCAGGATCTGCTGGATTTCCGCCGATTGCGACGCGACGGGCTGCTGGAGTCCGCGGTTGACGTTCAACCCGACCAACGCCTGTTGCGCCTTGAGGGTTTGCAGCCGCACGCGGGCGTCCTCGTTAAATGCCAGGTCGTTTTGTGAAAGCTGGTAGGCGTTCTGGAGAAACCGGCGGGCCTGCTGGACCTTGCCCTGGCTGAGGAGGCGGTTGCCCACCTCGAAGCTCTGCTTGGCCGTTTCGGTCTGGCGACGTTGCAGGAGGCGTTCGCGTTCGAGGTAGTGGCCGAAGTCCGTCCAGGCGCGCCGCGTCACGACGGCCTGCTTCCGCATTTGCAGGGCGCCGCTCCAGTCGGCCAATTCCCATTTGGCGTCGAGGAAGACCCGCCACTGGATGTTCTGCAACGGCAGGTCGAACCGGGGTCCGTGCAGGCGGAGGTCCAGGCGACGGGTGGAGGCGCGACCGGCCTGGGTGGTGTAGTAAAAGTCCACCACGGTGGGGCCTTTCACGGCGGCGGTTTGCTGGAGCGGGATGAGGATGTCCTCGTTCTCGCGCCAGAGCCAGACGCCGCTTTCGTTGACGAAGGCGAACCAGAACTCGGCCGCTTTCGGCAGGCGCAGCCGGAGGAGCCGCTTGTCGCCGGGATCCAGCTCGACCCGGCCCCGGGTGAGCATGACGCCGGCGTCGGAGATCACCGAGGTGAGCGTGACCTTTTGGACCTGGGCGGGCAGCACGACGGCGGGGGAATGCCGCCGGAGGCCGACCGGCAAGGCGAAGTCCGGGTTGACCAGCCGGAACACGTGGCTGGCCGAAGTGGTGGCCAGGTTGCGCCGCAGCGAGGCGGGCACGGATTCCCAATCCGCCGGCAACAGCGCGTCCGGCACGCGGGTCAGCCGGAGCTGGAGCCGGCCGCCCGCCTGGGTGGCGAAGAAGCCGCGCTGGACGTTCACCCCTTCCGCCACCACGCCCCGCAGGGTGAGCGAGGCGGCTTCGTCGGGCACGCGCCGGGTGTATTGGATGCTGAGCCGATGGCGCCCGATGACGCGGCGGTCGAGCTTGACGTTCCAGCTTTGGGTGGCGTTGGTCGCCGAGCCCGGCACGGGGAGGTAATCGGTGATTTTCGGCCCGGCGGCGGGCGCGGCGCCGGCGGCCCGGGGCAGCCACATCCGCACGTTCTCGGCGGCTTCCGGCAAACGCACCCGCAGGGCGCGCAGGCCGCTGTTTTCGATCTGGTAATCCAGGTTGGCCGTGACCCGGGCCCGGCCTTCCCGTACGGCGACCTGCTGGAAACTGGTCACCTGCACCCACGCGGCCACCCGCTCGATGTCCAGCGTGAGCCGCCAGTCCGGATTCAGCAGCCGGAACGCCAGGGCGGATTTCCGCCGGGCGCCGACGCTCTTCGGGTCGAGCGGAATCACCCCGTCCTGGGCGGCCGGTTGCAAGCGCATCCCCTGCTCGGGGACGACGATCAACTGCCCGCGCTGCTTGGTGGCTTCGCGGAAGGAGAGCCGCGGCACGGGCCATTGGTTCGTGGCGCCCAGACCGGGCCCGGCGAGGGTGAGGTCGAACCGCTGGCGGCCGTCGGTGCGGCCCTTGAGATGCAGGGTGATGATCCGGCCGGCGGCGCTCTTCAACTCGGTCCAATGACTGAGCGCCGGGCCGCTGATGCTCTCGACCTCCAGCCCCTCCGGCAGCGGGAAGCTCAATTTGAAGATGCCGGCGCGGGTGATGGTGACGTCCACCCCCGCGGCCAGCAACCGCCGGTCCTCGCCCAGCGAGAGGGTTTGCCGGCTGACCACCCGCACGTCGGGCTCGACCGGCGAGGCCGCGAGGGTGAGGGTGGCGTCGGGTTTCGCGTATTGAAAGGCGCGGCGCAAAGTCAGGCCGGGCCGTTGCGTCGGGAGGTCTTTCAGCACCGCGGACGGGAAATCGTCGAGATTGAGGGCGGCCAGTTTCGGCGCGGTCACGCGGTCCAACTGCACCTCGTTGCCGGTGGCCACGCCGGCCAGACCCACCTGGGCGGCGGCGGCGTTGACGGCGATCAATCCCACCTCCGCCTCGTAAGGCAGCGGGCGGGTGGCCCGTTGCGAGCTGAGGGTCAGCGCGAACGGCTTCGCCTGCGCGGGGTTGAGCCGCACCCGCAACTGTCGCCGGTCCGGGTCGAACCGCCAGAAGGCCAGCGCCGGCGTGTGGACGTCGGTGATGGTCAGGCCGGCGGGCACGGTGAAGGTCAGCTCGTTCAATTCCCCCTGGGCGGGGCGCACCTGGACCACGTGGAATCCCTCGATGACGCCGGCGGTGGGCACGAAAAGCTGGTGGCATTCCGCGTAGAAGACCGGCTTTTCCTTGCGGGTGTCGCGGGTGCGCGGTTTCCAGCCCACCCACGGACGGGTCGCCGGCGCGAGCACCAGCTCGGCGCGGGTGTCCCGGTCCGCCCCGGCGACGGGCGTCACGCTGACGGCGTCCGGCGCGACCACGTCCACGTCGAGACCGGCGACGGTGAGGCTGAGGCGGTTGATCAAGCCGCCGGGCGTGGGCACGTGGAAGCCGCTTTCGTCCTGCCGCCGCTCGACGGCCACCTGGTAGGTGAAGGCGATTTCGTAACGGCCCGCCTTCGCGGCCCGCGCCTGCCGGACCACGCCGTCGTCCCGGACGTCGCTGAACAGGCGCACGCCGTCGGGCAGGCGGATGTCCGTCAGCACGCCGGGGGCTTCGAGCAACGGCAGCGCCGCGCCCTTTTCGGCGCGCCAGTCCACCCGGGCCCGGACGGTGACGAAATCGCCCTCGACCCGGGCGGTTTGCGTCACGGAACGGGCCGGGGCGGCGGGGAGCGCGGTCGCTTCCGCCGGGGGACGGACACGCTGGATCGGCGCCGCTTGAACTTGAACCACCGGCAGTTGCTCCGCCCGGACCGCGGGCGACGCGCCGCCCAGCAGGGCGGCCAGCAGCAATCCCGCCGCGCCGGTGGCGGCCGGCGTGACCGGCGGGGCGGATTTCGGCGTGTCCGGGCCCGCGGGCGGTTCCGTCGCCGGGGGCGGAGCGGGCGGGCGGGGGGCGCGCGCCAGCCGGATCAGCAGCGGCAGCAGCACCCCCAGCAGCAGGTAAAGCAGCAACAGCGCCAGCGCGGGGGCGAGCCCGTTGGGCCAGCGCAGCGCGCTCCAAATCAAGCCGGTCCCGAGGAACGCCCAGCCCAGCCGCCGGAGGAATCTCGGGCCGGCGATCCCCCACGCCAGCGCGGCCGTCCCGCCCAGCACGGCGGGCCAGAGCCGCCACAGCCGCCAGAACACGGAAGGCGTCAACGGGTCGTTGCTCACTTCGATTCGCAGCGTGCTGCCGGCCTGTTGCACCGGCGCGAGAAAGTGCAGGGTGGTGGGCGGTTTCAGCACGATGCGGCCGGCGTCCAGGATCAGCGATCCCAGCAACGCCGCGCCGCAACCGGCCACGACCAGGGCCGCCAATCCGCCCAGCACGTGGCGGAACGTGCCGCGATAAACGCCCCGGCCGGTGGCCCAGCGCCCGAGAAGGCCGCCCAGGAGAAACAGGCCCAGCGCCACGAGCAGGAAAAACGCCTGCGCCCCGTCCGCGAAAAATGGTTCGAGGCCCGCGAAGCCGGAGACGTCGCCGGCCTCGGCGGGGGTGGGGGTCAACGTCCCGCCGCGGAAGCGGAGCCGGTGGTTTTCATCCGGTTGCAGCGTCCACTGGGTCAGCAGCACCGGGGCCCTGACGGCGGGGGCGGTAAGGGTGAGCCGGCGGGGGTGTTTCGACTTGGCGGCCAGTTGGAGCCGGACGCGATGGATGGCGTTGGGGTCGGTGGTTTGCGGCAGGGCGAGCAGGTCGGCGTCGCCGTCGCGCACCGGCACCACCCGGCGGCCGTCCACGGTGGCTTCCCACAACCTGCTGTCGGGCGGCGTCACGATGCGCAGGTTCGAGCGGCCCTTGTTCTTCACGAAATAGCGGACGGTGGTGAGGATCTGCCCCTCCTGCGAGACGCGGGTCTCGATCGCGGCCCGGTCCACCACCTGCGGGAGGGTCCCGGCCTGGGCCAGCGGTTTCAGCGCGAGGGCGAGGTTGAACGGGCGACTGGTGTAGCGGTAGGCCGCGAGGATCGGCGCGTCGAAGAAGAGCCGGTACTCCGCCGGCACCTCGCCGGGCTCGACCGCCAGCAGGCCGGAGGAGACCTGCTCCGGCCGCACCTGGAACTGGTAGGTGCTGATGACGATCGTGTAGCCCTGCTCGGCGCCCGCGTCCAGGGGCCGGGCGCCGGTGAAGGTGAGGGTCTCGCCCTGGGGCTTGAACGGGCGCTCGTAGGTGGCCAGCAGGGTGTATTCACCCGCGACCGGCGTGGCGAGCTGCACTTCGTAGCCCGCGTCGGTCTTTTTCCAGTTCAGGACGTCCTTGCCGGTGAACTCGACGTTGAAGTACTCGTCCGACAACGCGACCCGGAACCGCCCCAGCGGCGCGCCGGAAATGACGTAGTTCATCACGCTGCTGCCGTAGGCGATGGCCTCGCCGACGGAGAAGAGGTGGAAGACGCTCGCCTGGATGGATTGCGGCAGCCGCTCGACCCGCAACGCGGCCTGCCACGCCGGATCGGTGATCCGGAAGGCGGCCTGGAGGTTCGGCGTCTGTTTCGGGAAGAAGGCGGTGGCCACGTCGGTCAATCCCCTGGTCCGCGCGGGCGTGAGCCGGAAGCCCGCGTCGGCGGACACCCCCACGTGACCGCGCGTGGAGCGGGCGTTCACCACCGCCACGCGGGGCAGCTCCCACGTGGCGGCGTCCAGCGCGGCGTTGCGTTCGAGCCGCAACTGGAGCAACTGCCGCCCCGCCACCGGCTGGCTGAAGGTGAGCCGCAGCCGCGCCTGACCGGGGGTTTCGTCCGGCAGACGGGTGTGGTCGGCCAGGTGGGGAATCGTCAGCCGGGCCACGACGAAGGAGGCCGGCACGCGCAGGAGCAGCTCGCGCACCGGCGCTTCGCGGATGTCCAGCTCCAGCTCGGCGTCAATGGCCAGATCGCTCCCGCCCAGGTGATAGGCGAGCACCTCGGAGACGCTCAGCTCGGGCAGGATGTTGTCCGCCTGCACCCGCAGGGCGAAGTCGTCGCCGGAAAAACGGAAGGCGAACACCTGCGTGGCGGCGCGCGCGAACAACGCGCGGAGGGCGGCGGATTGCGGGAGCTGCCCGGGCGAAATCTGCGACAGCCCGCGCGCTTCCAGCACCTCCAGCCGGACCGCGCCGCGGTTGATCACCCGCGCGTAACCGCCGAAGCGGGTGGCCCCCTCGGGCACGATTTTGAGCGGAGTCACCGCCCGCGGAAACGCCCCCAACGCGGCCTGGGTTTGCACCTGCAAGGTGAACTGCTCCTTCCGCGGCTGGTTGAACTGCACCGTCAACCGCCGCCGGCCCGCGTGGTCGGGGTCGGGCAGGATGTTCCACGCCAGCACCGGGTCGCCCTGGACGTGGGTCACTTCCCCCTCGCCGTCCAGCAGCAGGGTGAGCTGGTTCAACTCGCCCTGCATCACCTTGAACTCGAACACCAGCGTCTGCCGCAGCAGTCCGGGGCTGATGGCCACCTGGCTGAATCCTTCGGCGGCGTAGAACAACCGCCCCTCCGTCTCGGGCCGCGCGCGGGTCCAGCTCAACGCCACCCGGCCGTCCGGCGGCAGAAAACCGCGAAACGCCCCGTCCGCGCGCTCCGGTTTCGCCGCGCCGGGAAAGCGGAACTCCGTGTCCGCCGGCAGCCCGCGCAGGAGAATCGGCTGCAACGGGGCGGGCGCGACCTGGAAGTCCACCCGGCTCCCGCGCGGCGTCTCGGTGACGGCGGCGTCGAACTCCAGCTTGAGCGGATAAACGCCCGCCCGAGCGAAGACGATTTCCAACCCTCCGTCTGACAGCTTCGGCGTCCAATGCTCCCCGTCCGTGATGGCGGTGAGCGCGTAACCGCCGCGCAGCAGGGTCAACGCGCCGCCCTCGGGACGCTTCACGTGGGCGGTGGCCGTGAGCGTGAAATGCGCCCGCCGATCCGCCAGCTCGCCGCGCAGTTGAAAATCGCGCAGGACCACCCGCCGGGCCTCGGGATCGGTCTCCGTCACCACGAGGCCGAGCTGGTAATCCGTGCCGTGGAACTGGAAGCATCGCGGCTCCTCCGCGCCCTCGGCGGGCGGAGCTTGCAGCGGGGCGGGCAGGAACTCCCGCTTCACCGGGCTCAGGCCGGTCCGCCGTTGCAGGGTGACGCCCAGGCCGGGAACGGTCTCGATCCGCACGCAGCCGGTGAACAGGGCCGGCGTGGGCGCGCCCACGCACAACGGCGCGAGCGAGTGGGGCAACGCGCCGGGGCCGCAGCGGGTCGTGGCCCAAACCTGCACGGAAAGTCGCTTTACCGACGGCGCGTCGGGTTGCAGGTGGAGGACGAGGGTCCGGCTTTCGTCGGCGTTGCGCCGCACGCTCCAGTCGCGCAATCCCGGCGCTTCGACCTTTTGGATGAGCCCCTTGCCCCGCAGCGGAAAACTCAGCTCGCGGAGCG
Organism: uncultured Verrucomicrobiota bacterium; assembly: GCA_964601985.1. GTDB lineage: Bacteria > Verrucomicrobiota > Verrucomicrobiia > Limisphaerales > J093 > J093. The sequence continues at coordinate 16,878 of CAZRPT010000258.1, forward strand.
TCCCTTGGAGCACCTCCACGTCCAGCGTCAGGGCGTGGGTGATGGCGTGGCGATCCACGCTCAAGGTGTGTCGCAGCCGGGTGGCGTAAAGCGCCGGCGTCCGCTGCTCCGGCGGCGGCTTCAAGGTGGCGGAGATCGTGAGCTGACCGCCGTCCGGCCCGGCCTCGCCGTTCAATTTCAGCCGCTCGACGGACAAGGCGTCCGGGTCGGCGGCGGCATCCGCCGCGCGGGGAGCGGGCGTCAGCAGCAACCCGGCCAGCAAACCCGGCAGCCACCGGCGGAAGGAAGCCAAACGCCGTCGCGCGCCGGAAAGCCGGAGCGGATTCACGGGAGTCTTCGAGCCGTTTTTCATGATATGCGTCAGTTCAAGGGTGAGTGAAAAAAGTTGAAAAATCAGTTCCCCGCCGGCGTGGAGGGGGCGGTCTCCACGAGCCCCCAATTTCCCCTTTCGGGGGAGCACACGCGCCTCGCGTGTGCCGGGGGGCGCCCCGCCCCTCGGTCCCCTGCGTCCGAAATTCGCGGCCGCCGCAATGCGCGGGAGGAGGTCCGCCTTCCCGAATTTCCGGCGCGTTGCCCCGGCGGACGCTCCCTGGGGTTCGGCGGCGCGCCGAACCCCGCACGCGAGGGCGCGTGCGCTCCCCCTGTTTGTCGCGTGGTCGGCTGCCTTCCTTGCGCTCATCGGGTGAATCCGGGCAGGCGGCGGGCGGCCTGGATCATCTGGACCAACTGCGCGGGGCGCGGATCGTTCGGGTATTCCCGCGCCGCGCCGCGCGCCAGTTGTTCCAGCTCCGCCAGGTTGACGCCCTCGGCATAGGGGCTCCGGGCCAGTCGTTCGGCGAACACCGCCGCCGCGGTGGCGAGGCGCAGCCCGGCCGGCGCGTCCCGCAACGCGGGCGCCGGGCCGGGGTAATCCAGCATCCACTCGCGCTCCGCGTAACGGTTCGTGCCGGGGACGCGGTACCGCGCCCGCACGTAACCGATCGGCCCCTCGCCGTCTTCCCGCGGCTCGATGAGATAGAGCGCGTTGCCCGCCTCGGCGGCCCCCAGCTCGGCGGCGTCCACCGTGTTGTCGCGGAACTGCTCCTTCGTCAACCGGTGTTGCTGGAACCCCACCAGCCGGTGGCGGACCACGCGGGCGGGATTGAACTCCACCTGCACCTTCACGTCGGCGGCCGCCACCCGGAGCGCGCCGGCCAGTTTCTGGGCAAACCCGGTGGCCGCGGCCTCCCGGCTGTTCAGGAAGGCGTAACGCCCGTCGCCGTGGCGGGTGAGGGTTTCGAGCAGTTGATCGTTGTAGCCCTCCCACCCCACGCCGAAGGCGTCGAGCGCGATGCCCTTCCGGCGGTATTGCTCGACCAGCGCCCGCAACCGCGTCGGCGAAACGTCGCCCAGATTCGCCGCACCGTCGGTGAGCACCACCACCCGGTTGACGCCGCCCGGCAGGAAGTGTCGTTCCGCGGTGGCGTAGGCCAGCTTCATGGCTTCCTCGAGGTTGGTGCCGCCTTCGGGCGGGATTTTCGTCACGCGCCGCAACGCCGCCTGCGCGGCCTCGCCGCTGACCCCGTCCGCCCACAGATGCGCCCGCCGGGAAAAAGTGACCACGCTGAGCCGGTCGCCCGGACGAAGCTGCCGGCCCAGCACCTCCAAGGCGATGCCCACGATGGCCACCCGGTCCGCCCGTTCCATCGAACCGGAGCGGTCGAGCAGCAGCACGAGGTTCAAGGGCCGCCCGGCGGCGCGCCCTTCGGCGGCGGTCTTCAGCGCCAGCCGCAGCACCTCCCGATGATGGGCGAACGGGAACCGCGCCCGTTCCCACGTCAAGCCCACCCGCCGGCCCGGCGGCGGTTCGGGATCGTGGTAGTCGAAGGCGTTCACGAACTCCTCGCTCCGAATTCGCGCCGGATCGGGCAGCCGTCCCTGGTCCAGCGCCGCGCGCGCCAGTTGGAACGACACGTCGCTCACGTTCAGCGAGAAGGTCGAGAAGGGGTTGGCGGCGGTCAGCACCTCCGGCAGGGGCGTGGCGGAGGGAGGCGGAGCGGCCGCGAGCTGCTGCTTCAGCGTTTTCCCCTCGACTTCGGCGTTCGACGCCAATCCATACGTCCGCGCAAGACGCTTCTTTTTCCGGGTTTCCGGGAAAAAGTAATCCGCGGCAAGCTCCGCCTCGTTTTGGCGCGTCAACGATTCCGGCATGGCGGCGATGCTCGTCGCCGGTGGCATTCCACGCTGAGCAAGGGCCGACTTTCCGGCCGGAGCGGAGGTCGGAGGCGGAGCGGCTTCCGGCTGGGCCGGCGCGGGCGGCGAAATCCGACGGCGGAATTGAAGCCCGAGGTCGGCATTCGACTTTTGGTCCGCGGCTTCGGAAGAGCGCGTCAGCGACCGGCCGGACGTCACCCTGACGCCCGCCGCGGGGGTGGTTGCGGGAGTCGGCGGACCGGCCTTGTTCTGACGCGGACGCAGGTCCAGTTCAGTGGGCGCGTCCCTGGATGCCGATGCCGGCCGCTCCAACGACGGCGACGCCAATTCTTCCTGTTCCGCCGCCGTTTCTTGGGATGCAAGCGAGCGGGCACGACTCTCTCCCAAGCGCTGGGAAGCTTTCGCGGGTTCGGGCACGATTTGCAGCGCCGGCGGGGGAACCAGCCCATGCCCTTCCGTTATGAGTTTGTCCAAGACATACCCTTCCGCCATGGGTTTGCCCGAGCCGCGAACATTTTTGCGCGACCGCGGCTCCGGTTTGCCGGCGGAAAACTGATCGCGCGCCGGGGCCGCCGATTTCGGGCTCCTCCCCGCCTGACGGCCCAAGGCCACTGCGCCCCCCATGCCGCCCCCTCCCGATTTTACTTCGGAGCCGCCATAACCGCCCCCGCCTCCGCCCGCCGCCAGCGGCGCGGGAGGCGGATTCGCCGGGGCGCCGCCGGACGAACGCGCGTCGGCGAAGGCCGGCATGCGGTCCGCAGGTTGTTTCGCGGGCAGGGCTTTCTCCGTGGGCGCGGCCGCGTAAAACAGTTCGCGCGGCTCT
>CAZRPT010000259.1:0-7618 GCA_964601985.1 uncultured Verrucomicrobiota bacterium
GGCCGGGGCGTCATCGTTGCCAGCCGCCGGGCGAGGGGGCAGACTGGGGCGATGCCATTGCTGAAAGTACAAACCAACCAGACCGTGGAAGCCGGGCGGCGGACGGAGCTGCTCGGCGAGCTGACCGCCGTGATCGCCGAAACGCTGGGCAAGCCGCCGGGTTATGTGCAGGTGGTCTTGGAAACCGGCGTGCCGATGGCGTTTGGCGGCACGACCGAGCCGACGGCGCTGGCCGAGCTGCGAAGTCTGGGTCTGCCGGACGCCGCCCCCCGGGCGTTGAGCGCGCGGTTGGGCGCCGTGTTGGAGCGGGCCCTGGGCGTGCCGCCGGCGCGGATGTTTCTCGTCTGCGCCGATCATCCCCGCGCTCATTGGGGCTGGAACGGGGACACGTTCGGTTGAGGCGCGAAACGGGCCGCGGGGGGACGCGGCTTCCTCCTCCCGCCGGCGCGCGCGTCCGGAAAGCCCGTTCAGGCGGGCTCAGCGGCCTTTTCCGGCAAGCCGTTGGTTGACGAGGGCGAGGTAGTTGTAGGCCGCGAAGTTGGCCCAGGGCTTGATCCGCAGCGATTCCTGGAGCCAGTGCCGCGCCTCCTCGTAGTCTTCGATCTGGATGGCGTGCCAGCCGCGCATGAGGGCCACGTAGTAGTTGTTCGGGTCCCGTTCGTAGGCTTGCGCGAACAGTTTCGCCGCTTCGTCGTGCCGGCCCAGCCAGTCGAGGCACATGCCGGCCCGGAGAAAGGCGGCGGGATCATGGGGGTTGAGCTGCATGGCGCGTTTGAGCCAGCGCAGCGCCTCCTCCGCCAGCTCACGCCAGTTCGCGCCGCCTTCCCAGCTCCCGATCCGGTAAAACTCGCCGAGCAGATAGGCGGATTCCGGGTTGAGGGGCTCGATCGCCACCGCTTCCTTGAGGGCGGCCAGTTGGTCGGTGCCGGTGGGGGCCGTTTCGGCGCGGGTCAGGGCGCGGCCTTCCCGCCACTGCCGCGGCGCCTGCGGCCCCAGCCACGCCACGCTGGCGCCGGCGGCGAGGGTGACCAGCAGCCGGATGAGCCAGTTCGGCGTGACCCAGAACCGTCGGGTGGCGAAACGGCGGTGACTGACCAAGCTGGCGGCCAGCACCGTGGCGATCAGGGCGTTGGCCGGCACGTGGAGGTTGAAGTCGAACGCCGAATGAATGGCCAGGGCCAGCAGGCCGGTGGAGATTCCCAGCACGTGCGCCGCCCGGTCGCTGCGTTTGCTCACCAGTCCCCCGTTTTCCCGGCACACGTACCGCCAGGTGCCCGGCACGCCGGCGGCCAGCAGCCCCACGGCGGCCAGGCCCAACAGACCGCCCACGAGTCCCCAGTCGGCCAGGGTGTTGAGGTAGTCATTGTGCACCCAGACCGGCCGTTGCTGGATGCCTTCCCGGTAGCGCGGATAACAGACGTCAAAGTGTCCCGGCCCCGCCCCGAACCAGAAATGATCCCGCCACATGAGGGTGGCGGATTTCGCCAAACGCCATCGGATGCTCACGTCTTGAAGCTGTCCCGGCGTGAACATCAATTTGAAGCGCTCGACCACCTTCGGACTTTTCAGAACAAACCCGCCCCCCGCCAGCAACAGGAGGAACAAGGAGATGAGCGCCGCGCGCCGGTAATTGCGGTAGCGGGCCAGAAAAAGCGCCATCGCCACCAGCGACACGCCGCAGGCCAGGTAGCCCCCGCGGGAAATGGTCATGCCCAGGGCCGTGAGCATGGCCAGCGCCGCGTAGGCCAGAAACACCCGGCGCAGCGCCGTGCCCCGCCCCATCACCAGCATGGCCAGCGGCAGGGGAATGAGCATTTCCAGCAGGCCCGCGAAATGGTTCGGGCAGATGTAGGTGGCGGAACCCCGGCCGTTGTACTGCTCCGGCCGCGGGTACCAGAGCACCCGGTTGGTCTTGGTGAGGAATTGATAAACGGCGTAGAGGGCGAGCAACGTGCCCAGCGTCACCAGCACCCCCGCCAGCAGGTTGGCGTGCTTCTGCCGGTACAGATTGTTCAGCACGAGGAAAAACAGCCAGACGCAAACCAGCACCCGAAGCGTCTCGCGCCGGGCCACGTATTCCACGTCCGCCGTGAGATAGCGCGCCACGGCATAGACACCGATGGCCGCCACCGCCCAGCAGACCGGAGGCCATTGCAGGCGATGGCTGGGGTTCACCCAGAAACGCAGCGCCCACAGAGCGGTTGCCAGCGCCACCAGGCCCTGTACCACGGCGAAGTCCTGCGTCCGGGCGGCGGCCGTGGCCACCGGCGCGTACACCACCACCACCAGCACCAGACCCAGGATGCCCCGCTCCAACCAGTCGTCCACTCGCTCGCGATCCATGCGCCCCTCAACCTAGCCAACTTTCCCCGCCCCCGTCACGCAGAATGCCGCCGCCGGCCGGCCGGGGGCCGTGAACGGGAGGAAAAACCGGGGGAGCGAAGGCCCGAGGGAAATCCGAAATCCGAATCCCGAAATCCGAAAAGGGAGCGCGGCCCCACGCGCCGGCTGAGGGCAGCCGGCCTGCAGAAGGGGCGATGCGCGGCCGCCTTGGCAGGCCGGGTCCCCCGACCCGGCATTGGGGAGAAGGTGAATCAGATGGAAAAGCCCGTCCCTGCCCTTCCGTAACGCGGACTTCCTTTCGGGTGATTTGAGCCGCCGGGGGGCGGCGAAAGGGATTCGTCCGGCAGGACGAAGGCCCGGGGCCGAGCGCGGGGGCACGCGCGAGCCCATCGCCGGCTTCCAGCCGGCCCGGCGGGCGAGCAAAAGCGGCAGCCGCGTAAAGCGGAAGCCTGGCAGATTGGAAACCTGCGCTACGAAAAAGCCGCCTTCACTTCGCGTCAACTCGGCGGCTACGGGAACACTTTCGGATCTCGGCTTTCGGATTTCCTTCAGCTCTCGCTTCCCCGGCCTTCGGCCTTATCCCCTGCTTGTCAGCCGGCCAGGACTTCGCGCAGGGCGGCGAGGGCGCGTTCGTTTTCCCCGGGGACGCCCAGGGAGATGCGAACCCATTCGGGCAACTGGTAGCCGCCCATCGGACGCACGATGACGCCGCGTCGCTGCATTTCCGTGAACACCCGCCCGCCGTCACCCACCCGGACCAGCACGAAGTTCGCCGCCGAAGGCACGTACTCGATGCCGGCCTCGTCGAGGGCCGCCTGCCAGAAGCGCAGGCCGGCGGCGTTGAGTTCGCGGCTGCGCCGCACGTGGTCGGCGTCGTCCAACGCGGCCAACGCGGCGGCCTGGGCCACGGCGTTGGCGTTGAAGGGTTGTCGGATTTTTTCGAGCAGGGCGATCAGGTCCGGGTGCCCGATGCCGTACCCCAGCCGCAGCCCGGCCAGTCCGTAAATCTTCGAGAAGGTGCGCAGCAGGAGCAGGTTCGGGCGCGCGCCACTGCGCACCTCGGGCAGCAAATCAAGCGGGTCGTCCAGATACTCGATATAGGCCTCGTCCACGACCAGCAGCACGTCCGCCGGAACCGATTCCACCAACGCCCGCAGTTCCGCCGGATCGGCCAGGGTGCCGGTGGGATTGTTCGGGTTGGCCACGAACACCGCCCGGGTTTGCGCGGTGATGGCCCGGCGCATCGCCGGCAGGTCGTGGCCGTAATCCCGGGCGTCCACCACCACCGGACGGCCGCCGAACATCAGGGTCACGATGGGGTAGATGGCGAAGCAGTACTGCGACACCACCACTTCCACGCCGGGGCCCACGAGCGCCTGGCCGATGAATTCGATGATCTCGTTCGAGCCGTTGCCGAGGATGAGGTGTTCCGGCCGCACGTCCAAGTGCGTGGCCAGCCGTTGCTTGAGGTAGTAGGCGTTGCCGTCCGGGTAGCGGTGCACGTTGCGGATGGCCTCCCGCATGGCCTCCACCGCGCGCGGGGACGGCCCGAGCGGGTTTTCGTTCGAGGCCAGCTTGGCGATGCCCGCGGGGTCCAGCCCCAGTTCGCGGGCCACTTCCTCGATGGGACGGCCCGGTTGATAGACCGGCAAATCGCGCAGGTGGGGAGGGAAGGGAATCGGGGGGAGGTTCATGGGAGAGGGAAAAATCCGAAAAGTTGATCAGAGGGCTTCGAGGAGTTTGGGGATGTCCACGTGGCGTTGGATGAGGTCGCGGATCAGGTCAATCTTGGCGGTGTCGCCGGGGCGGGTCTTGACGGTGAGGCTGTTCACCCGCGAGGCGATCCGGTAGCTGTCCTGCTTGACCAGCAGCACCGGAAACGGCAGCGCGTCAATCACCCGCATCACGCTGGGGGAAGGCCGCTGTCCGTCGGTCAACACGATGCCCGCCAGCCCGTCGGTGCCCCGGCCGAACAAAGTGGTGGCCGCCGCGAGGATGATGTCTTCGCGGTCGCCGGGGGTGATGACCAGCACGCCGCGCCGGAACAGTTTCAGCGCCTGCTGCACGCTCATGGCGCCCACCACGACCTCCTCGACCAGGTTGTCGCCCTGATGGCTGTGGTTGAGCGGCTCGGCGGCCAGCTCTTCGCGGATGACGTCGAGGGTGGGGCTGGAGAGAATCGGCTGGTGCGGCAGCACGCCCAGCAGGTCCAGTCCCTGCCGGCGCAGTCCTTTCGAGGCGAATTCATGGATGAACTCCAGTTTCTCGGGCAGGACCTTGTTGAGGATGACGCCGATCACCTCGACCCCTTCCCGCTCGAACAACGCGTGGTTCACGCACACTTCGTCAATCGGCTTGCCGATGCCGCCCCGGGTCACGATGACCACCTTCGCCTCGAGCAGCTTGGCCACCCGCGCGTTGGAGAGGTCGAACACCGAGCCCACGCCCGCGTGACCCGAGCCTTCGCACAGGACGAAATCCTTCTCCCACGCCACCCGGTCGAACGCCGAGTAGATTTTCCGAACGAGGTCCTCGTAATTTGCGGATTGGAGGTACTTGCGCGTGAAGTCCGGATCCACGGCGATGGGGCTCATGTCACCCAGCGGACAATGGAGCTGGTACACGCGATCCATGAGGATGATGTCCTCGTCAATCTTCTGGGCGTCCACCTCGACGAACCGCTGGCCCACCGGCTTGATGTAGCCGATGCGCGGGTAATGCTCGAGCAGCGCCGAGGCCATCCCGAGCGAGATGGTCGTTTTCCCTTCGTTCTGCCGCGTGGCGGCGATGAACACGCGGGGCGTCTTCCTGTTCACGCCCGCCAGCTTCGCGGCAAGCCGCCCCCGCCGACAAGGGGTTTTGCAGGCCGGCGCGGGCCCGGGGAGCGGGACGCGCCGGCGCGCCGCTACCGGACGGTGACGTTCAGGGGCGGCATTCCTTGAATGCGCACCTCCAGACGGTCGCCCGATTGGATGGGACCGATGCCGCTGGGGGTGCCGGTAAGGATGACGTCGCCGGGCAGGAGGGTGAGATTGAACGAAATGAAACTGACCAGCTCGAAGCAGTTGAAGACCAGCTCCCGGGTGCTCGAATTCTGCCGGAGCTGGCCGTTTTGAAACAACTGGATGGTCAGCGCGTGCGGATCAATCTTCGTCTCGATGAACGGACCCAGCGGAGTGAAGGTGTCGAACGACTTGCTGCGCGCCCACTGGCTTTCGGCGCTCTGGATCGTCCGGTCGGTGATGTCCATGGCCGGGCAGTAGCCGAAGATGTAACGGCTGGCGGCGGCGGGAGTGACATTGCGAATGCGGCGGCCGATGACGACGGCCAGCTCGGCCTCGTAATCCACGCGATGATCGGTGAAAGGCAGCTCCACGCGGCCGCCGTCCGGCAGGAGCGAGGTGGGCGCCTTGAGCCAGAACAACGGCTGCCGGGGCAGCTCCTTGCCGGTCTCGCGGACGTGCTCCACGTAATTGAGCCCCACGGCGATGACCTTGGACGGGGCCACCGGCGGGAGGGGCTTCAAGCCCTTGGCCGGGGTGGGTTTGCGTTCGAAGGAGGGTGAGCCAAACACGTCGCCCACCACCCGGAACAGTTTTCCGTCCACGATCTTCGCGTGGAAAACGTCATCGCCTTTCTGAAAGCGCCCGATGGCTGCCATGATGCGCCCCACCTTGCGAAAAAATCGCGCGCCTCACAAGGCGAATGTCCGGCGGGCCCTTTTGCGGCGCGGTTGACCGGATTTCGGGCCGCCGCGGGCGGCGCGCCTGACATTCCGCGCAGGATGCGCCCTTTGCGCGGACAAAAGCGGATTCTGGATTGAACGCCGCTGGCCGGAAGGGCACACTTCGCGGTACGAACGAATGAACATTCACGAATATCAGGCAAAAGAGTTGCTCAAGCAGCACGGCGTGACGGTCCCGCCCGGTTCCGTCGTCAACACCCCCGCGGAAGCCCGCGCCGCCGCCAAGGCCATCATGGATGCCGGCGGCGAAATGGTGGTCCTCAAGGCGCAAATCCACGCCGGCGGCCGCGGCAAGGGCACCTTCACCAGCGGGTTCAAGGGCGGCGTCAAACTGACCCGCGACCTCGACGAGGTGGAGTCCTTCGCCCGCCAGATGATCGGCAACGTCCTCGTGACCAAGCAGACCGGCCCGGCGGGCCGGCTCGTGCGCAAGTTGCTGGTGGCCGACGCCCCCGAGATCGAGCGCGAGCTGTACCTGGCCGTCCTGCTCGACCGCGCCACCAGCCGGCCGGTGGTCATGGCCAGCTCCGAGGGCGGCGTGGACATCGAGGAGGTCGCGGCGAAAACCCCCGAGGCCATCCTGCGCTGGCAGGTGGACCCGGCCTTCGGCCTGCAACCGCACGAAGCGCGCCGCATCGCCGCCCATCTGGGCCTGGGCGGAGCGCTCCTGAACCGCGCCACCAAGCTCATCCTGGGGGTCTATCGCACGTGGTGGGAATGCGACGCCTCCCTGGTCGAGATCAACCCGCTCTGCGTGATCAAGACCCGTGACGGCGGCCAGGACGTGTGGGCCGTGGACGCCAAGGTCGGCGTGGACGACAACGCCCTGTTCCGTCACCCGGACATCCAGGCCATGCGCGACGAGGAGGAGGAATCGCCCCTCGAAGTCGAGGCCAGCCGGTTCGACCTGAATTACATCAAGCTGGACGGCTCGATCGCCTGCCTGGTCAACGGCGCCGGCCTGGCGATGGCCACGATGGACATCATCAAGTACTACGGCGGCGAGCCGGCGAACTTCCTCGACGTGGGCGGCGGCGCCAGCGTCGAGCAGGTGACCGCCGCGTTTCGGATCATCGTGAAGGATCCGGAAGTGCGCGCCATCCTGGTGAACATCTTCGGCGGCATCATGGATTGCAACGTCATCGCCCAGGGCATCGTGGCGGCGGTGAAGGAGACCAACCTGAAGCTCCCCCTCGTGGTCCGGCTCGAAGGCAACAACGTCGAGGCCGGCAAGCAAACCCTGGCCGAGTCCGGCCTGACCATCATCAGCGGCGACACCATGGCCGACGCGGCGGAAAAGGTGGTGGCGGCGGCCGCCGACCAACAGTAGTTTCCTCCCATGAAACCCAGCCTGCTGTCGCGCGCTTTGGAACTGCCTCCGCCCGAGCGGATTCGGCTGGCGGACGCCTTGTACCGCAGCGTGGATCAGGAGGCGGAGAGCGAGGACATCCCGGCGGAATTGCTGGCGGAACTGGAACGCCGGGACACGGCCTACGAGGCCAACCCGGCTTCCGGCTGCACGCTGGAGAC
>CAZRPT010000260.1:0-8984 GCA_964601985.1 uncultured Verrucomicrobiota bacterium
GGAGCCAGTGTGGCTTACGCGGTGAAGGCTCCGAGAATATTTCGCGCCAGCACCCGTCTGCAAATTGATCCTGAATCCGAAGCGCAAGTAAACTTGAGCGGATCTTATGGCGGGATGGGCCGTTTGGATTTTGAAACGTATTTGAAAACCCAATACAAGAATCTTCTGAGTCGTTCCTTGTTGGAGCGAGTCATCAAAACCGAGCGCCTGGAAAACGACGCCCGCTATTCCAAGGAGCTGGACATTGTTAAAGCCCTGGCGGATGATATCAAGGTCGCTCCCATCCGAATGACGCGCCTGGTCGAGGTGAGCGTAGATCACACAGATCCCCGCAAAGCGGCGGATATCGCCAAACGGTTGGCGGACGAGTTTATTGAGCGTAATCGTCTGGCCAAAATGGGACGAACCATGAGCACACTGCAGACGTTGCGCTCTCAAGCCGCCCAGATGGAGCGGGAAGTGACGGAATACGAAAAGCAGCTTCAAGCCTACCGGGAGAAGAGCAAGTTTACCACGCTGGATTCCGGCAACAATCCCATCGCGCAATCTCTCGCCCAGGTGCAGAGCCGCTACGCTGATGCCTTGGCGAGCGCCCAGCTTGCGCAAGTTACGGTGGATCAATTGAAGGCGCATCTCGAAGCCGGCAAATCCATCGAAACGTTTCCTCTGATTGCGTCCGATTCACGAATTATCAGCCTGCAGCAGCAGATTGCCGATTTCCGAACGCAACTGGCCGGATTGCAACAGCGCTATGGAGAAAAGCATCCCGCGGTGGTGGACGTCAAATCCCGCATGGCGGAAGCCCAAGCCAATCTAATCAAAACCGCCAAGGAAATTCAGCAAACATTGCGCGAATCCGCTGAACTTCAGCGGGTGCAAGTCGCCAATCTGAAACAGAATGTCGAACACTGGGAGAAATTGCAGCAGGAATGGAACAAGGCAAAAACCGAATACGACGTGCTCCAACGCAAAGCGGATGCCAGTCGTGCTTTGTTCAACATGGTGCTGAGCCGCCTGAATGAAGCGGATGTCATGCAACGCGACCGGGCAAACAACATTCACATCATTGACCCGCCTACCATTCCCACCGAATTCGTCAAGCCCAACATTCCCTTGGTTTTGGTTGGGGGAATTATTGGTGGATTGTTGTTGGGTATTGGCTTGGCCTTCTTTGTGAATTACTTGGATGATTCGATCAAGAGCCAGGATGATGTGGAAAATCATCTTCAAATGCCCTTTTTGGGGTACGTGCCAAGTGTCAAAGACAGCCGCGAAGTGGAGCGGTATTTGCAATGCCACCTTCATCCCCAGTCCAATCCTTCCGAGAGTATTCGGTCCATTCGGGCCGCCGTGGCGTTGGGAGACCACGGCGAGAAATTGCGGGTGCTTACCGTGACCAGCACCTTGCCCTCGGAAGGCAAGTCGGTGATTGCCGCCAATCTGGCCATCGCCATGGCGCAAACCGGCTTTCGGACGTTGTTGGTGGATGCGGACATGCGGCGGCCCCGCTTGCACAAGGCGTTTCAGTTGCACAGCCCCACGGGGTTGCCGGCGTATCTGACCGGCAAGACAGAGGATATGGACGAATTAATCCATACCACCGAAGTGCCCAATTTGGATTTGATCTGCTGCGACAGTGGTTCTTCCCAATCCACGGAATTGGTGGCCTCCCGCCGCATGGTGCAGTTTTTGGATGAGGTCCGCAAACGTTACGACCGCATCATTTTGGATTGTCCTCCGGTATCCGCGGTCAGTGATCCATTGGTTGTTTCCTCGCTGGCGGATGGTTGTGTTTTCGTCGCCAAATTCAACAAGGTCCGTCGGGAACATGCGCGCAAGAGCATTCAGCGTTTGGTGGATGCCGGCGTGCATATTTGTGGCGTACTGCTGAACGACATCGATTTCGAGGGGCGCGATTCCTACTACTACTCCTATTACTTCTACCAGAATCGCTACTACTCGAGCTATTATCGCCCGCGTCCGGATCAACTTGGCTCCGCCAAAAGCGCCTGAGAGCCTGTCTGGAAAAGGGCATAGAAGAGCAGAGCAGGTTGCTAAGAGCTGCATAAGTTTTCGGCGCTCTAATGGCACGAGATTTGCTTCGATGAAGGGGCATTCTCGTGACAACAATCCAGCCACTTATGCACCTCTTGGGAAGTGGGGTGCGAATGAAGAAGCTTGGAGAGGGCGGATGGCAGCGCTTGAGTGACACTCGCGTTTCGCCCTGCGTTTTTGATCGCGGCTGCTTCGATTTCGGCGCTCCCACCGGAATAGCAGGCGCCATGAAAAATGCGCAACCGAAGCAAAATCCTTTTCCCGCACATTGCGAAGCCGGGCGGGATACCCGGCTTGTGCCAGAAGCGGATGCTATTGGTCGTTGCGAAGAAGGCGTGGATTTCCAAATCCGCCAGGCTTTCTTTTTTATGAGTGCCGCTTTTTCGCCCGCTTGGCTGACTGAAAGTCGGCGATGCAGCCCACGTTACTTCGGGAGTTGCCGGGTGAATTTCAGATGACGCCATCTTCGCGAAGATGGGTGCCAACAAGGATGCTTTGGTCCGTTCCTTCGTGTTTTTTCGGGTTTCCTCCTCCGATCATTCCTTCAGGAGGGCGCGCAGTTGGTCGAGGGTGAGGGTGACGGGGGGATTGAAGGCGTCGCTGGTCAGGTATTTTTCGAAGCTGTAGCGGAGCTGTTCGGCGGGCAGGTTGGGCGCGCCGTCCAAGGCGGGATCGTTTCGGGCCGGCCACAGGCGCAGGGTGGAAACGAGGATGCGCCCCCGGCCCACGCGGGCGGCAAAGGCCAGCGCCAGGCGGCGGTTGGTCACCCAGTCGTCAATCACCCGCACGATGGGCGTCAGTTCGGGCGGCAGCGGGTCGAGAATCATCGCCTGCGCGTCGTGCATCAGATACCACCACTGCCAGTTCGAATGCGCTTCGGTGGGGAAGTGGGCCAGGGCCGGATGGCGGGGATCGCACAGGATGCCCAGGGTGTGGGGCGGCTGGCCGTGCGTCCAGGCGGTGTTCCAGAAGATGCTCGAGAAACCGGTCGCCACGGGGCCGTTTTTTCCGGGACGCACCCGGTCCGGCGGGAGGTTCAAAAACACCCGCCCGCCCGCGGCCAGTCGCGCCACGGCGGTTTCGTCGAGGTCGGCGCAGTAGTAAATCGCCTCCGTGCCGGGCACCTTGGGCAGGGGGCGCGGATACACCCAGAGGTCCCAGTCGTTGCGGAACGGCGTGTTTTCGACGCGGACCACCAGCCGGAGTTTGCGGGCTTCGGGCGTTTCCGGCAGCGGGGTTTCGATCTTGCCCAGTCGGTCGGCGTTGCCGAGGGGGATGGTTTGCCGGGGAAAGACGCCTTCGGTGAGGACCGTGCCGGTTGCGTCCGTCAGTTGCCAGCGCACCACGGCGTCCCGCAGCGGTTCCGGCCCGAAATGGGCGATCTTGAGGCCGGCGGACAAGGTTTCCCCGGCGCGAAACACCCGCCGGGGCAGCAGCGCCAGCGGCACCGTCGTGTTGCAAAACCGCCGGTATTCCGCCGGCGTGACGTAGCCTTTTTGCTCCCAGAAGGGGTCGAGCACGCCGACCAGCGCCGTGCCCTGGCCGGGGAAATCGTGCAGATCGAGCAGTTGAAAGCCGCCCAGCCCCGCCGTGCGCAGCGCGGACTCGATGTCCTCTTTGTAGCACAGGACCTGCAACTTGCCGGAGGCGTGGAGAAAATCATCCGCCAGCCCGCTCATTCCGTGGGCGGCCAGCGAGTCGGCGAAAATGTCAAAATTCAACGCCCGCATGACGCCGGTATATTTGGCGCGTTCCTTCAGGTTGGGATACACGCACCACTCGCCCATCTCATGGCTGACCACCGGAACCTTGAAGCGGGCGACGATGCCCGAATAATCCGTCACCGTCTCCGGGGGGCGGGCGTTGATGCGGCTTTTCAAGCCCGCGCCCCATCGCTGGATGCGCGGCGCCATCATCACTTGGTAATCGTTTTCGGGAATGGCCGGCCAGCCGGCGGCGTCCACGTATTTGCGACGCGGATCCCGGGCCCGCCAGGAGCGCACCAGCCGGGCGAACCACTCTTTTTTATGTTTGCCGCCGGGTTCGTTGCCGTAGGCCAGAAAACAGAAGGAGGGGTGGTTGCCGTAGGCGCGCAGGATGCGATCGGCCTCGGCTTCGATGAATTTTCGCAGGGCCGGGTTGTCCGCGTTGCCCCACGCGGCGCATTCGACGTGCAGATAGAAACCGAGCTCGTCAGCGGCCCGGAAGGCGGCCTCGGGCGGACACCAGGAGTGGAAGCGCAGATGGTTCAGGCCGTGGGCCCGCGCCACCCGCATGAGTTTCCGCCAGTACGCCGGCTCCATCGGCGGATGGCCGGTGTAGGGAAAGATGCAGCATTCCAGTGTGCCGCGCAGGAAGATTTCCCGGCCGTTGACGGTGAACTGCGTGCCTTTCTGCCCCAGTTCCCGCAGCCCGAACCGGGCGCGATATTCATGCCGCGTCGCCGCGGCGTTTTTCCCCCCGCTCAGCGTCGCGCGCAATTCATAAACGGTCGGCGAGAATTCGTCCCACGGCCGCGCGCCGGAACCGAGCGGGTAATGAAGCTCCACCGTGGTTTCCTCTCCGGACACCTGAACGGTGCGGTGGAGGAGCGGGGCCTGATACGGGGTGGCGCCCGTCACGGCGGCGGCGCGAAGGGCGAGGGCGGCCGTCCGCGGCGCGCCGGTCCGGTTGCCGAGGATGAGCCGCACCCGGACGCTTCGGCTCGCCACTTCGGGATAAATTCGCGCGTCTTCGATCCATACCCCGGGGGTGGAGATCAGCTTCAACTTGCCGATCAATCCGTTCCAGTTGCCCTGGGTGTGGTCCGAAACGCTGTGGGCGTTTTCCCCCACGGGGACCAGCAGCCGGTTGTCCACCCGCACGGTGACCACGTGGCGGCCCGGCGTGGCGAGGTCCGTCAAATCATAAACATGCGGCGTGGAGAGCGAATCTTGCGCGCCCGCTTTTTGCCGGTCCCACCACACCGTGGTGCCCCAGTGCGGGCGTTCCAAAAACAACACCACCCGCCGGCCGGTCCAGTTCGTCGGCACGTTCACCACCCGCCGGTACCACGCCGCGCCGACGTAATACTTGCGGGGCGTCAGCCAGAAGGGGATTTTCACGTGGCCCGGACGGCGATAGGGCGCGTAATGGGGATCGGTGAGGAACGCGCCGCGCGCCGTGCCGGTCCAAGGGGTTTCCGGCGTGATGTCCTCGCCGAGATTGCGCTCCGGCATCGAGGCGGGCAGTTGAATGACGCCCGCCAGCGGCCGGCCAAACCAGCCTTCGGTGATGCCGACGTTGGCGGGGTCCATGGCGAATTCCCACTCGCCCGCCAGCGAAATTTCCCCGCTTCCCGCGCCGGTGGCGGAAGCCGCCCCCCACAACAGCAGTGCCCCCAGTGCCGCCCCGACCCCGCGCCGGCGCTTTCCGCCGCCGGAATGATTGCTCGCGCTCATGCCGGGAGCGTAAGTTCTTCTCCACTGCCAGCAAGCCCGAATGGCCGGCCGCCGCCGGAAAGACGTCAACCACGGCGAATCAGCGCGCGAAAACCGGCCGGGGCGCGGCGGTGGGTTGCGACATGGTTTCCGGCATCCGCCAGACGTGGGCGCCGTCGCGGTCGGTGAAATAGAGACGCGAGGGCGAAAAGGCGTCGGGATTGCCGTCGGCCCAGAAGGCGGCGAAATCCGGCGCGGCGTGGACCACCCGGCGCACGTAGTTGTGATTATACCGGCTGTGGCGGGTGAGCTGACGGAGCTTTTGCCAGGACGCCCCGGCGTCGCGGCTTTCCCACAACGCCACCTCGCCACCCGCGCCGTACCGCTGCGGTCCCGGTTCGGTGGGGGCCAGCACGCGCCACGCGCCGTCGGGCAGGAGATAAATTGAGCCCATGTCGTAATTGTGGCCGGCGGGCGTGATCCGGTGAAACCGCCACGCCGTTCCGTCCCAATGCGCGACCGTCCAGAACCGCGGATCGCCCGGCGGGCCGGGCCGGTAATCGGCGGCGGTGATGAGCAGGATGAGCGGCCGGCCCCGCGCGTCGAAATTGATGTCCTTGAGGTAAACCAGGCGGTGTTCCGCGGAAAAATTCCGCACCCGGGCGGGAGTGGCCGGATCGGTCAAGGGCAGGGTGAGCATTTGTCCGTCCACGGTTTGCCACGTTTGGCCGGCATCGTCGGTTTGCGCGAAATAAAGATCGGTGCGGCGATCCACATTGCCGCCGGGATGACGGCTGAAGGCGGTGATGACGCGGCCGTTGCGTTGGTTGCTCACCTGATAATGCCCGCCCATGCCGGCCAGCTTGACCGGCGGGCTCCAGGCAAACCCGTGTCGGCTGCGGCTGAAATAGAGTTCCCGCCCGCGGGTGTAGCGGGTAAAGAGCAACAGAAAATCCCCGTCCGGCAGAACCCAAGGCTGGGGATAGGTCATCTCCCATTCCAGAATCCGCTCGAACTCGCCCAGGGCGTGCGGTTTTTTGCTCCGATAAACATATCCCGGGCGATGGCGCCCGCGTCCGCTGACAAAGACCCACAAGCGCCCGTCGGCGGCCAGCGCCAGACTGGGGTTGTCGTGGGGATCGTTGACGCCGCCCTTGTCATGCACCACCACCGGTTGTTCGAGGCGGCGGGCGTGATGATCATACGCGCCGGCCATGGCCAGCAAATGGCGCGTGCCCGCCGGCGCGCCTCCATAAACAAAGAAGGTTTTTCGCGCGACGGAATCATACACCGCCAGCGGGATGTGCTTGGCGGTGTAGGTGCCCAGGCCGCCGGAGTATTTGTCGCCATATTGCGAGCGCTGGCCGAGGGTGAACCAGATGCCGCGATACCCGGGCTCGCGCACCGCGCCGGCGGGGTGTTCCGGTTGCGGGGTGGCCTTCCGCTGGACCTCCTCCCGCCATTCGGCCAGGGCGGTTCGCAGGGTCCGGGTTCGCTCCGGGAAACGATCGGCCAGGTTCCGCGTTTCGCCCAGGTCTTCATCGAGGTTGAAGAGGCGGACGATTTCCCGGTCGCCGCCCGCGCGTTCGACCAGCAGTTTCCACGGCCCTTCCCGCACGGCGGCCTGGCGGTTGAACTCCCAAAACAGGCGGCGCGCCGGCAGCGGTTCGCCGCGCAACAGCAGCGGCGCCAGACTGACGCCGTCGAGCGGGCGTTTCCGCGGCGCGGGCAATCCGGCCAAATCGAGCAGCGTGGGCAACACGTCGAGGCTGATGGCGGTTTGCTTCGTGACGCCGGGCCGGATGTGGCCGGGCCACCACGCGATGGCCGGCTCGCGCTGGCCGCCTTCCCAGAGGGACCCCTTGAAGCCGCGCAGCGGGCCGTTGTTGCCCTGCTTGTTCGCGCCGTTGTCCGAAAAGAAAAAGACGAAGGTGTTCGTGGCGAGGTTCAGCCGGCGCAACGTGGCGATGATCTCGCCGACGCCGCGGTCCATTTCCTCGACCATCTCCCGGTAGGCCCGCGCCACCTGGGCCGGGATTCGCTTGCCGCGGACCTTGTCGGGGCCGCGTTGAGGCGGATCGTTCGGTCCCTGGTACGGCGCGTGCGGCGGTTCGAAAGGCAGGTAGAGACAGAAGGGTTTTGCGCGAGGTGCTTCGAGAAACTCGATGGCGTGGCGCGTGATCAAATGGGTCGTGTAGCCGGGTTCGTCCCGAATCTCGACACCGTCCCACCAGTCCAGGATTTCCATCCGGTCGTAGTGCGACTGGTAATCCACGTTGCCGCTGACGTAGCCGCGAAACTGGTCGAAGCCCTGGCGGAGGGGATTGTAGGCGCGTTCGTAGCCCAGGTGCCATTTGCCGAAAACGGCGGTGGCGTACCCCGCCGGCCCCAACAGCTCGGCGAGGGTGGTTTCGCAAGATTGCAGGCCGTGGTGGCGGTTGTGGGTGAAGTCGGCGCGGATCACGCCGGTCACGCCGGCCCGCTGCTGGTAACGGCCCGTCATCAATCCCGCCCGGGTGGGCGAGCAGACCGGTCCGCTGGCGTGAAAATCCGTGAAACGCACCCCCTCCGCCGCCAGGGCGTCCAGATGCGGCGTGCGGATGCGCTCGTTGCCGTAGCAGCTCAAATCGCCGTAGCCGAGATCGTCGGCGAGGATGATGAGGAAATTGGGCCGGGGCGGAGACGCGGCAAAAGCCGCCCCCGCGATCGCGCCTCCCAGGACCAATCCCGCTCCCCAACCTGCCCGCAACCGGAAACATCGCATGCCCCACGCATATTCTTTGCCGCCCCCTCGGGGAAGCGCTTTTTGGTCAGGTTTTCCCCAGCGCCGGAAGGTGGCGGAGCGAATTTCGCCAGTCCCCGGCCGTTTTTCACGGTGCTGGCGTGGCCGGTTTCGGTTTGTTTCCGCGGGGGAGGGTGGGTTGCAAACCGGGCATGCAAATTCACCGTTTCGGCTGTTGGTTGGCAGGGGGGGGCTGCGGGGGGGCTGTCGTGTTTGCACGGGGCGGCCGCGGAGGCGCGTTATGAACCGAACTGGGCCTCGCTCGATCAACACCCCGCGCCGGCGTGGTTCCGGGACGCCAAGTTCGGCATCTTCATCCATTGGAGGATGTATTCGGTGCCCGGTTGGAGGGTGCGGGGCGAATACGCCGAGTGGTATTGGCGGCACATGGCCGACAAAAAACCGAAAAACCCCTGGTGCAGTATCATAAACGGGTGTGAGGCGAGAACTTCGCTTATCAAGATTTCGCGCCGCGGGTCCGCGCCCGGCGGAATGTCCCACTTTTCAGCCAGCCTCTTGAAGGAGGCCTTGCCTGCTCCGAGCGGCGCCCGTCTCCGTCGGAGCAGGCGGGGAGGCAAGCCGGTTTGACGCGGCGAGACCGGGCACGCCCAAATCGCGAACCAGCGCGCGCACCCAGGCAATGCCGTCCCGCGCGACGGCTTGCGGCCGCCCGGTCAGCAGGCGGGCCGCTTCGTCGTAACGGGCGCGGGCGGGCGACTCCGGGTGAC
>CAZRPT010000261.1:0-16639 GCA_964601985.1 uncultured Verrucomicrobiota bacterium
CCCGGCTGGCTCACTGGCCCCGAGTCCTGGGGGGCGGGCCCGGGGCGTATCCGGGTTGTTACGCCGTAAGCCCGGCCCGGCTGCCCGGACTGAAGGAATTGCATGTGCACAACGACTATTTGGAATTTCTGTTGACGTTCGGGCTGCCCGGAAGCCTGGCGTTGCTCGGAGGCTTGGGGCTGGTTTTGGGACGCCCCTTCCTGCGGGGAGGCGTGCGTCTGCCGCGGGGATTCATTGTTCTGCTCTGGACTTCCTTGCTGGGGTGTTTGCTGTTTGCCTGCGTGGACTGGCCGTTGTTCGCGCCCACGGTGCATTTGTTGTTCGTGGTGTTGTGCGCCATCCTTTCCGTCAGCAGCATCCGAAAGAAACCGCACCGGGAACGCCTGCTGGACGACGAGGAAGAGGGCGACACCTTCGCGGCGTTGCGGGAGGAAGCCGGTTAGCACACCGCGCGACTACGCGCCACCTCCACACTGCGGGCAGGCGACGGGCGGTCCCAGGCGCTGGGTGTGGTTGAACCGTTCCAGGCGGCGGCGGCGCGCTGCAAAACAGCGGGGACACCGCCGAAAGCGCTCCAAGTCCCACAAATCCGCCAACAGGCGCCCGCGTTTCAGCGGGCGCGCCTCCGCCACCGCCATCTCCAACTGCGTCAGGGTGGGCTCGACGAAAAGCCCCTCGCGGGCGAGCGCTTCGAGCGCGCCGTTGCCCGCGCGCACGGGAATCATCGCCACAACCGACACGCCCGCCGCAAAGGCGAACGCCGCCGATTTCACCGCCCATTCCACGCTTTCCGCCGGTGGCATGAACGGCGGTTGCAGCAACACAAACGCCCGCGCCTCCAGATTGTGTTTCCGCAAAAAATCCGTCGCCCGGAGAAAATCCTCCCGGGTCATCCCTTTGTTCAGTCGCGCCAGCACCTCCGGATGCGCCGTCTCCAATCCCATGGCCACTTCGAGCGTTCCGCCTTCCTCCTCGTGAAGCATCCTCTGAAATGCCGCCACCCGTTCTCCCACCAAACGGGGATGGCATTCCACCACCACCCGCTGAAAAGGCGCCAGCAACCGGACAAGCGCCGGATAATCTTCCGGCGGCACGGATCGGCGGTCAAAAAAGCTGCCGCTGTTGTAAAGCTTGATCACCGGCGGCAGCGGTCCCTGCGCGCGCGCCGTTTTCAAAGCCGCCGCCAGTTGGCGGGGAACCGCGCCGACCGGCAACGGCCCCTCCGCGGCCTGTCGCCACAAATCACACATCACGCACCGCCAGGGGCATTCCCGTCCCACCAGCAAAACGGTCAACACCCGCGCCGACCGCCCGGCCCGATCCGCGGCCTCCCGCTCCACGAAAACATTCGCCGGACGATCCCCCGTCACGGGCTTTCGCGAAGACCGGAGCGCCCGCACCCAGCGCCGTCGTTCAAGCGGGCTTTCCGGATACGGTGGCATGGGAAGCGACGTCATGAAGTCGGGCTCGCCCGGCAAACCGCGCGCCTTCGCCCCGGTCCCCGGGCGCCACGCACGGACCGCGCGGATCAACCGGTTTTCGTTTCCTCCTGCCATCGCACTTGAAACACGGGAACCGGTTCCGCGATCCCCTTGAGCCGAACCGGCTCTCCGGCCGTGCAGCGGGCGGCCAACTCGGGATCCTGCTCGCGCAGGCGTTCGTAGGTGGCCTGGCTGATGACGATCTCATTGCGTCCGGCCACGCCCTCGAGGCGGCTGGCCACATTCACCTCCCGCCCGAACACGGTGTAGTTGAGGATGTGCGCCTCCGATCCCATGAGTCCCACCACCGCCGTGCCGGTGTGAATGCCGATGCCCAGGGAGAGAAGGGGAATCGGCGGCAGGGGGCGTTCGCCGCGGGTTTGGCGGGTGCGGTTTTCGGCTTCGCGTTCCCGGTTCAGCTCGGCCCGGCGCGCGTTCAGGCGCGCCACCGCCCGCTGGGATTCGAGCGCGGCCCGAACGCAGGCCGGCGCGTGGCGCGGATTGCGCACGGGCGCGCCCCAGAAGGCCATGACGCAGTCGCCGATGTATTTGTCCAATGTGCCCTGATGTTTTTTGACCTGATCCGCGATGGTGGCCAGCAGTTCGTTGACGGTCTGCAACGTGTCCCGCGCCTGGGCGGCCATCAGCGCCTCGGCGGCGGAACCGGTCGCCCCCTCCGTCTCGATCACCCGCTGCATCTCCTGCTGCTGCTCCTCGGTCATGCGGGTAAATCCCCGCACGTCCGCGAACATGACGGTGACCTCCCGCAACGCGCCTCCCAGATGCACCTGTTGCTGGGCCAGCAATTCCGTCACCACGTCCGGCGAAACGATCTTGGCAAACACCCGGCGCACCCGGCGTTGCTCGCTTTGCTCGAACACCACCCGGTAGGTGACCATCGTCAAGTGGGTCAGCATCATCGCTCCGCCCAGCGGGGCCACCAAGGGCAGCCAGAAACGCGATTGGACAAACAGCCAGACGCCCAGTCCCACGTAACCCGCCATCAGCGCCAGCACCACCAGCGAAGACACCACCGGGCGCATGCGCCAGGTTACCCACGCCGCCAGCGCGCCCATCAGGAGAATGCACGCCAGCTCCAGCCCCATCGGCGGCGGCCGAATGAACCGCCGGGTGAGCAGGGCGTTGGCAATGTTCCAATGCAGGCTGACCAGATAGGTGTCATTTTCCAGCGGCGTGGCGCCCACGTCGGAAATGTTGCTGCCGGAGCCCAGTGAACCGATGACCACCAACCGTCCGGCAAGATCGGATTCGAGGTTGGTTTCGCCGCCCTGGCGGTAGCCGTCCATCGCCAGCACATCCGTGAAGGACACCTTGGTGATTCGGGCGTCGTTCCACGCCAGCGCCCAATTCACGAAAAACAACCCCTCCCGGTCCAGCGGGATGCGCAACGCATCGTGGCCGTTGGTGCTGACGAGGGTCAAGCGGCGGTCCTCCACGGTGGCGTGTTTCAAGTCGAGCCCCAGTTGGCCCGCCGCCAGCAGGATGCCCAGATGCCAGATGCGCCCGAACCGGGGATCGTCCCGAAACGGTCGCGCCCGTCGCAACACCCCGTCCACGTCCCGGTCCGCGCTGGCGTAGGCCAGGGCCAGCGCGTTGGTGCGCAACACGGGAATGGGCGGCAGCACCCGCCATTGATTGCTCAGCACCTCGCCGGGGCAACCCAGCACCACGTTGCCCGCCCGGGCCAGCATCCGGCCGAAAAACCGGTCCGACTGAAAAGAAGGCGGGGCCGCGCCGGCGCGCCGGCCCGGATCCTGCTGCCGCTCCAGGAAAAACACGTCGCAGCCCACCCGGGCCACTCCCTCCGCCGCCAGTTCGCGGATGACCTTGCCAAACAGGTAGCGCGGCCACGGCCAGTGAAAACCCAGCGCCTCGTTGACCACCTTCAGGTCGTCGTCGTCAATAAACACGGCGGCCAGATTGGTGGCCACCGGACCGGGATGCCGAAAGGCGATGCGCGTCCGCCAGTCGTAGGTCCACAGCTCCAGTTGCCCGATCAATCCCCCTCCCGAGCCGATGCTCTTCTTCTCCGGAAGGAAACGCAACAGGCACACCAGCAGCAGTACGCCTCCCACCGCCAGTAACGGGGGCCAGATGGAAGTGTGACGTCGCACGATGCGGCCCGAGGAAAGCAAAAGGCCCGGAATGACTCAAGCATTCCGGGCCTCGAAGAAACCAGTTCCCTCGATTATTTGCCGGGCGACGTCGGCGCGATCGGCGTCGAAGGCTGCGTGATCGGCACCATTTCCTGCGGCGGATCACCGCTGCCGCCCTTCTGCCCCGGAGGCACGCCTTCACGGCCCGGGACGCTCCACGCCGGACTCGGAGCCCAGCCCTGCGCGCCCGCTCCCGGCACCGGGAGATAGCGCGTCAAACCGGAGGCATTCTCTTCGAGCTCCAGCTTCACGCTGGGCAGGGTTTCCACCACGCCGCCCTTGTTGTTGTTCAACGCGGGATCAAAGGTGTAGCCGCTGGGGACGTTGAAATTCGTCGGCGTCGTCGCGCCCGGCGCGGTGTAGCGCACGTAACCGCTGCCCCGGCTCACCACGAAGGTTCCGCGGGAGGTCACGGTGATCTCCGTGCCCCGCACGCCGCAGGTGCTCACCGGCGTTTTCACCTCCCACTTCGAGGAGGCGGTGAGCTTGCGCACCACGGCATGGATTTTCCCTTCCGGCAGGCCCAGCTCCGTGGTGGTGATTTCCTCGCCGGCGCCGGGAACGACCTGAAGGGTGGTCAACTTCAGCGTCGTGCCAGGAGCCATCCGGACCACCGAGCCGTTTTGGCTTAAATCCAAGTCCACGACGCCATTCTCGTCGGTTTTGATGACCATGCCTTCCGCCAGCACGTCACCCACCTGCACCGTGTTCCACGTGGCGCCGTCCGCGCTGAATTGAGCGCCGCCCGCGCTGATCGCCCGGACCTTCGCCGACCCCGACTCAGCCGCCACCGTGAGCGAAGATACAACCACCGCCGTCGCGCCGAACGCCACCAACCCTGACAAAAGCCGTGCACACTGTTTCATAGAGGTACTCCTGGTTATCTCGACATTTCAACCAAATCCAGACGCCAGTTTACGGCGTTCGGAAAAAGTGTCAATCGCATAATTGCATTCTCTTGCACTTCGTTTTTCCGCGTAAGTCCTTGTCCCGGATTCGGCTCGACACCTGTTTCCGGAACGGATTCCCTCCCGGCGAACCCCGTCGGGCGAACCCTTTGGCTTCGCGGTCGGTGCGGCATCATGGCCCCTCCCCCGGCGCGAAGGCAACCGCTTTCGGCCCGGAAACGGCTTTTTTTCGTCCGTCCGTGCCGGGGGAAACGCCGAAAAAGACCGCACTCCGGCCCCTCCAGCCCTGCCCGGAAAGGTTCCGTTTTTTTCGCCTCCGGGACGGGGACCGCGCTCATTGCCGATCGCCCTCCGGGAACGCCAGCCGGAAGAAGCGGGTTTGCCGGTCCGGGGCGAGTTCCACCGTGACCCGGCCGTTTTCTTCCCGCGGCGGTTTCGCCACCGGCCGCCACCGGGCATTCGCGCCGAGACGGTCGGTGGTCTCCAACCGGGCCGCGCCCGCGGCCCGCGGCCATTCCAGAACAAGGCGGTCCTTCGCCGCGCGAAGGCGCAGTCCGGCGGGCGCCGCGATCAGGCCCGCCGTGGTTTGACGCGCCCGGTAGAAGACGGCCGTTCCGTCCGTCGGCAGCGGAATCCGCGCGAACGCCTCGTCCAGCGTCACGGACGACCAGGACTCCCAGGCGTCCGCGGCCACGCCTTGCGCGTTGGCTTCCACCACGTAGGTCCGGCCCGGCTGGCCGAACAGCAGCAGGGCCGCCTCGTTCCCGTCGTCTTCCAGCGCCGCCAGCACGGGTTCCCGGGCCACCAGCCAGACGCGGCCGTCACGCCGGCGCGTCCGGGCCACGGCCTCGCCCGTCCGCCGCCGGCCGGTCAGCGATTCCACCATCAGCGGCACCACGGCGGAGTGCTCGCCCTCGTCGGCGGTGAAGCCCAGCCACGCCAGCTCGCCCCGGCCGGTGATGCCGGCCTCCGGGCGGGCGGTGAAGACCAGCCGCCAGCGATCGGCGCTCAAGGGTTGCAGGTCCACCGCGCCGATTTCCGGCATGACCGGCGCCACGCGCAACCGGCTCAGCCGCGGATTCGGCAGGCGCAGATCGAACGCCACTTGTTGCAATTCCAGCCCGGCTTTCAGGCGGATGGGCAGCCGGTTGGTGGCGCCCGCGAAGACGTTCGTCCGCCCGATTTCCACCGTGAAGTCCGCCAGCCGGTCCTCGACGCGAATCCGAAACTCCCAGGCGGCTTCCAGCGGCGGATCGGCGTCGTCGCGCACGCGCACGGTGACCGGATAGGCGCGCCCGCCCTGGGTGGCGTCGGGCCGCCAGGTCAGCACGCCGGTTCGCGCGTCCACGCTCAACCCGCGCGGCGCGCCGGGCGCCAGGCTGAAGGTGAGCGTCTGGGCCGGCAGATCGTAATCCGCGGCCCGGGCCGTGAGGGTGAGCAGGCGGCCTTCCTGGATCACGCGGTCGGCGATCGGTTGCAGGACGGGCGGGGTGTTCCGCTCCGTGACCACCACGATGAAGGCGCGCTCGGCGCGGGCCGGCGGCTGCCGGTTGTCCTGCGCCCGGACGACGAACCGGTTGGTGCTCGGGCCGGTCCCTTCGCCGGTGGCCCAACTGAGCACGCCGGACGCCGGGTCCAGGCGCGCGCCGGTCGGGACGGGATCGCCCAGCGAGAAGGTCAGCGGATCGCCGTCCGGATCGGCGGCCCGCACGGTGAGTTCCAGCCGCTCGCCCTCGACGAGGGTCCGGTCGGCCAACGGCTCGATTTCCGGCGCGCGATTGGCCTGGTCGGTGACGGTCCAGGCGTCCGGCTCGGTGGGCGGGGCCTCGCGATTGCCGGCTGCGTCCACCGCCACCGAGTAGAAGGCGTACCGGCGCTGGGCGACGCCGGGATAGACGGCGGCGCGCAGGGTGGTGTGCGGCAGCCAGAGCAGGAAGGGCCCGTCGTCTTCCGAGACGTAGATGTCGAAGGCCGCCGGCGCGCCGCCGCCGGGCGCGTCGGTCCCGTCCCAGGAAACCGGGATTTGCGGGCGGCTTTGCGCCGGCAGGGCCGCCACCGCGCTGACGGGCGGAACGGGGTCCGGCGCGGGCGGCGCTTCGTAAAAGAGCGTGTAACTCCGCGGGCCGTCGCCGTAATCCAGCAGGTGCAGGCGGTGTTCGTTCCGGGGCCGCCGTCCCAGCCCGACGAACACCCGGTCGGTGGTCCACACGTTGGTCCCCAACGCCAGCTCCACGCCGTCGGAGCGCACCACCCGCGTCAGGCGCAACCGGCCGTCGGACGGCTCGGGCACGCGCAGATACAACCAGCCCGCCGCGGCGGCGGTGGTCAGTTGCGCGGTCAAATGATCCGGCGCGGGCGGGGCGTCCAGGACGGCCGTCAGCGCCACCTGCACCGCGTTGGTGCCGCCGTCGCTCAGGTAGAGGGTGTCCGGCAGGTCGTCGGGATCCGGCACGTCGTTCACCAGGAAATCCGGGCGACCGTCCTCGAACGCGCCGCCGGCCTGCACCAGGTGGATCAGCTCGTGAATGGACACGTCCTCGATGAGCGAGAACTTCCGTTCGCCCAGATCATCCAGATGCTCGAAGGTGGCCGAGTAATCGGTGAACAGCCCCTGCAACGTCGAGGTGAGCAGCCAGCGGGCGATCCGGTTTTCGCCCGGCCCGATGTCTCCCAGCTCGACCGTCAGGGACGGCGTCAGCGGCTGCTGCTCGACCTGGCTGGCGACGATCTGGAACTCCACCAGCAGGCCCTTCTCGTTGCCGACGATCTCCGGCTGGGCGGAGGTGATGCGCATGTGGCGCGCGGAACCGAAGCCGCGATTCTCCACCATCACCGCCAGATTGAAGGGCACGGACGGCTCGACCTCCTCGGTGAACGGATCGTCGGCGTACACGTCGCGGTCGTGGAAGTATTTCAGATGCAGGCGCGGGTTCGGATAGACCGTGATGGGCACGGCGGTCAGCGGCACGGTGATGAGCACCCCTTCCTGCCGGTAACGCAGCACGCCGCTCACGAAGTATTGCCGCGGCTCGGTGGGCGCGGCGTCGTTCGACGGGATGATGATCCACGTGGCGGTGGCGGTGGCGTGCGGCTGCACCACGCCGCTGCCGTCCACCGCCGCCCAATGGGTCAGGGTCGGCGGACGCAGCCCGAACCGCTCCGTCACCACCTGGCCGGACTCGTTCATGACGAGGACCTCCACCTCCACCTCCTCCAGCGGGGTTTCGGCGCCGTTGTTCACTTCAAGCGTGGCCTCGAAGGCGTCGCGGGAAATCACCGCCTCCTGGCTCAGCTTGAGCTGCACCCGGCCGCACAGACCCTCGTCCGAGCCGCCCGCCAGTTCCTCCCGCAAATCCTGCACGCCCCGCAGAATGGCGTCCACCGGATCGGAAAAACCTTCCGCGGCGCATTCGTCCAGCGCCCGGGCCATGGCCGTGGTGGCGGCCTGAAACACGTCTTGGGCGATGAAATCCGTGCTTTGTCCCTCCGGCACGTCGGCCCGGTTCGTGATGCCGGCGGCCTGATAATCGAGCGTGCGGTTCCAGCGGTCCAGGAACCGGTTGAGGTGCTCGGCGGTGACCCCTTCCGGATACGGCAGATCGAGCAGTTCGGCCCGTTCCGCCGGCGTGATGCGCTGCGCGGCGGGCGTGTCGCCCCGGCTGCGGGCGCGGAACTCGGCCAGCCACGTCGCGAACCCGGCGCCCGTGGCGGGATTGAACCAGTCCGGATCGCCGATGAGCGCCATCCACGGCTGGACGAAATCCAGCAGCCAGCCGCCGCGTTCGGCGAGCGTCACCATGCTTTCAGGCCAGGCGGAGGGATAAACGGCGTCCCCCTCGGCCGCCAACCGCCGCACCTTGATGCCGCTGGACCGGCCGGCCCGGGGCAGCTTGCCGTTCACCAACCCCGCGAGTCCATCGCCGCCGCACCGTTTCAGCAGGTCACTCAGGCAGCCGATGGCGGTCAGGGTCTGGCCCACGAAGGGCACCTCCTTGCCCGCCGCGGCGAGGCAATCCGCCAGCGCGCCGGCGCAATCCAGCACGCCCGGCTCGGTGGCGCAATCCTTCGCGCTGAGGCCGCAACTGACGCTGTCCGGGATGGGATTGACGAAATCCCAGCCGCACCCCACCAGCGAATCCAGGATGTCCCACGCGCAGGGATCGCAGTACCACGGAATGTCGGTCTCCTGCGGCGGCGGCGGGACATAGACCGGCTCCGGTCGGGACACTCCCGGCGGCGGGGGCGGCGGGATTTCATCCATCGGATTGCCGGGCGGCGGCGCCGGGGGCGGATAGGTCGGTTTGGCGAGATTTTTCACCCAGTCGGGCAGCGGCGGTCGCGGCAGCGGTTTGTGGGGCGGGCATTTGCGCTGGTCGTGCACCCGGGCGGTGGTCTGGCGGCGGGTGTGGAACTTCCCGCAAACCAGCTCGTAGATGGCCTTGACCATCGTCCAGCAGTCCTGGTCGTCTCCGTCCAAGGCCACGCTTTGCAGGCGGCGCGCGCCGAGGTCGGTGCGCTCGGCGATCACCGGAATCACCAGCTCGCCCAGGGCCGGCAGCTCGCCCACCTCGGTGATCAACGGCGTCAACCGCCAGCCCGGCAGCGTGCCCAGCTCGATCCGCGTGTTTTGCGCCGCCACCAGGCCGTGGTTTTCGAGCCGCAGATCGAATTGCGTCACCGCGTTGGTCTCGTCGCTCAAATCAATGAGCGCCGGCTCCAGGGTCACCACCGGCATCGGCACGTAGGCCTCGAAGGTGGTCTCGATTTCGATGCGCGTCCGGTCCTCGACCTCGGTCGGCACCACCGTCCACGTGTAGCTGACCGTCTGCCGCGGCAGGAAGGCCTCCACCACGTTGGTTTCGCCGGGCACGAGGGCGAGGGTGGCCCGGTAGGGGCTGTGTTTCGGGGCCGTGACTTCCACCTGATAGAACGACTCCACCAGGTTGGTCAGCAGCAACGCGCCGTCCGCGTCCACCGGCAACGGCCCGATGACCTCGCGCGTGAGCTGGTCCGTCACCTTCACGGTGGCGTTGGTCACCATCGGCGCGCCGTCGGCGTAGAAGGTGTACTCGTCCGACGCCGTCACCCGCAGGTCGCCCCGCGCCTCCGAAAGGGCCTGGAAGGAAAACGGCACCGCCACCGAGGCGTCCCGGGCGGAGAGCACCAGCGAGCCCTCGTGTTTGCCGAGGTCCAGATCGTCCGCCGGCGAAAGCAGCAGACGCACCTGGTTGGTCTCGCCCGGGGCCAGCGACGGCAGCGGGTTGGTCACGGCCAGTTGCAGCCACGGCAACGGTGGCAGCGAGACCGTGACGGGCCCGGAATCAATGCTCCCGGCGTTGATGAGATCGAAGAAGATCTGCCGCTGATGCCCGCGGGCCATGCCGCCGGACAACCGCGCCGGCTGGGCCACCAGCCGCGGCCGTTTCGGCTCCACCCGCACGGCGAGCGGCACCTCCAGGGTGAAGCCCTCGTCGCAGGCCAGGCGGAGGTGCATCACGGCGCTGGCCACGGAGGTGTCGCCCGCCGTCACGGTCCAGGTCACGGGAAGCTCCCCGTCCACCGGCAGCCGGCCCCCGTTCCCCACCTGCGTTTCCACGGCAAGGTTGGCCGGCGCGTCGGACACGCTGGCGGCGATGCCCCGCAACGGCTTCTCGCCCAGGTTGCGCAGCTTGATCGTGCCCGAGCGCGAGCCGCCTTCCGGCACGAGGAAACTCAGCGCCGCCGGGGCGGCCCGGAACCCGATCAAGTCAAACGCCGCCTGGGGCGCCGGTTGGGAGACGCCCGGATGATCCGCCGCCACGGTGTAATGGCCTCCCTCGTTCGGCAGCGGCGTGAAGGTCAGTTGATAATCCCCCCGGGCGTCCGCCACCGCGCCCAGCAGCCGCGTGGCGCCCCGCAGGGTGAGGCGCACGTACACCAACGCGCCCGGCACGGCCGCGCCGGTGTCGCTCCGGCTCGCGTGACCGGACAACACCACCGGCGTGCCAAGGGGGGCGGTGTCCACGTTCGCCGTCACGGTGGCGTGATACGGAGCCGTCACCCGCACCGGCGCGGCGGACACGGTGGTGTTGTTCGCCTCGAGGGTTTCGGCGACGCGGTGGTCGGCGTCGGTTTCCACCAGCACCCAGTACGGCCCCACGCCCTGGGGCGCCTGCACCTGGAAGGAGCGGTCGAAATGCTGCCCCACCGGCAGGTCGCCGGCGAAGTGATGCCGGGCCAGCAGGTAATCGTCCCCCTTCACGGCGTCCCGGCTGAGATAAACCAGCGTGTCAAACCCGCCGGTGGCCGGCCCCAACCCCTGGTTGCGCACGCGATAGGTGAGGGTGAAGTAGCTCTCCGCGTCGGCCGTGGCGGGGAGCTGAACCGGCCCCGCCACCAAGTCGGGCAGGTCGGTGTCGGACACGACCAGCGACGCGCGGCCCGGCGCGAAGCCGTCCGCCGCGGCGCTCAGCGTCACCGTCTGGTTGCCGTCCGGGACGCCGTCCTCGAGCGTGGTCACCGGAAACTCGACGTGGTCCGCGCCCGCCGGGATGGTGACCCCCGCCGGCACGGTGGCCTCGGTGGAATCGCTGCTGGCCAGCGCCACGGCGAGCGGCGCGTCCGGCGGCGTGTTGCGGTACACCGCGGCGGTGAAGGCGGGCGCCAGGCCCTCGGCCGCCAGCCCTTGCGGCAGGACGATCCGCAACGCCGGCCCCTCGTCATCCGTCACCTCGAGCGTGGCCGCCACGCCCTCCTGCACCCGCGCGCCCGACCCGGAGGCCGTGAGCCACGGCGTCACGGTCACCGTTTGCGCGCCGTCCAGCGCGTCATCGTCCACCGGCGCCAGCAGGAAGGTGGCGGACGCGCGGTTCGCCGGAATGACCACGCGCGGGGGCGTTTGCAATTCCGACGGATCGCTGTTCACCAAATCCACCACCAGCGGCCGGGCGCTGACCGGCTCGCGCGTCACCGTGCCGCTCACCGATCCCGGCGGGGCGTTCTCCGCCACCGACGCCGGTTCCACGGTCAGCGTGACCTGTGGCAGGTCGTTGTCCAAAACCTCAAGCGTCGCGCGGGCGGCGCGGAAGCCGGGCGCCGACACCTGGATTTCGACCGGGATCGGGCCGGTCAGCAAATCGTCCTCCGGCGCCGCCAGCGGAAACGTCTGCTCCGCCACGCCCGCCGGCAGGGTCACGGTGTCCGGCGTTTCGAGGAACACCGGCTGGGAATTGGCCAGCCGCACGGTCAGCGGCTGATCCAGCCGCGCGCTCCGGCGGACGGTGGCCTCCAGCGCGCCGCCCTCGATGAGCGCGCCGCCGGCCAGCGTCAATTCCAGCGCCGGCACGTCCACGTTCAGCACCGTCAATTCCGCCGTCGCCGCCGCGTGCCCGGGAGCCGCGGCCGTGATCCGGACCAGCGCGTCCGGGTCCACCACGCCGTCCGCCAACGCGGTCACCTCGAAGGTGACGGCGGATTTGCCGGCGGGCAGGGTGACGTGGTCCGGCAGGGCCAGCTCGGCGGGGGCGTCGCCGCTCAGCGTGACCGTAAGCGCCGCGGCGGGGTCGCTGTTCCGGCTGACCCGCGCGGGGATCGCCGGCGCGCCCTCAGCCAGCCGGGTCACGGGCAGGCTCAACTCCAGCCGGGCGGGCGCCACCGCCGCCGTGGCGCTCACGCCGGCGTTGTTCCCCTCGTCCTCTTCCCTGATCTCGTCGCGGCTGTCGGTCGTGACGCGGAACCACTGCTCGCCCGCCAGCAGGTCCGGCGGCAGGGTCACCGCCTGGGTGCGCCAGAGCGCGCCGCCGCTTTCGATCCGGTTGGTGACGGCCAGCTCCGCCAGCGCGCGCCAGCCCTGGAGGGCGTTGGAAATCGCGAGCCGTTCGTGCCAGCCCGCGTCCACCGCCGCCGGACCCGCGTTGGTCACCTGCCAGATCACGGTCAATTCCCCTCCGGGAAGCGCCGTGTCCGGGACCACCACCGCTTGCGCCAGCAAATCCGGCAACGGCGGCAGCGTCAGGCTCAGCGGCGCGTGGCCCCGGTTGTTCCCCTCGTCCGATTCCGGCTGGACCGCCGCGTGATCGGTCGTGACCACGAGGAAATAATCCCCCGCCGGCCACGCCGGCCCGAACGGCAGGGTCACGTCGAGGTGGTTGGTATAGGCCGCCCCGGCGTCCAGCGGGCCGGGGGCGGAGGCCGTGCCCAGGGGGGCGGCGTCGGTCAGCGAATCCGCCGCGCGCGCCAGGAACAGCCGGTCGCTCCACGCGGCGGCGGCGCGGGCGGAGCCGCGGTTCCGCGTCACCCAGCGCACCGTGAGCGTCTGGCCCGCCACGAACGAGGCCGCCGGCAGCCGGACCGCTTCGACCACCAAATCCGGCGCGCGCAGCTCGACGGGCGCCGCCGCCAGCCGGCGGTTGTTGGCTTCGTTGCTTTCCTCCACCGCGTTTTCCACGTCGGCGTCCCAGCCGAGGTAATACGTTCCCGTCACGCCCGCCGGCAGGATGACCGAACGGGTCCCGCTCAGCGCGCCGCCCGCCGGCAGGGCGTCCGCGACCGTGAACCGGGCCAGCTCCCGCGGGTGGGCGTCGTCGGGGCTGGCGGCCAGGAACAGCCGCAGCCGCCACGGCGCGGGCGCGGACGCGGCGCCGTCGTTGCGCACGCTCCACGTCACCGTCAACGGCTGGCCCGCGACGGCGTCGGGCGGCAGCTGCCATTCCTCCAGCGCCAAATCCGGCAGGGCCACGGTGAACCCGGCGGAGAAGGCGTCCGCCGGCTCGCCGGGCGTGCCGTTGCCGTTCTGGTCCATCAGGTTGCCCGCCACGTCGGCGATGGCCGGGCCGAGGGCCAGGGCGTACGCGCCGTTGATCCGCGCCCCGGGGAGCCGCACCCGGAATTGATGGTCGCTCAACGGTTGGATGTCGGTCGGCGTCACCGCGCCCGCCGGACCGGTCAGGGTCACGTCCGCGACGGTGAAGGAGCCGGGGTCCACGGCGTCGTCGAAGGTGACGTCGAAGAAGCGCCACACCGCCGCCAGGGACGCGCCGGGCGCGGGGACGATCTCCGTCACGCGCGGCCCCCGGGTGTCCACCGTGAAGGTGAAGGCGGTCTCCACCGGCCCGCCCCGCAACGGCGTGAACCGCACCCGGACCGGGTGTTCGCCGGGCGCGACTTCCGGCGAGGCGACCAAGTGCGTGCCCGCCGCCAGGCCGGGTTGCGTCACGTCCACGCCGCCGTCGGCTTCCCAATCCACCTCCAGCGCGCCGCGCTTGTTGATCGTGACCGCCACCTCGGGGGCCGGACGGGTGGTGAGGTTGTCGTTGGCAAACCGGCCGGTGTCGCTCCCGGCGGCCAGGCCGGCCGTCACGGCGGGCGCGACGAAGCGCACGGTCACCTGAACGGACGCCGCGTCCGCCGCGCCCGTGGCGTCCGTGCCCCGCAACGTGATATGATGCACGCCGGGGGTCAGGTCGGCCCGCGTCAATTCCTCGCCCTCGCCCAACGGGCCGTCCACGTCCGACCGCCACTCCAGGACAACCGGCGCCGTGCCGTCTTCCGCCTGCGCGCGGAACCGGATCGGGACCTCCTCGTTGAAAGAGCCGCCGTCCGCCGGGGAGACGATCCGCACCCGGAACCCCTGCCCGCCCCGGAAGGTGGAGGAAACGGCGGCCGTGTCGGGGGCGTCATCGGCCCAGGCCACGCGGTACAGGATCAGCCCGCCGGGCTGCCAGCCGAACGGCGCCCGCGCGGCGGTGGAGTCGCCCGGCAAATCCGCC
Source organism: uncultured Verrucomicrobiota bacterium (assembly GCA_964601985.1). Lineage (GTDB taxonomy): Bacteria > Verrucomicrobiota > Verrucomicrobiia > Limisphaerales > J093 > J093. The sequence goes on from CAZRPT010000261.1 coordinate 14,313, forward strand.
CCCAGCGCGTGGGGGAAGGACATCAAGGGCGCGCGGGCGTCCACCGGCAGGCGTTCCCCGCCGAGGACGCCCTGAAACGGCGCGAGGCCGAGGCGGTCGTTGAGCGCGTTGATGCCCGCCTGACAGGTCTCGTCGTCCGTGGCCAGCAGCAACCCGCCGCCTTCGCTCTTGAAGTTCGCGTAATAATTTTCCGTCAGTTGGCGGCCCTCGGTTTCCCAGCGACCCTTCCAGTAGGAGGCGAGCAGGCGGCCGTCGCAGACGAGCGTCTGGGCGGCGCGGGCGGCGAACCATTCCGCGATGGCCCGCCAGTCGGACGGGTACTCGTCCGCGCGCGCGGAAAAATCGAGCACCCAGATTTGGTCGAACGGCTGGGCGGCGAGCAGGTCCGCCACCTGCCCTTCGGCCGAGAGATTGACCCACGTGGCGTCCGCGCCCGCGTCGAGCAGGGTTTGGAAACAGTGGTTCGCGTCGGCGTCGGAATCCGAATCGGCGAACAGATTCACGAACAACACCCGCTGGTCCGGCAGCTTCACGAACCATTCCGCCGTCGCCGTGTTGTTGTCCGGGTGGGAATCCAGATCCCTCATGGTCACGCGGGCGGTGTGGGTCGCCCAGCCGTTTTGGAGCATCTCCAAGGTGAGGGTCACCGTGGCCGCGCCGTTCAGGGGCAGACTGCCCAGCTCGCACGTCACCACGCCGTCGGCGACGGAGCAGGCGCCCTGACTGGAGGTCGCCTCGACCAGGCGGGCGGTTTCCGGGAGGACATCCGTCAGGCGGACGTCGGTCACCACCAGGGGGCCGACGTTGGTCACGGTGAGGGTGACGACGACGTTGCTCCCCACCACGACGGGGGCCGGCGCCACCGAGGCGAGGAGCGCCACGTCGGCGGGGCGGCATTTGCCCAGCGCGCCGGCCTCGAACAACGCCCGCACCGCCTCCGGGGACAAGGCCTGGTTGTACACCGCCGCCTCGTCCACCCGACCGACAAATCCGCCCCCGCCGATGGCCGGCCAGCGGCGCGTGGTACCGTCGGGGGAAATTCGCTGGCTGTTCCGCAATTCGCCGTCCACGTAGATGCGGCCCCAGCCATCGGCCGCGGTGGCGACCACGTGATGCCACTCGCCCGCCACCGGACGCACGCCGGAAAGCACCGTGGTCCCGCATCCCGCGGACGCCGGCTTCGCCAGCATGCCGAACTCGCCCGAGACCAACGCCACCCCCCAATCGAGGCATTCATTCTTCGCGCCCACAATGATCCCGTCCCCGGTTTCCGCGCAATTGACCCACGCCTCGACGCTCCACATGCTGCCCGGCGACCATTCGCCCAGCGCCACGCGCTCATTCCCGTCTTCGAACTGAAAGGCCTGCCCGATGAGGCCTTCGCCGTAGGAGGCGCCGTCCTTCAACGTGCCGGGATGACGGCCCGTGACGTCATGAGCGTCTCCGTCGGCGGGCCACCACCCGATGAGCCCGTCCAGCGGCGGCACGCAACCGCCGGTCTCCTGCACCCGCAAGGTGACGCTTCCCGCTCCTTGGTCCGGAATCCAGTAAAGTCCCTCCGGCAATTCGGGCAGTTCCAGGGTGGCAAACCGCCCCCGGACCCCGTTGCCGGACAAAAACGGAAAGGCCGCGTGGGCCGCGGGTTGGAAGGGCGCTTCCCGCAGCACCCGCAACGTGCCGTCCAGGTTCACTGGTTGCGAAACGGCCCAGCGCCCGAAATCCTCCTCCGGGGTTTCGCCCGCCAAACGCAGCTCCAGCACCCCGGTGGCGCTTTGGGTCAAGGTCCAACTGCCGCTGATTCCCGCGCCGGGCGTTCCCAGCAGCAGGAGGCCGTCATTCTGGAACGTGGCCGGATAGTTGTATTTCCGCGCAAGCGCCGCCCGCGCTTGCGCCACGAAGACGCCGGATTCGTGATTGCGCAAGGTTACCGGCCCATAGTGACACAAGCCGCGCAGTCGTCCTCCCGTCCAGGTGATCGTCCCGTAATTGTGCAGCGTCGTGTCGTCCGCGAACCCCTTGTCCCCCTCCCCGCTGAACACCGCCACGCAACCATTGGTCAGCGTCAGCGTCCCCATCAGCCAGCCGCCGCTCCATTCGTATTGCGCCCCCTCGCTCATTGCCAGCGTGCCCCCGTCCTCCGGCAAATTGAAGTTGCCGCCGCTTTGCTTCAAGTCCACCCCCGCCAAATCCAGAGAGCCCCTCAATTGCCACTCATCCTTCGTGAACCGCAGCTCGCCCGCGCCGTCCACCGTCATCGGGCCCTGCCATACGTGCGTGCCTCCGCCCAGCCCCAGCACGCTCCCGTTCGCCAGGGTGAACGTGCCCGA
>CAZRPT010000262.1:0-27592 GCA_964601985.1 uncultured Verrucomicrobiota bacterium
GTGAAAAACAGGGTTGACAGGTCGGCGGGAAGCCGTAAGATGGGCGCGTCGTTCGAAGTGAATTTAACCCGAGAAGACGCAGCTATGAACATGAATGCAAGGTTTGTTGGGGGAATGAAGGGGCTCGTCGCCGCTTCGGTGCTGGCAGGCGTGGCGGTGGTGTCCGCTTCTGCCGCCGAGGTGGTTACGTACGATACGAGCAAGTACGAGCCGCCCACGTACATCGCTCAGAACGTGGAATTTGGGGATGACATCCAGATGGCTCCGGACATCGGGTTGGTGGGGCTGACCCAGTTCAAATTCAGCTATTTCATCTCCAGCCGTTTCGTGCCGGGCGCCGGAAAATCAATGACTTTCCGCCTGTATGCGTTGGACGGTGCTGCGAGCACGCCGGGAACCTTGCTTTATTCGACGGCGGCCATTCCTCTGACTGCGGGGACGGCGAACAATGTGGACATTACCATCGCATTGGGATCGGAGGCTTCACCCCTGTGGGTTCCGTCCAACATCGGATGGACGGTCGAGTTTTCGGGTTTGAGTCCCCGGGAGATCGCGGGGTTGTGGGCCGCCGACACCACGGTGGGCTCCAGCTTGAACACCTATTTCGTGAAAACCGCCAGCGGCTGGTCCATGGAGCAGATTGCCGGCGGCACCGTTCCGGGCACGTTCAGCGCAACGGTGCTGGCGGTGCCGGAGCCGAGCGTGACGCAGCTGGGCATGATGGGGTTGCTCATGCTGTTCGGTGGTCGCTTCTTCCGCCGGAAGTAACGCTGCATCTTCTCCTTTCAGACAACTCCGCCGGCGAATGCTGGCGGAGTTGTTTTTTTGGAGGAGCAATTCGCAACCAGGGGTGGTTTGTCTTGGTTTTTCGAAAAAGTGGATTGATGGGGACTGCTCAACCCGCGGGCGCGAGAATCCGAAGTCCCCAAGACTGAAGATCGAGAAAAATTCGGATTTCGAAATTAGAAATCTGAAATTCTCCGCGCCGAAGGCACGGGGCCGTCGTGACCGCAAAATCGGGGCAGGGAATTGGGGGGCGGGACGCCCCTCGCGGCGCACACGAGACGCGCACGCTTCCCTTCTCCTTGTTCTTCGTGCGTTTCGTGGTGAAATCACGCGAGGGGAATTCGGATTTGCGCGCTTGCGGATCGAGTCCGTCCCTTCAGGGCGGGTCGGAAAACGTCGGCTGGGGGCAGCCGGCCTACAGGGGGCGCCCCGTTCCCTCGGGCGTTGCCCGGGGCTGGCGGGGGTTGCGCCTTCGGCGCGGAGTGTTTCGGAATTCGGGTTCGCCTTCGGGCTCCCGGGGGGGGCGAATTTTCGTGAGCGCGAGCCCGGAGTTGTTTTTTCCCCCAATGGGGGGAGGCCTCAATAGGGATCGAAGAAGAGCGCCACGTTCCGGCCGTGTTGGATGTCCAGCATTTTTTGGTGGCGGAACTGCTCGATGTGTCCGTCCACGAAGCCGACGTTGATGTAGTCGCCGTGGGTGACGAAGTCGCCGTGGGAGGCGGTGCCGCCCGGCGTGAAACTGGCGTTGCGCATCGTGGCGGGATCCTCGTTGAGCAGCAGCAGTTTCTGGGTGGGCGCGATGACGGAACCCACTTTTACTCCGCGCGCGCTGGTGCGGCGTCCGCCGGAGATTTTGGTGTTCCGGTCGAGGCGCGAATTCATGCTGTAGTTGACCCGTTGGGCGGCGCCGATCCGACCGGTGCTGGGGCAGCGGTAGGTCTTGTGCAGGATGTTGGTGTGGGTGCGTTCGTAAAGGGTCGAGCTGCCGCCCCGGTAGTATTCCGCGCGGGTGACCCGCGGGTTGCCGGTGATGTCCGTCCATACCGAGCCCGCTTCGGGGTGAAATCCGTAGCGGTAGTCATACCAGCGTCGGGGGGTCTTGGGATAGGTGTGCGACTGGCCGCCCCACACCCAGTCCGCGTCTTCGTTGCGGTCCACGCCGCCGGGCCAGGGGAGGTAATCATTCGAGTTGTCGGAGTACATCAAGATGCCCAGTTCGATCTGGCGCATGTTGTTTTTGCACACCGCGGAGCGACCCGCCTCCTTCGCCCGGGAGAGGGCGGGCAGCAGCATCCCGGCGAGGATGGCAATGATGGCGATGACGACCAGCAGCTCGATCAGGGTGAATCCTCGTCGTTCCGCGGAATGTCCGCGGTTTGCCGGCGGGTTGGTCTGGATGTTTCGTGTCATGGCAAATGCTGAAGGTACTATCGAGGAGGCGTTCCTTCACCCCAAGGGAAATTTCCGGGTGTGCCGCCAAAAGACACAGGCCGCGCGGGAAGGCGGTTCGGCGGGGGCGGGCGCCGCTTCGGCCCGGGGAGGCGGATTCGCGGGTTTCCCTCGGGTCTTGTCGGGCGGAGCGGGTGGGGCTACTGTTCGCGGTGAACTCGAGCCGCGCAAAGGCGCGCCGCCGACACCGCCCGATCATGGAGCATCACCCGCGTCAATCGCGGTTCCTTCGGTCGCCAGCGTTCACGTTGATTGAACTGCTGGTCGTCATCGCCATCATTGCCATCCTCGCCGGGATGCTGCTGCCCGCCCTCTCCCGCGCCAAGGCGAAGGCCAAATCCATCCAGTGCCTCTCGAATCTCCGGCAATGGGGGCTGGGGCTCCAGATGTACGCCACCGATTATCAGGACGCCATCCCGCGCGACGGCACCGACGACGGGGGCCGCTACGCGGTGGACACCGGGCGCACGGTGGGGCCGGGCAGCCCGAACGACCCGTTCGCCTGGTTCAACGCGCTCCCGCCCGGCGTGGATGAAAAGTCATTTTCGAATTACTGGAACGGCGTGACCACCCGGTTCCGGGACAACCTGCCCTTTCCCGGCGGGCGGGTGGGGAAATTCTGGCATTGCCCGGCGGCCCGCGCGGCATCGGATGACCGCTTCCTCAAGGGCGGGCGGTTCGGGTTCTGGAGTTACGTGATGAATCTGGACCTGAAACGCACGGGCCCCTCGACGGCGGACCGGTTGCGGTATCCGATCATGCCCAAGCTGACTTCGCTGCGGCAGCCCACGGCCACGGTGCTGCTGGTGGACGCCACCTTCAGTCCCACGCTCGAGGCCTACACGGCGGGCCGCACGGACCCGAACCGCAACGGCATCTTTCCCGCCGCCCGGAGCGAGCGGTTTACCCGCCGCCACGGCGATCAGGGCGGCAACCTCGTGTTCGTGGACGGGCACGCCGCTTATTTCAACCGGTCCTACATCACCAACGGCACCGGTTCCGCCCGGGAGAAACTCAACCCCGACGTGATTTGGAATCCCCACCGCCGTTGAGGCGGCGCAACCCCGCAAAACCATGAAACGCATCCTGTTGCCCCTCGCGCTTGGTCTCGGTCTGGCCCTCCCGGTTCTGGGTCAGGAGATCATCACGCAATGGAACTTCAACGCCGGCGCCGACGGCGATCGCACGACCGGCACCACCGAGCCCGCCACCGGGACGGGCACGGCCGCGCCGCTCGGCGGCGTGAAGGGAAGCTTCGCCACCGGCTCGGTGGCGGACCCGGAGCCGGACGATGACTCGGGCTGGAACCTCGGCGGCTTCCCCGCGCAGGGCGAAGGAGCGCGCACGGCGGGCGCGGAGTTCCAGATTCCCACCACCGGTTATCAGGATGTGGTGCTGCAATTCGACTGGCGCACCAGCAACACCGCCAGCGGGCGCCTGGTGGTGCTTTACACGACGGACGGCACGACGTGGCAGGAGGCCGCCACCTTCACCAGCGACAAGGGATCGTGGTGGTTCACGGCGCAGGCGGTGGATTTCAGCGCCCTGGACGCCACGGACGACAACCCCCGGTTCGCCGTGCGGCTGGTGTCGGATTACGCGGACGGCGCGAATTACGCGGCGGCCAACGAGGGATCCACCTACAGCCCCAACGGCACGTGGCGGTTCGACCTGGTGACGCTCCTCGGCGTGCCGTTGGGGACCGGCCCCACCGCGCCGGTGATTGTCACCCCGCCGCAAAGCCAGACCGTCACCGAAGGGGACGACGTCACCTTCAGCGTGGTGGCCACCGGCACGCCGCCGTTGAGCTACCAATGGAGCTTCGCCGGCGCGCCCCTGGCCGACGCCACCGGCAGCACGCTCACCCTGACCGCCGTGACCCCCGCCCAGGCCGGCGAGTATCAGGTGACGGTCCGCAACGACCAGGGCGAGGTGACCAGCGAAGTCGCGACGCTCACCGTCGAGGCGGCGCCCCAGCCCGAGCTCACGAAAATCTCCAGCCTGCGCGCGTTGGTGGATCCGGAAAACTTCCTGCCCACCGACACCGACACCCTTTTCACCGTCGAGGGCGTCGTCACCACCCACGTGAATCTCACCAGCCCGCCCAATGAGCTGTTCTACCTCCAGGACGAGACCGCGGGCATTGCGGTCTTTTGGCGCGGCGGCGCGAACACGCTCCTCGTGAACGCGGGCGACCGGGTGCGGATCACCGCCCGGCTCACGCATTACCAGGGCCTGCTGGAACTGGCGCCGAACACCTCGCAGGCCGACACCGGCGTGACGCGGATTTCCGCCGGCAACCCCCTGCCGGACCCCGTGACGCTGGATTTCTTCTGGATGAACGACCCGACCATCATCGAGCAATACGAGGGCAGTTACGTGGTCGCCTCGAACGTGTTTCTCGAAACCACCGACGGCACCTTCCCCTCCAGCGGCAATCTCTGGATGACCAACGACCTGTTCGAAATCTTCACCCTGCGCGTGGATCGCCGGACCGACATCGGCGGCCAGCCCATCCCGCGGGGCGAAGTCAGCGTGCTGGGGGTGCTCTCGCAATATGATCGCAGCGATCCCCGCACCGGCGGTTACCAGCTCATGCCCACCCGGTTCGAGGACATCGTCAGCTCGCTCAAGCCGCCCACCATCCGGTTCACCAACGTGCTGTCCCACCTGGTCCGGCCCGGCGACGCCGTGGAAAACCAGTTCCGGGAACACGGCCTCCGGCCCGGCGAAACCCTCACCACCACCTTCTTCGTCTTCGACACCGAGGAGCGCCCGGTCACGATCGAGCCGGTGCCGGACGGCCTGCCCCCCACGGCGCACTGGGATTTCCCCACCGACGCGACCGCCGACATCGAGGGCACGTTTACCTGGACGCCCACGGAGGCCGAGGCGGGCCGGCTTTTTGAAGCCACCCTGCGGGCGTGGAACGACGTGGCCACCAACACCGTCACCCTCACGCTCTACGTGCCCACGCCGGCCGAACAGGACGTGGTCATCACCGAGTATCTGGCCAACCCCACCGGCGACGAAACCGCCGCGCATTACAACCCGCTGAAACGCAATCCGCCGGTGGACGCCACGCCGTGGGTCTATGACGAATACCTCGAGCTGGTCAACCTGTCGGATCAACCGGTCGAGCTGGAGGGCTGGACCGTTTCCGACGCCGCCATGCTGCGGCATCAGTTCTACTTCCCGGTGACACTCGATCCGAAGGACGCCTTCATCCTCTACGGCGGTCCGTTGAACGGGTTCCTGCCGAACCTGGACGTGCCGTTCGAGCCCGCCAGCGAGAGCTCCTCCGGTCTCGCGCTCAACAACAGCGGCGACACCATCACCGTCCGCAACGCCCTGGGCGGCGTGGTGGCGCGGGTGGTTTACCCCGGCGCCGCAACCTCGCCGGACGGCTCCATGACCCGTTTCCCCACCATCAACGACGGGTTCCAGCCGCAAGTCGCGGTGAGCGACCTGCCCGTCACGCCGGGCCGCCAGTACGACGGCAAGCTCTGGAGCGAGCCGCCCACCATCCCGCCCGCCGACATCGGCGAAGTCACGGCCACCCTGAACGCCTACGGTTCGCTCACGCTGACCTGGCAGGCGCAGGCCGGCCGGACCTACACGGTCGAAAGCGCCCCGGCGGTGACCGGGCCCTTCACCGACCTGGCCACCGGGCTGACCGCCGGCGAATACACCGTCCCCGCCCTTGCGGAGCGCGCCCGGTTCTACCGCGTCAGCGCCCCGTAAAAAAGGCACCCCCTTTTTTTCCGACAACTCCGCGCCGGGCCCGCCGTCCGGCGCGGAGTTTTTTGGGGAACCGGCGTTCTCCGGCGCGCGGGGCAAATCCGGGATGCTCTTTCCGGAGGGGGGAACGCTTCCGCGGCCCCTTGGGAGCCGGAACAAGACCTTATGATCGCCTTCCTTGGCGACGGAGGCGCTAATCCGCCCCAACGGGAAGGATTATTTCATCTTGTTGAAAACAAACAACTTGCAGCGAATATGTTCCTTCGGAGAAAAAATCAGCGACCGAAAGCGCCATTCGACACTTTTCGGATGCCAAGGTCAAAATATTGGCTTTCTGGAGGGATTTCGCGCTCCGATTCTACAACAAATGTTGGAGGCTTGGCGGGGAAATTTCCGCGAAAAAAACCCAAAAAACGGTGAATTATTGTATGGACAAGGTGGGTGCTTCGTCTTAAGATTGGTGCGTCCTTTAAGGCAACCAGTGTTACTACAAGGAGGATTTGCAAGGAACCTTAGGGCGCGGGGCGAAGCCACCTTCGGCCATTCCCCCGCGCCTTACCCTTTTTCCCCCACTTCATTTCCCCCCGCGTTGTTTCGGCGGACCGGACCGCCCCGAACCGGCCTCCCGGAATGGCCTTGTCGCAAGCGGCGGGGTGACGGATGCTGGGGGCGATGGCTGAGCGTGTCCTTTCCGGATTGAACCAGCCGGACGCGGCGTTGGAACTGACGCTGCGCCCGGCGCTGTTCAGCGATTTCGTCGGCCAGGACCGGGTGAAGGAGCGGTTGGAGATCGCCGTGCAGGCCGCCCGGCAACGCGGCGAGGCGCTGGACCATCTGCTGTTGAGCGGTCCGCCCGGGTTGGGCAAAACCACCCTGGCCCACATCCTCGCCAAGGCGATGGGCGCCAACCTCAAGGCCACCAGCGGACCCACCATCGAGAAGGCGGGCGATCTGGCGGGCCTGCTGACCAATCTCGAGGAAGGCGACATCCTGTTCATTGACGAGATTCACCGGCTCCAGAAAACCATCGAGGAGTACCTCTACCCGGCGATGGAGGACTTCAAGCTGGACATCATCATTGACCAGGGACCGAACGCCCGGAGCGTCCGGTTGAACCTGCCCCGCTTCACCCTCATCGGCGCGACGACCCGCAGCGGCCTGCTGACCGCGCCGTTGCTGACCCGCTTCCCGCTGCGCGAACGGGTGGATTATTACCCCGCGGAGCAGCTCCGGCACATCGTGGAACGGTCGGCGCGGCTGCTGAACGTGGAGATCAAGACGGAGGCGGCGCTCGACATCGCGCGGCGCAGCCGGGGCACCCCGCGCATCGCCAACAACCTGCTTCGCCGGGTGCGCGATTACGCCCAGGTGCGCGGCGACGGTCGGATCACGGCGGAACTGGCCGACCGGGCGCTGGCGATGCTCGAGATTGACCAGGCCGGCTTGGACGAGATGGACAAGCGCATCCTCGAAGCGATCATCGTGAAGTTTGGCGGCGGCCCGGTGGGGGTGAATTCGCTGGCGGTGGCCGTGGGCGAGGAGCCGGACACGCTCGAGGAGGTGTACGAGCCGTTTCTCATCATGCAGGGCTACCTCAAACGCACCCCGCAGGGCCGGGTGGCCAACGAACTCAGCTACCGGACCCTCGGCTTGGACGCCCCTTCCTCGGCCCAGGGAAGGTTGCTGTAGCGCCGTTCCCCGTCGGCTTTTCCGTTCCGTGGTCGCGTTTTGACCGTCGTAATCCGGGCGACGTCCGCCGGCGGCTTGTCCGGAGGAAAATGTCCTCCGGCGCCGCGGGGGCGGTCTTCGGGGGCCTCGGCCACTGGGAGCCTCGCGGAAAAAGCCGGGTGAGGGAACCCGGCCTGCAACCCGGGGGGGCGTTTTGCGTCATTTCCGCGGGCCGCGGGCCTCCACGCGCCGGAAGATTTCACTTTTCCGACAGGCGGCGACCGTTCAGTGCAATTGCGGGCCGTGGCGGCGGATCCAGGCGCGGGCGGCCGGGTAGTCGGGGCAGACCGCCGCCACTTCGCGCCAGAAACGCTCCGAGTGGTTGGCCTCACGCAGGTGCATGAGTTCGTGGAGGATGACGTAATCGCGCACCCAGGGAGGCATCATCACCAACCGCCAGTTCAACGAGATGTTGCCCTGCCCGGAACAGGATCCCCAGCGGGTGCGCTGGTCGCGGATGGTGACGCGGCGCACGACGAGGCCGCATCGCTCCGCCCAGGCGCGGGTAAGCGGCGGCAGTTCCGCCTGGGCCAGTTGCCGCAGATGCGCCCGCACCGGCGGGCGGAGATCCGGAATTTCCTCGGGAACGCCGGCTTTCTCTCCGGCCGGCCGCGGCGATTGCGGCCCCGCCGCGTGGGCCCGGGGCAGCTCGATGGTTTGCGTGGCGAATCGGATGAGCCAGGCAACGCGGGTGGGGTGCGGCTCCAGCGTGAGCCGGTGTTCCTCGCCCCGGAAAAAGATCAGCCGGCCCGGCCGCCAGGGCCCGGCGGCGGACGGACCGGGGCGCGGGCGGCGAAGTTGTTTCTCCAGCCAGTCACGATGGGCCTGCGCGAATGCGCGGGCGTATTTCAGGGTGCCGCCCCGGGGAACGGTCACCCGGGCGGTGCCGTCGGGTTGGAGGCGCAGAATGTAACGCCGGGCGCGGGGATTCCGCACCAGCCGCACCCGCACCCGGCGATCGCCGCAGAAGACGCAGAACTCGGCGTCGTTCCGGACGGAGGGAAGGGATGCGGGCGGGGAACGCTTCACGACGGTTTCAACAAATGTTTCATGCTGCCACAGACCTTTCATTTTACCCGCCGGCTCCCCCGGCAGGCGACAAAAAGGAGCGGGGGAAACCCGGGGCCCCGAGACCCCGAGCGAGCGAAGGCCCGAAGGAAATCCGAAAAAAGCGCGTCCCCAGGCGCCGGCTGAGGGCAGCCGGCCTACAAGTTGGAGACAACATGCGACCGCCCGTTGCAGGCCGGGTCCCCCGACCCGGCGTTGGGGAGGGCGGATCTCCGCGACACCGCGGATTTCCTTCGGGCCTTCAGCTTCCTCGGATTTTCGCGAACCTTCGCCTCCCGTTGTCCCTTGCCGGCGGCGCTTGGGCCAACGTCCGACGCAGCAGCGGCCAGAGTGGCAGATGCGCCCAGTCCCACAGGATCACCCAGTAGAACAGGGGGACCCCATAGGAAAACGCCACCAATGCCCCGGGTGAAGCCGTGGGAAACATCGCGGTCAGCACCAAAGGCCACGGTAAAAGCATCCAGCCCAGCGCCGGAACAGCGGTAACCAGAACCAACGTAAGCGCCATGGCCCGGGAGGGTCGGCGGAGGGTGGCGGCCAGCCGTGCCCCCACCTGACACAGCGCCATCAACCACGCCACGCTGGCGGCGGCATTCAGGGCTGCTTCGCCCGGTTCGTTCGTTTGGATCAGCATGATTGCCGTCTCCACGGCCAGCAGGATCAGGACCGGTTGCAGGACCGGTCGGCGCAGGGCGGCCCACCAGGCCGTTTGGAATTCGCGCGCGGTCACCGGCGTGCCCAGCAGCAGTTCCGCCAGCCCCGATTCCCGCAGCTCCGCCACCGGACGGCACACCAGCGAGGTCAGCATGATGGCCGCGTTTCCGAAACAAAACATGCCGATGGGAATCATGAAAAAGCTCAACGAATCACCTGAAAAAGGCGTGCCCAACAGCGTCATCAGGAACGGCAGGAACAGCGGCAGCTCCAGCAAAAAGGCCGCTGTCCAGCCTTGTCGAATGCGCCGCGGGTGGCGGGTCAACAGCCATTGCAAAGGGGGGGTGTTCGGCGGGCATTCCCGAAAGCGGCGGACCCGGCCGTCTCCGGGACGGGACGAGGCGATTTCGCTTTCCCGCCAGGCCCGGCGCGTGCGCGCCACGGCGCCGCCCAGCAGCAACCAGCCCGACAGATGCGTCAGGCCCAACGTCCACAGGAAATGGGCCGAAGAAAGACGACCGCCGCAGATGCTCCACAGGGGCGCCAACGGGCTTAACAGGAGGAAGAGGGGAGAGGCGTTTTGCCTCGACAGGATTTGCCACCGCACCGTTTCCATGAACACGGGCAGGGTCAGCCAGGCCGCGCCCAGTCCGCCGGCAAGGAGCAGGGCGCGATTTCCGTCCGGGGAACGGGCGGATGCCCAGAGTCCGAGCGCCAGCGCCATGAACAATGCGTTCAACAAGGCCAGGCTGGTCCGGGCCACGTCGCCGGCGTTCACCCCGCCCAGCAGCAGGGGGACGGCCAGCACCGGAACCAGCGCCAAAATCCCTTGGAACGCCGTCCATCCCGCCGTGACCAGCTTGCCCAGCACCACGTCGTAGCCGTGCAGATCGGTGAGAAAGAGCAGGCCCAACGTGCCTTCCCGCCGTTCCCGGCCGAGGGTGTCGTACGTCAGCCGGATGCCTTCCACGAAGCAAAACAGGAGCAGCAGCCAGCTCAGCGTGACAAATGTCTCCTTCCCCCTGACGGCAGTGATTCCTCCCGGAGTCCCCAACGTCCCCAGCAAGGTCGCCAATCCCAGCAGACCGACCCCCGCCCGCACCCAAAACGTAGCGCCCTGCCGGGCGCGGACGCGCAACTCGCGTTTTACGATGGGCAGGGTGACCGGCACCGCGTCAAGCTGGGCGAAGGGAAATGCCTCCGTCAAGGCCAACCCACCGGTCGGCCAGGTTTCCCCGCCGCTTGACGTTGGCGGCGGCAGCGGTCCCGGGAGGACAAACTTCGCGGCCCGTCGAGGCTTCCCGCCTCCGGTCGCGGTCGTTTCGCCGGTTTCACGCGCGCCCGGCCCGATCCGTCAGAGGCGGGGGATCCTCTCCAACCGGGGAGGCTCACACTCCAGCGGAAGGGGCAAAATTAAACGCGAAACGGCACCCGTCAGCGGGAGGCCTTTGCCTCCCCGCCCCGGCGGTTGCGAGAGAAGCGTGATTTTTCGGATTTCGGGATTCCGAATTTCTTCGTTTCCCCGGCCTTCAGCGCCCTTTCAAACGCCGGGAAAACTGGCGGGCGGGATGTCCTCCAGCCGCGTGTCCTTTGCGTTCTTCGGGGTGCATCAAACCAGCTCCGGCTGCGGGGCGTCGGAGTCGTCGGAGTGGGCGGCTTCGTCTTCGTTGGAGATGAGCCGGGCGATGGCCTGGAGGCGGTCGCCTTCGTCGAGGTTGATCAGTTTCACGCCCTGGGTGTTGCGGCTGGTCTGGCGGATTTCCCGAACCCGGGTGCGCACCATCTGGCCGGCCACGGTGATGAGCATGAACTCGTCGTTTTCGTGGACGGTGAGCGCGCCGACCACGCCGCCGGTGCGTTCGGTGAGGCGCATGGTGATGACCCCCTTGCCGCCGCGTGACTGCCGGCGGTATTCGGAGAATTCGGTGCGCTTGCCGATGCCGTTTTCGGCGGCCACCAAGAGGGTGGTGTGCTGTTCGACGATGGCGAGGGCCACGACCTCGTCGCCCTTGCTCAAGCGGATGCCGCGCACGCCCGCGGCGGGACGGCCCATGAGCCGCACGTCTTCCTCGCGGAAGCGGATGCTCTTGCCCTGGCGGGTGATGAGCACCACTTCGTCGTGACCGGAGGTGAGGCGCGCCTGGATGAGGGTGTCGCCTTCGCCGATGAGGATGGCCTTGATGCCGCCGCGCCGGATGTTGGCGAAGGCGGAGAGGGCGGTGCGTTTGACGGTGCCCCGGCGGGTGGCGAAGAAGACGTTGAGGGGCTGCTGCCAGGTGGTGTCTTCCTTGTTGGGGCCCGTCTGGCCCTGCACCCGGATGAGGGCCGCCACTTTTTCGCCGCTCTGGAGTTCGAGCAGGTTGGCGATGCTGCGGCCCTTGGCGGAGCGGCCCATGTCGGGAATCTCGAGCACCCGCTCGACATAAACCCGCCCGGTGTTGGTGAAGAACATCAGGTAATCGTGGGTGCTGGCGGGGAAGAGGTGTTCGATGAAGTCCCCGGCTTCGCCGTCCACGGCGGCATGGTTCTGGGTGCGGGTGCGCATGCCGATGACCCCCTTGCCGCCGCGGCGCTGGGAGCGGTAGGAGCTGATGTTGGTGCGCTTGATCAGCCCGCGGTGGGTCATGGTGATGATGACGGCCTCGTTGGCGATGAGGTCTTCGATCGAAATCTCGCTCTCGCTGGCCACGATTTCCGTCAGGCGCGGCGTGGCGTGTTTGTCGCGGATGCGGAGGAGTTCCTCCTTGATGATGTTCATCACCCGTTCCTCGCGGGCGAGGATGTCCCGGAGGTCGCGGATGGTTTCCAGCAGGGCTTGGTATTCCTGCTTCACCTTGTCCACCTCCATGGCGGTCAACTGGTAGAGGCGGAGTTCGAGGATGGCGTTGACCTGCCGCTCGGAGAAGGCGTAGCGGCCCTCGGTGAGCCGGGCCTCGCTGCGAATCAGCACGCCCCAGCGCTCGACCTGCTTGCGGGTCCAGTCGAAGGCGAGCAGCCGCACCTTGGCCTCGTCGCGGTTGCGGGAGCCGCGGATGATGCGGATGATTTCGTCGAGGTTGGCGAGGGCGATGAGGTAGCCTTCGAGGACCTCGGCGCGGCGCTCGGCCTTGTCGAGGAGGAAGCGGGTCCGGCGGAGCACCACTTCGCGCCGGTGCTCGATGTAGCAGTTGATCAGCTCCTTGAGGTTGAGCGTCTTGGGCCGGCCATGGTCAATGGCGAGGGCGTTGACCGAGAAGCTGGTTTCGAGCTGGGTGTATTTGTAGAGGTTGTTGATGACCACCTTCGGGATGGCGTCCCGCTTGATCTCGATGACCACCCGGGTGTTTTCGTCGGATTCGTCCCGGACGGCGGTGATGTCCTTCAGCTCCTTGATGTTGCCCTCGTTGACCAGTTGGGCGATGCGCGCGACGAGCTGGGCGCGGTTGACGTTGAAGGGGATTTCGGTGACGACGATCTGCTCGCGGCCGCCCCGGCGCTGTTCGACCCCCACCTTGCCCCGGATCTTCATCGAGCCGCGGCCGGTTTCGAAGTATTTCCGAATCCCCTCGCGCCCGCAGATCATGCAGCCGGTGGGGAAGTCCGGCCCCTGGATGTGCTGCATGAGCTCGGGGATGGTGATGTCCGGGTGGTCAATCTGGGCGCAAATGGCGTCCACCACCTCGCCGAGGTTGTGGGGGGCCATGTTGGTGGCCATGCCCACGGCGATGCCGGTGCCGCCGTTGACGAGGAGGTTGGGGAAGGCCGCCGGCAGGACGGTGGGCTCGACGTGCTCCTCGTCGTAGGTCGGGGCGAAATCCACCGTGTCCTTGTCCATGTCCTCCATGAGGAGGGCGCCGAGGTGGGTGAGCCGCGCCTCGGTGTAGCGCATGGCCGCCGGGGGATCGTTCTCCACCGAGCCGAAGTTGCCCTGGCCGTCCACGAGGATCTCGCGCATCGCCCACGGCTGGGCCATGTGGACGAGGGTGGGGTAGATGGCCTGGTCGCCGTGCGGGTGGTATTTACCCATCGTCTCGCCGACGATGCGGGCGCACTTGAGATGCTTCCGCCCGGGCAGGAGGTTCAGGTCGTGAAACATCGCGTAGAGCAGCCGGCGCTGGGAGGGCTTGAGGCCGTCCCGGGCGTCCGGCAACGCCCGCGAGATGATCACCGACATCGAGTAGTCCAAGAACGAGTTCTTGATCTCGTCGGCGACGTTGACCTGGGCGATTTTCTCGTTCGCGGCGAACAGGGAGGTGGAGGGGGCCTTCGGAGGGGGCGTGTCGTTCGATTCGGGCATGGGTCGGAAAAAGGCAGCCGCTGTAACTTAATTTACCGGGTTCGGGCGCCGCGCCGCGCGAAACGGCGGGCGTCGCGAGGAAGGGAAAAAGTGGATTGTTCGGACGACGGGTTCATGGACGGTGATCCAGCATTTTTTCTTTCCTGAATGCATCCAGGCCAATGCGCTTGATTCGGTTGAGATTGGCGATGCGATCCGTGTGAAAGATGAAACCGAAAAAGCGGGAGACGAGATTGTACAATTTTTTGCACTCCTTGAAATCCGCGAAATCTCCGCAATCCGCGCAGGTGGCATGGCCGCGGCTCATGGCGCAGGCCTTCATTTTGCAGTTCCGGTTCATCGGCCGTTCGCTGTGGCAGCCCTGGCATTTTCCCTTTCTATACATGCCGCAGTGGCTGCAACAGAGCCCGCAATAAGCAATGATGACCGCCGGCTGATCCATCAGGGGGTTACACGTCCAGGTTGCGCACGTTGAGCGCGTTGTCTTCAATGAACTGGCGGCGGGGCTCGACCTCGTCGCCCATCAGTTTGGTGAACATTTCCTCGGCCTCGACCGCGTCGGTCAGCTCGATGCGCAGCAGCTTGCGGCGGGCGGGGTCCATCGTGGTTTCGAAAAGCTCCTTCGGGTTCATCTCGCCCAGTCCCTTGAACCGCTTGATCTGGAGGCCGCGTTTGCCCACCTCGGTGATGGCGGGGAGGATTTCCGGGATGGCGAAGATGGGGCGGGCGCGCTCGTCCTCGCCGTGGCCCTCGACCAGCTCGAACAAGGGCTGATCCTGGGCGGCGTAGTGCTCGATGGTCAGTCCCTTGCGGGAGAGGCGCTGAAGCAGCTCCTCGATGGCGGCGCGCTCGAACAGCTCCACGTGCCGGGCGCGCCGGCGCGGGCCCTCCTTCGCGCGGGCCGTGCCGTTCCTGGCCGGCTCGGCGCCCTCGTCGTTTTCGTCGTCGAACAGGCCCAGATCCGGGTTGGCCTCGCCGAACTCCCGCAGTTCTTCCTCGCTGTGGAAGTAGTGGACCGTCTCCTCGTTCCCCTCGCGCACCCGCACGAGGTGATGGGGCAGGGCCAGGGTGCCGGGTTTGCGGTGTTCGAGGTACTCGGCGAAATCCCCGCCGTGCCGCTGGATGTTTTTGGCCAGCTTGTCCAGCGAGAGGAGCAGCTCGAGGGTCTCGGCCAGTTGCTTGTGGGAGAGTTCCCGCTGGTCCTTGAGGCTGCGGAGCCGGACGTCCTCGCTGCCCAGCTCGATCAGGAGCCGGTTCAACTGGGCGTCGCCCTCGATGTATTCGACCCGTTTGCGGCGCGAAATCTGATACAACGGCGGCTGGGCGATGTACACGTAGCCCTCGCGAACGAGGGCCGGCATCTGCCGGTAGAAGAAGGTCAGCAACAGGGTGCGGATGTGCGAACCGTCCACGTCCGCGTCGGTCATGATGATGATCTTGTGGTAGCGGAGCTTTTCGAGGTTGAACGCCCCCTCGCCCTCGCCGTCGCCGATGCCGGTCCCCACCGCCGTGATCATGGTGCGGATTTCGCGGTTCTGGAGCACCTTGTCCAGACGCGCCTTCTCGACGTTGATGAGCTTGCCGCGGATGGGCAGGATGGCCTGAAACTTGCGGTCGCGCCCCTGCTTGGCGGAGCCGCCGGCCGAGTCGCCCTCGACGATGAACAGCTCGGTGTTCTCGGGGTTGCGGTCGGAGCAATCGGCCAGCTTGCCGGGCAGCCCGCCGCCGGTCATGGCGCTTTTGCGGACGGTCTCCCGCGCCTTGCGGGCGGCCTCGCGGGCGCGGGCGGCGTTCAGGCTCTTGTCAATGATCTTCTTCACCACCGACGGATTGGCGTCGAAGAAGGTCATCAAACCGTCATAGACGACCGAGGCCACGATGCCCTCGATCTCGGTGTTGACGAGCTTGACCTTGGTCTGGGACTCGAAGCGGGGATTGGGCAGCTTGACGCTGAGCACGCAGATCAGCCCCTCCCGGACGTCGTCGCCGCTGATGGCGGGGTCCTTCTCCTTGATCAGGTTGTTGCTGCGGGCGTACTGGTTGATGGCGCGGGTCAGGGCGGTGCGGAAGCCGGTCAAGTGGGTGCCGCCGTCGGTGTTGGCGATGGAGTTGGCGAAGCAGAGGATCTGGTCGCTGTAACCGTCGTTGTACTGGAGCACGCAGTCCACGAACACCTCGTCCTCGCCGCGATCGGTCTGGATGGTGCGCCGCCCGGACAGCACGATGGGCTTGGGGTGGATCAGCTGCTTGTTGCGCCCCATCTGGCGGACGAACTCCTCGATGCCGTGCTTGTAAAGAAAGGTCTCGGTGCGGTTGTCGTCCCGCTCGTCAATGAGGGTGATCTCCAGGCCGGGATTCAGGAAGGCCAGCTCGCGCAGGCGGCGGGCGAGGATCTCGAACTTGAACTCGGTGGTGATCGTGAAAATGGTCGGGTCCGGCTTGAAGGTGACCATGGTGCCGGTGTGCTGCGCCTTGCCGATGACCTCCAGCTTGCGGGCGGTCTTTCCCTTGGCGAACTCCATGTAATAGACCTTCTGGTCCCGATAGACCTCGACCTTGAACCAGTCCGACAGGGCGTTGACGCACTTCGCCCCCACCCCGTGCAGGCCGCCGGAGTACTTGTAGGCCCCCTGGCCGAACTTGCCGCCGGCGTGGAGGTTGGTGAGGACCAGCTCCACGGCGGGGATCTTCCATTTGGGGTGGATGTCCACCGGGATGCCGCGGCCGTCGTCCTTGATGCTGCACGAGCCGTCCACGTGCAGGGTCACCACCACCCGCTTGCAGTAGCCGGCGAGGTGCTCGTCAATCGAGTTGTCCAGCACCTCGAACACGCAGTGATGGAGGCCCCGTTCGTCGGGATCGCCGATGTACATGCCCGGCCGTTTCCGGACGGCTTCCAAGCCCTCGAGCTTGTCGATTTTGGAGGCGTCGTATTTCTCTTCGCTGGTTGTCGTCTTGGCCATAGGTCCACTGGGCATCCGCGGCCCGGAGGGCGGTTTTGCCTGTCGGATTGGGGATGCTTCCCGGCGACGGTCAGTGTAGGAAAACCCCGTCGCCGCGACAACCCCAAACCCCGGAACCCGCCGCAAACCGAATTGCCTCAAAAAGTCATGCCTTCGCTCCCCATGCCCTCCGCTTGCGGAATTACGGTCCAATTCGGCCCCGGCTTGCCAATGCGGCGGACGGGCTGATACGGTGCGCGGCTCTTGGTGGACATGGCGATGGATTACAAAAATACGCTCAACCTGCCGCGGACGGACTTCCCCATGAAGGCCGATCTCGTGCGGCGCGAACCGGAACGCCTGGCCCGCTGGGAGGCGGACGGGCTCTACGCCCGCATTCAAGCCGCCCGCCGGGACGCCCCCCGCTTTCTGCTGCATGACGGGCCGCCGTTCGCGAACGGCGACGTCCACGTCGGCACGGCGCTGAACAAGATCCTCAAGGACTTCATCCTGAAACACCAAACCCTCGCCGGCCGCCGCGTGCCGTACGTGCCGGGGTGGGATTGTCACGGGCTGCCGATCGAGTTCAAGGTGACCCAGGAGCTGCGGAAAAACGGGCAGGGCGACGCGGACGCCGCCACCATCCGCGCGGCGTGCGCCGAGTACGCCCGCAAGTTCATCGCCCTTCAGCGGAAGCAGTTCCGTCGGCTGGGCGTGCTGGGCGAGTGGGAAAAGCCCTACCTCACCCTCGATCGGCGTTACGAGGCGGCGGAGCTGCGGCTGTTCGCCGATCTGGTCGAAAAGGGCTTCGTCTATCGCGGCAAGAAACCGGTGTATTGGAGCATCCCCTGCCGCACGGCGCTGGCGGAGGCGGAGGTCGAATACCGGGATCACGTCAGCCAGAGCGTGTACGTGAAGTTTCCGGTCATCGGCCACGAGAACACCTTCCTGCTGATCTGGACCACCACGCCGTGGACCCTGCCCGCCAACCTCGCCGTGGCCTACAACGCGGACTTCAGCTACTCGCTGGTGCGGGTGGGCGAGGGCGACCAGTTCGAGGATTACCTCGTTTCGTCGCTGCTGCTGGAAACGGTGGCGGAGCGGTGCGGCTGGCAGGGCTATCAGATCATCCGCAGCCTCGAAGGCGGTCACTTCGCCGACCTTGAATACCGCCACCCGTTCTGCGAACGGACGGGGCGGCTGTTTCCCGCCGACTTCGTGGACAACGAGACCGGCACCGGCTTCGTTCACATCGCGCCCGGCCACGGCATGGACGACTACCTGCTGGGCCTGCGCGAAGGGCTGCCGATCTATTCGCCGGTGGACGACCACGGCTGCTTCACCCACACCGCCGACCTGCCCGCCGAACAGCAGATGCCCGCCCATTTTCTGGGCAAGGCCATCCTGGAGCGCCGGGGCCGGAGCGAGGCCAACGACGTGGTGATCGAGGAGCTCGCCGCGCGCCGGGCCCTGGTGCAGCGGGAGGATTACCCCCACAGCTATCCGCACTGCTGGCGCAGCAAGACGCCGGTGATCTTCCGCGCCATGGACCAGTGGTTCATCAAGATTGACCACGCGCCGGACGCGGGCGGCCCGACCTTCCGGGAGCAGGCGCGGGCGGCCATCAACGACGTCCACTGGGTGCCCGAGTGGGGGAAGGCGCGCATCGAAGGCGCCGTGAGTTCGCGGCCCGACTGGTGCATCTCGCGCCAGCGCACCTGGGGCGTGCCCATCCCGGCGTTTTACGACGCCCAGGGCGCCCCCTTCCTGGACGCCCGGATCGTGCGCGCCACCGCCGATCTGGTGGAGGAGCACGGCTCGAACGTCTGGTTCGAGAAGCCGGTCGAGGAACTCTGGGCGGCGGTGCGGCCGGCCGACTGGTCCGGTCCCGAGGCGGTCGCGAAATCCACCGACACGCTCGACGTGTGGATTGATTCCGGCTCCTCCTCGCGCGCCGTGCTCATGGAGCGGGAGGAACTGCGCCCGGACCCGGACGATCAGGATCCCCACCCGTGGCGGGCGGATGTCTATCTGGAAGGCAGCGACCAGCACCGCGGCTGGTTCCAATCCTCCCTCCTGCTTTCGCTGGCCGGCAACGGCGCCGCGCCCTACCGCACCGTCCTCACCCACGGCTTCATGGTGGACGCCGACCGGGAGAAAATCTCGAAGAGCAAACAGGGCCAGGGCGGCTACGAAAAACCGCAGACCGCCGAGGCCTACGTGAAGCAGTGGGGCGCGGACATCCTCCGGCTCTGGGTGGCCTCGCAGGATTACCGCAACGACATCGTCGTCAGCGAGGAGCGCATCAAAAAAGTGGCCGAGACCTACCGGCTGTTGCGCAACACCCTCCGTTACCAACTGGCGAACCTGTTCGATTTCGCTCCCGCCCGGCACGCCGTCCCGGACGACCGCCTCACCGGCCTGGACCGCTGGATCCTCGACCGGTTCGGACAACTGGAGCAGGCCGTCCAACGCGCCTACGCGGCCTACGAATTTCACGTGGTCTATCAACGCCTCAGCCAGTTCGCGGCGGTCGAGCTGTCCGCCATCTACCACGACGTGGTGAAGGACCGGCTCTACACCGACCCCGCCGACGCGCCGCGGCGGCGCTCCACCCAGACCGCGCTGCACCGGCTGGTGACCGGCCTGTGCCAGTTGCTCGCGCCGATGCTGGCCTTCACCGCCGACGAGGCGTGGGAATTCATCCCCGGCCACGACGGCCAATCGGTGCACGAAACCCTCTGGACGCCGCGCGGACTGGAACTGACCCCGGCCGAAACCGCCCGCTGGGAAGCCCTCTTCGCCCTGCGCGAACACGTCCTGCCGGAACTGGAAAAGGCGCGCCAGGCCAAGCAGATCGGCAAAAGCCTCGAAGCCCGGGTGGACCTCGTGGTGGCCGAGGAGCGTTTTCAGGCGGCGGGCGGCGCGGACGCCACCGAACAACTGCGCGAGCTGCTCAACGTCTCCCAGCTCACCTTCGCGGCGGCGGCGCCCGCGGACGCCGAAACGGTTTCCGTGCGCCCGGCCGACGGCAACAAATGCCGCCGCTGCTGGCATTGGGAACCCAGCGTCGGCCAACACGCGGACCACCCCGAACTCTGCGCCCGCTGCGTCACCGCCCTTCCGCCTGCTTGATGTTCAAACGCCTTGAACCGGCCTTCCCGCCGGTTCGCGCGGAAGAGCCCGGCCGGTGTTTTTCCGGCGGGGCCGACGCTGATTTTGCTTGCGCGAAACGGGGAAGACGGGATGCTGCCGGGAAATGAAACAGCAATTCCCCTTGGGACTTTTCCCGGGTTCTCCGTCCGCCCGGACCCGCGCTTCCGGTCGGGGCGCGGCGCTGGCGGGCGCGGCGCTGGCCGGGCTGCTGGTTGCCGGGTGCGCCGGACCACGTTCCGCGACGAAGGCCCCGGGCGGCCGGTGGCTGGCGCCCGTCACGGAAACGCCGACGCGGCAATGGCATCCGGGCAAGTTTGTGTGGCACGACCTGCTCACTCCCGACGCGGCCCGGGCGCGGGCGTTCTACGGCGGCTTGTTCGGGTGGACGTTCACGACGAAGGGGCCGTACACGATCATCCGGAACCAGAACCGCCGCATCGGGGGCGTGGTTGAAGTCAAGCAGCCGGAGGATCCGGCGGCCCGGGCCCTCTGGGTGGGCAGTTTGTCCGTGCCGGACGTGGATGAAGCAGTCGCTTTTCTCGAGTCGGAGGGCGGGAAGACGCTTTCCGGCCCCGCGGACATGGGGCCGCGCGGACGGGGCGCGTTGGTGAGTGATCCCCAAGGGGCGCAACTGGTGTTGCTCCACTCCGCCACCGGCGATCCCCCGGACACGCCCCCCGCGCCGGGGGAGTGGCTGTGGGACGAACTCTGGACCGCGCGGCCGGCGGACACGATTGCCTTTTACCAAACTCTGGCGGGGTACGATTCCCTCGTCGAGGTGGAGCGTTACACCGTTTTCGTCCGGGACGGGAAATGGCGGGCCGGCGTGCGGCACGTGTTTCGCGAGGATTTCCGCGCCCGCTGGGTGCCGGTGGTGCGGGTGCGGGATCCCGGGGCGATCCTGGGGCGGGTTTCCCGGCTGGGCGGGCGGGTCTGGGTGCGTCCTGATGATCCCGCCAGCAACGGGGAAAGCGCCTTGATCAGCGATCCCGCCGGCGCTTTTTTGATCGTGCAACGCTGGACCCGGTAATCCGTTTTAACGCCTCCTGCCCATGAAAATTTTTGGTTCGCTTTTTGTTTCGGCCGCCGCGTTGGCGGGCGTCTGCCTGTTGGCGGGCTGCTCCAGCGCCGGATATTCCTCCGGCGGCGGCGTCTCCGTGTATTACGGGTATCCGTATCCTCACTACGGCTTCGACTACGGGTGGGGGCATCATCCGCCGCCGGACCGGCCGCATCGCCCGCCGAACGGCAAACCGCCGGGGAAACCTCCGGGCCGCCCGCCCGGCGTGAAGCCGCCGCCCTCCTCCGGGCCGACGACCCCGGTCATCCGCCCGCCTTCGCGTCCGCCGGGGCGCCCGCCCGGCAACATCGGACGCCCGCGTCCCATGCCCCGGGGCGGCCGGCGCTGAGCGCCCCGGCGGGAGCGGCGCGCGGGGAAACGGGAAGGTCGGCCCTCCGGGCTGCCTGTCTTCACCGGTTTGGGGAGGCGCACTCGTAACCGAGGACGGACAGGCCGTAGAGGGCCGCCGTTTCGCTGCGGAGGACGCGGGGGCCGAAGGAGACCGGGTGCGCGCCGTGAGCCAGAAGGGCGTCCCGCTCTTCGGGGGTGAAATCGCCTTCGGGGCCGATCCAGAGGGCGATTTTTTTCGGCGGCCAGCCGGGTTGTTCACGCCAAGCCGCCAGCAGTTCCCGCAGGGGGCGGGCCGCCGGCGACAAGTCCGCCAGCAGGGCCGGTTCGGCGGGGGGCGGTTCCGTCAGGAAAGCGGACAAGGGACGGGGCGGGGCCACGCGCGGCAGCCACGGCGCGCCGCATTGTTTCATGGCTTCGACGGCGACGGCCTCCCATTTGGCGCGTTTGCGTTCCGCCTCCCGGGGCGGGAATTCCGGCACGCAACGCCGCGTCAGCACGGGCCGGATTTCCGTCGCGCCCAGTTCGGTGGCCTTTTGCAGGAGCCAGTCCATGCCGCGCGCCTTGAGCACCGCCGGGAGCAGGATGAGCGCCGGCATGGGCGGCGGATGACGGCGGCTTTCGCGGACGACCAGCCGCGCCTCCCCGCGCGCGAGGGCGGCGATTTGGCAGTCGTATTCGCTTCCCGCGCCGTCCAGCACGGTGACGCGGTCGCCCGGTCGCAGGCGCAGCACACGGGTGGCGTGGGCGGCTTCCGCGCCGGTCAGGCGCAATTCCGGC
The DNA here is from genome assembly GCA_964601985.1 of uncultured Verrucomicrobiota bacterium. Lineage (GTDB taxonomy): Bacteria > Verrucomicrobiota > Verrucomicrobiia > Limisphaerales > J093 > J093. Next base: position 21,989 of record CAZRPT010000262.1, read on the forward strand.
CCCTCACACGCGGCGGGCGGCAGATGGAACCGGGGCATGGGAGGGGACGCGGGTTCAGCGGAAGAGGTCGCGCGCTTTTTCGAAGAAGCTGCGCGAGCGCGGGTTCACCGTTTCGTCGCACAACGCCGCGAACTCCTCGAGCTTGGCGCGCTGTTCGCGGTTCAGGCGGGCGGGCACTTCGACCACCACCCGCACGTGCAGGTCGCCCTGGCCGTAGCCCTGGAGGTTGTGCAGGCCCTGATGTTTCAGGCGGAAGACCGTGCCGGATTGCGTGCCCGGCGGGATTTTGATGTGCGCCTTGCCGGTGAGCGTGGGCACCTCGATCTCCGCGCCCAGCGCCGCCTGCACGAAACTGATCGGCACCTCGCACCAGAGATCGTCGCCGTCCCGCTGGAACAACTCGTGCGGGCGGACGTGCAGCACCACGTACAAATCGCCCGGGGGGCCGCCGCGCGCGCCGGCTTCGCCGTTGCCGCTGGAGCGCAGCCGGGTGCCGGTGTCCACGCCGGCCGGGATGCGGATTTTGACCGTGCTGTTTTTCTCGACCCGGCCGCTGCCCTGGCAGTGGCGGCAGGGGTGCTCGATCACCTGGCCCGCGCCGTCGCAGCGCGGACAGGTCTGGCGCACCCGCATGAAGCCGCCCAGCACCTGTTCCACCTGGCCGCGCCCGCCGCAGGCCGAGCAGGTCCGCCGGCCCGAGCCCCGTTCCGCGCCGCTGCCCCCGCAGGCGTCGCAGGGGGCCGCCTTGCGGAGCTTGATCTTCTTCTCGCAGCCGAGGGCCGCTTCGAGGAAGGAAATCTCCAAGTCGTAGCGCAGATCCGCGCCGCGCTGGGCGCCGGAGGGATCCCGCCGCGGCCGGCCCCCGCCGAACAATTCGTCGAAGATGCTGCCGCCCGCGCCACCGCCGAACACCTCGCGGAAGATGTCGAACGGGTCGTGAAACCCGCCGAAGCCGCCGCCCGCGCCCCGCGCGCGGCTCCGCGCGTCAAAGGCGTCGGGGCCGTATTGATCGTACGCCGCCCGTTGCTGGGGGTCGCTGAGCACCTCGTAGGCGCGCCCCAGCTCCTTGAACTTTTCCTCGGCCTCGTGGTCGCCCGGATTTTTGTCGGGGTGGTACTTGATCGCCAGCTTGCGGTAGGCCTTTTTGATCTGCTCCGCCGACGCGTCCCGGGAAACTCCCAGCACCTCGTAAAAATCGCGCTGTGCCATGGCCGGAGAAAAGGAAGTCAGGCGGCGGGCTTCCGGGCCACCACCACCATCGCGGGCCGCAGCAGGCGTTCCCGCAGCCGGTACCCCTTGCGCAGTTGCCGCGCCACGTGTCCCTCCTCGACCTCGTCGGTCTCCAGCGTCGAGACCGCCTCGTGCAGGTTGGGATCGAACTCCTGGCCGGTGGCGTCAATCTCCTCGAGGCCCGCGTCGGTCAGCGCCGACTTGAGCTGCTGGAAGATCATCCGCACCCCGTCACGCACGGCGTCACTGCCCGCCGCCGCCTGGTCGTCGGTGGCCTGCACCGCCCTCTCGAAGCTGTCCAGCACCGGGATCAGCTTTTCCATGAGCGACTCGTTGGCGAACCGGGCCGCCTCCTCGCGCTCGCGGGCGGCGCGTTTGCGGAAATTGTCCAGATCCGCCCGGGCACGGAGCAGGTGGTCCTTGTAGGCCTCCATCTGCTCGGCCTTCTCCCGGAGCGCGGCCAGATCCTCCTCCAGGGCGGCCGCTGCTTCCGCCGCCGTTTCCGGCGCGGTCGCGTTTTCCGCGTTTTCGGGGGACTTCGCCTCCGGCGTGGCGGTTTGCTGATTCGGTTGTTTCACCTTCTTGCGCATCGTCATCTAAAACCAAAGAAGCTGGAAAATACACAAAGCCCCCCCGCGAAGCAACCAAGCGTCCGACGGGAGCGGGAAAAGTGCGGGGCGTTCGGCCGGCGGGGGGCGCCCGGGGAAGGCGGGGCGGGGCGGATCATGATTGAATCCGGCCCCGGAACCGGGTTCCAATCCCGCCCATGACGAGCGAGCAAGCCCTCGAACTGTTCCGTGAATCCGGCGCGTTGCTGGAAGGCCATTTCGTGCTTCGCAGCGGGCGGCACAGCCGGCAGTTTTTCCAATGCGCGCTGGCCCTGCAACAAATGCCGGTGGTGGAGCGTTTCGGCGCGGCTTTGGCGGAACGGGTGCGCCCGCTGCGTCCCGCCACGGTCATCGCCCCCGCGATGGGGGGACTGGTCATCGGCCAGGAGGTGGCCCGCCAACTGGGATGCCGCTTCATCTTCGCCGAAAAGGAGGACGCGGAACTGGTGCTGCGGCGGGGGTTCACGATCGCGCCGGGCGAACGGATGCTGGTGGTGGAGGACGTGGTCACCCAGGGGGGACGGGTGCGCCAGACGCTCGAGATCGTTCGCGCGCACGGCGGGACGCCGCTGGCGGTGGCGGTGTTGGTGGACCGTTCCGGCGGGACGGCGGACCTCGGGGTGCCGTTGCACAGCCTGATTCAACTGACCGTGGAAACCTTCGCGCCGGACCGGCTTCCGCCGGATCTGGCGGCCCTGCCCGCCGTCAAACCCGGCAGCCGGTGACGCGGCCTCCCGCCGCGGGGGGCCGCCGCCCCGGCCCGTCCCCCGGGGACGTTTTGCGCCCGTTTCGGAGATCGCGGGTCCGCGCGCCGCGGGGGGTTCCCCGTTTCCGGCGGGTTCTCCACCGCGTCCGCGCGCAAACCCGGACTCGCCAACCGGCGGGTTCGGGGCCACATTGGGGACCGTTCAGTGAACCGACGCGACAATTCGATCCGAGACATCATGAAAACACATCCCTTGCTTTATCCGGGTTGGGCGGTGCTCCTGGGCGGTCTGCTCTGGACCGGCGCGCGGGCCGGCGACGACACCCCGCCCGCTCCGCCACCCGCGCCCCGGCCCCACCGGCTGCAACCGCACGAGGAAATTCCGCCCCTCGAGGGGACGGGCTGGCATTCCCTCTTCGACGGCAGGACCCTGAAGGGCTGGAAGATCACCGATTACGCCGGACACGGCGACGTGAAGGTGGAGGACGGCAACCTCGTCATGGAGATGGGCGCGATGCTCACCGGCGTCAACGGCCCGACCAACCTGTTTCGCACCAATTACGAGCTGGTGTACGACGCCAAGCGGGTCATGGGCACCGATTTCTTCGGCACGGTCACCTTTCCCGTGGGCACCAACTGCTGCTCGCTGGTGCTGGGCGGCTGGGGCGGCGGCGTGGTGGGCATCTCCAGCCTCGACGGCATGGACGCCTCGGAAAACTCCACCAGCGTCTTTCTCGATTTCAAGGAGAACCGGTGGTACCGCGTCCGCGTCCGCGTCACCCCGAAACGGCTTCAATGCTGGGTCGGCAAACTCGAGGTGGTGAACGAGTTGATCGCCGACCACCGCATCACGGTCCGCCCGGGCGAAATCGAAATGAGCCAGCCGTTCGGCTTCTCCACCTGGGTCACCACCGGCGCGCTGCGCCACATCAAATGGCGGTCGCTGGACTGAGTCGGAGCGGCCGCGAAACGGGAACCGCCCCCATCGGCGAACGCGGTTTTGCTTCGCCTTGGAGGAGGGGTTTTCGTAAACCTTCCCGCGCATGAGCGAAGCTCGGAAAGCAAAGCCCGCGACGGCCGGATTTCACCTCCCGTTTTTGATCGGCGACGGCGTGTTGCTGGCGACGGCGACGGTGTTGTTCGCGCAGGGACATCGTCCGTTGCAGGGATACGAAGTGGCGGCCATCGGTTTTTGCGTGGCGCTGGGCGCGTGGCTGGGGGTGTGGCCGTGGGTGTTGCGGCATCGGGCCGCCCTGAAACGCATGGAAACCGACGAGCTGAAAGACACCGTGGCCCGCATTCAGCAGCTCGACGAGGTGGCCCGCCGGGTGGAAATCGCCACCAACAAATGGCAGACCGCCCAGGACGCCGCGGACCGCACCGCCCGGGCCGCCCGCGACATGGCGGCGGAAATGGCCGAACGGGAGGGCAAGTTCCAGGAATTTCTGACCCGGGCCAACGACACCGAGCGCCGGCACCTCCGCCTGGAAGTGCAGAAACTGCGGCAGGGCGAAAACACCTGGCTGCAAGTGCTGGTGTTCATCATGGACCACATCCACGCCCTGCACACCGCCGCCGACCGCTCCGGCCAGCGAAAGGTCGCCCGCGAGATCGGCCGCTTTCAGCACGCGTGCCTGGATGCCGCGCGCCGGGTGGGCCTGGCGCGGCTGGAAGTGCCCCCCGGCGCCCCGTTCGACGCCGAACAACACCACCTCCCCGAACCCGAAGCCGCCGCCGCCCGGGCCGGCGCGCCCGTCGTGGCCCTGCTGGCCCCGGGCTACTCCTTCCAAGGACGGCTGCTGCGCAAACCGCTCGTCACCCTGAAACCGCTGCCGGAGCCGGAACCCGCTCCCGACCCCGACGCTCCGTCCCCCGCCCATCAAGCTTTCTCCGCCAGCACCGGCCCGGCTCCCGCCCCGGAGACCGAAGCGGAAAAAGCTGCGGAACCCGCCCCCGCTGAAGAAACAACACCGGCAGCAACGCCGGGAGCGGAAACCCCGCCGGCGGCGGAACCGCGACCTTCCCCCCCTTCTCCGGACCCCGCTTCGACCGCCGAAGAAGCCGCGCCGGAAGGCGGCAGCCCGGGCGAATTCCCCCACGGCGGCCCGGTGAATTCCGACCCCGAAAAGCCCGGCCCCCATCCGCCTCCCTCGTCGCCCTTCTGACGAAAACCGAGGGGCGCGCCCGAAGCGCGAGCGCCCGCCGCCGCCGTTGCCTCCCGTCATCCCGGCGGCCACGGGGATGCTTCTTTTCGGAATTCCTTCGCTCCCCCGCTCCTTCGGCTCCCCGGATTTTCCTCCGGACCGGCCGCCTTCTCATCTCGACGGCCATGGGAGGAATCGTCCGCCCCGCGGCGTGCCGCGCCACGATACGGCAGGCTGCCAGCCGGCGCTACACGGCGGCCGCTCTTGCCCGCCCGCTTGGCCGACTGGAAGTCGGCGAAACAGCAGGCTGGAAGCCTGCGCTACAGGTGGGAAGCCTCCGCCTCACGCCAGCGGCTGCGAAGTAAATCTCCTTTTCGGATTTCGGATTTCGGGATTCGGATTTCCTTCGCTCCCTCGGTCCCCCGGTCCTTCGGCCTTCCCCCACCCCGCGGGCCGGGCCGGGAATGGTGGATTGACAGCGGGGGGCGGGATTGGGTTGAGTGGGGCGACCCGAAATTGGCGCGCGGTAGCGGGAAGGCTGCCGCCGAGGGAGAAGAACGGACCAATGCCCGAAGCCGAACCACTGACCTCCGAAGAGATTGCCCAACTGCCCCGGCAAGCCATGGTGGCCCTGGCGGTCCGCTGCGCCCTGCGGGTGTTTCCCCTGATTCGCGCCGAGGTGAAATGGGGCCGTCCGTATCCGGAAGTGGTTCAGGCGGTGGAAGCGGCCATTTTTGCCTCCGCCCTCTCCTCTGTAGAGGAGAGGGCGGAGGCAAGAAAAATTTTTAACGTTATCGCCGACGCCGACGCCGCCGCCAGAGTCGTCGACGCCGCCAGAGCCGCCGCCGCCGCCAGAGCCTTCGCCGCCGCCTTCGCCGCCGCCGACGCCGCCGTCGACGCCGCCGCCGCCGACGCC
>CAZRPT010000263.1:0-1871 GCA_964601985.1 uncultured Verrucomicrobiota bacterium
TATGTGCATGTACACAAGACCAGCCGCGGCCGCACCTGCCGCGCCTGCCACGAGGTGCACGCCGCCAGCCAGGTGCATTTGATTCGCGACGGCGTGCCTTATGGATCCCGGGGCTGGGTGCTGAAACTCAATTACACCCGCACCCCCACCGGCGGCTTTTGCGCGCGCACCTGCCACAAGAAGCTCAGTTATGACAACACGCTGACCGGTCCCCTCAAGAAACCGGACGCGAAGCCGGCCCGTTGAACGCGGTTTTTTCCTTCCGGCCGATGAACGCTTCCGTTTTTTCTCGTTGGCATTGCCGGCGCGCGCCGGGCCGCGGTCGTCCGCGCGCGCGCCGGCGGACTCTTCTGACGCTGGCGGTCGGGCTGCTGTTTTCCCCGCTTTTGCCGGGATTCACCCACGCCAAAGTGGGGACGGTCATTGAAAACGTCGAACTGCCCACGCTGGCGGGCGATCCCCATCCCTTCCGGGGACGCACCAACGTGAGCGCGTTCATCTTTTTCGATCCCGCCAAGGCGCATTCCCGGGCCGCCTTGAAACAGTTCGCCGCCGTGCGCGACCGGCTGCGCGACCGCCCGGTGAGCTGGGTGGCCGTGGTTTCGGACCGGGTTTCCCCCGCCGCGGCGCGGGAAGCGGCACAAGCGGTGAAGCTGGACGCGCCGGTGCTGGTGGACGTGGGGGATGCGCTGTTCGGACGGTTGGGCGTGGCGTTGTATCCGGTGGTGGGCGTCACCGACGCCCAAGGGCGATTGCGCCATTACCTGCCGTTTCACAAGATCAATTACGCCGTGTTGATCGAAGGCGCCGTGCGGCATGCCCTGGGCGAGCTGAGCGACGCGGAATTTGAGCGGGTGCTGCATCCCCAGGCGCCGCCCATGGTGCGCGACGACCGCTGGCGGGAACGCACCCGCTTGAATCTGGCCCGGCGCATGTTCGCGGAGGGCCGCCTGGAGGACGCCGCGAAGCTGGTGGAGCAATGCCTCCGGCAGACCCCGGACGATCCCCACGCCCTGTTGCTGAAAGGCCGTCTGCTGGCTTCACGGGGAAAGATTTCCGAGGCGCGGACCGTCTATGCCCGGCTGCTGGCCGTCATGGCGCGGAGCGGCGCCGAAAACGCGGCTTCGTCATCCGCGCCGCCCGCCACGAAGTCGCCGCCGCCCGCCCCCAAGCGTCAATGGCACGGCCACAGCCGGCTCAAACTGGCGCAACGCCTGTTTGCCGCCGGCAAGCTGGAGCCCGCCTTGAAGGCGGTGACGAAATGCCTCCAGCGGGAGCCGGATTATCCGGAGGCCCTGCGCTTGAAAAGCCGCGTCCTGGAAGCCTTGGGCCGGAGCGCCGAAGCGCGGGCCGCGCGGGAGCAATTCCGGAAAGCCGCCGCGTCTTCGGGCTCGGGCGCTGCCGCGTCCGACCCGGTGCCGGCGGGCGCTGCCGCGCCATCCCCATCCTCCCCGCCGCCGTCCGACACGGGAGACTCACCCCCCGTCGAAAACGATTCGGCGCATAAGATGCAGCGGAACGATGGCGATGGCCCGCCCAATCTCCGGCCGCGGAAATCCGGGTCCCGACATCCGAATTCCGAAAAAAGCGCGTCTCCCGCCGCCGCCGAGGCAAGGAGGCGGTGCTTCCCGGCGGTTGATGGGCCTGTTTGAAAAACGGGACGTTCCCTCCGCCTGCGGGAAGGGCGCAAGTTGCTCCTTGGTGGCAGGCCGTCCCCCGGCGTTTTCCGACAAGCTCTCAGGGGCCCAAAGGGCCGCGCGCTTGAAGCGCGCGCGGCCCGCCGTTCAGACCTGCTCGGGCAGTTCGTAGCCCTTGCGGTGGGCGCGGCGGAGGTAGGTGTTGGCCTCGGGATCGCCGATGAAGACCTCGGA
>CAZRPT010000264.1:0-5141 GCA_964601985.1 uncultured Verrucomicrobiota bacterium
TAGCCGGTGACTTTCACCACGATGTCCTCGTATTTCGGGTTGTCCGGGTGCTCGTAGGCGTCGCGGAGTTCCTCGAGGTCGAAGACGTTCAGGTTGATTTGCGCCCCGCCCTTTTTCATGAAGGCGGTGGCGAAGTGGTCCACCAGTTCGCCGCGCTCGACACCCTCCGGGAAATAGCTCGGGTGCAGTTCGATTTGCATCGAGCCGCCCTGGTATTTGCGGAAGTCCAGCTTGCAGAAGGAATTGGCCGTGGCGCTCATGCCCTTGCGGTTGCGCCCGTGCATCGGGTTCATGCCGTGGGCGAGGGGTTCGGCCTTCTTGCGCCCGTCCGGCGTGGCGCCCAGGTAGGGGCCCGCCACGGTGTGGCCCATGAACTGGAAGAGCGAGGGGCGGAAATGGCCGCCCTTGATGTTGCGCTTGTTTTCGAGCACCTCGCGGATTTGCTCGGAGACCTGCACGGCCATGGCGTCGGCCGCGTCGTCGTCGTTGCCGAATTTCGGCAGGTGGAGCAGATACTGGCGCATCGCCTCCTCGCCCTCGCCGGTCCAGTCGCGCGCGCAGGCGTCGCGGACTTGGGCGAGGGTGAATTTTTTCCGCTCGAAGACCGCGGTTTTCAGCGCGAAGAGCGAGTCGGAGACGTTCGGCACGCCGAGGACGTTGACCGAGACGTGCGTGTAGTCCACCGATTCGAAGTCGGTCATGTCGCGGCCTTTTTCGATGGTGTTGTGCATCATCAGCGAGCAGACCATCTCGGGCCACAACCGGGCGTGGTGCCGGTAGGCTTCGTTTTTGAAGGCGACCAGCGCGTCGCAGGTTTTTTCGACCTCTTCGGAATAGATGCTCCAGAAGGCGTCCCAGTCCTCGACGCCCCGCTCGACGGCCATGTCGATGGCCCGCTGCATCGGGGCGATGAGGACCACGCTGTTGACGTCCTGGTCCTGGTATTCGCGGCCGACCACGCAATACCACTGGCAACCGCTGTAGGAGACGTTCCAGGCGTGCTCGGGCTTGAAACCGCTGCGCAACTGGCTGGCGTGGAAGACGTCGTAGTTGACCAGCGCGGGCACGCCGCACCCGTGGCGGCCCACCACGTCGCAGGCGTAGCGCCAGAAATCCGGGTCGATGTCCGAGTGCCACATGACGCCGAACTGGTTGTAGCCGCCGATCATGTCGTAGGCTTCCAGGCCGATCCAGCTCGTCTCGTTGGTGGCGTCCGAGCCGTCCTCCAGGCGCCCGCCCCAGCTCAGGTGCGGGCCGTATTTCATATACCACTCGGCCATCAACTCGCGGGCCCGGGCGCGGTCGATGATGCCCTCGGCCTTGTCGTGCTGGTAGAAGCGATTGAGCAGCAGGTCGAAGCGCCCGTAGCCGTTGCCGTGGCCGTTGATGCGCTCGGCGATCATGTAGAGGTGGATGAACTGCAGGGCCTCGTGGTAGGTCGAGGGCGGACGCTCGGCGATGTGGGCGCAGACCTCGGCGACGATTTGGTAGGAGCGCTTCAGTTCCGGGTCTTCGGTTTCCCCGGCGAGGCGCGCCGCCTTTTCGCTGTGGCGGCGCACGAAATCAATGATGGCCAGCACCACTTGCTCGCTGGCGTCGAGGTAGGCCACGCCCTTGTCGTCGGCCAGGCGGCGGCGCTCTTCGCGGCAGGTCCGCACTTTTTCCAAAATCCCGCTCCAACCCAGGCTCAGGCCGATGGAAAGGTCCGGGCAGGTGTGGGCCAGGCTGAACCCGCCCGCGCCGAGTTTGCGGGCCTCCAAGCCCAGTTTCGCGTGGGTTTCCGGGTATTTGTAGGCGCGGGCTTCGTCGAGTTGCCAGTGGAACTCGCCGACGATTTGCTCGTGCGGAAACACCTCCGCCTCGCTGTGGCGCAGGAAAAACGAGTAGTCCTTCGCCCAGTTTTCGATGGTCGGTTCGTAGCCTTCGACCTTCGAGGGCATCTGGTCGAGGTAGGGAAAGGGCCCGCCCGCGTCCACCCGGCAACTGTGGTCGCCGATGTTGATGCGCTCGTCCTCGGGCGCCGCGTTTTCGCCGGTGGCCGCCGCGAATGTCTCCGATTTTCCGGACCAGTGGTAGATCAGGAACTCCGCGTTGTCGCAGTAGAGGTCGCGCTTGTGGGCCTTGGCGATGGCGTCGCGCCGCCGCCGCAGGTGCTCCAGTCGCTCGTTGACTTCGAATTTCGGGCGATGAACCGTCGCGCTCATAACGAGGGGCAAAATACCATACCCCCGGCGACGAACAATGACGGGAATTTCGGAAAAGGGGCCTCGCTTTTTCCCGGCTTTTGCTTCCGGGGGCAGAGCGGGGCCCCCTTGGCCGGGGCGGGATGTCGTCGCGCGGAGCCGGTTGCTTGACGGAGGAACGCGGGGCCCCGGTCGCCCTCCGCGCCTTCCGTTTGCCCGCGAAACCGGGCGGAGTCGTGACAATCCGGGCGGGGCTCGCTAGGCTGACGGGCATGGAGCCACGCACGCTCACGCTCGGTCATTCACCGGATCCGGATGACGCCTTCATGCACTACGCCCTCGCGGCGGAGCGCATTCCGCTGGGCGGCTACCGCTTTCAGCACATCCTGCAGGACATCCAAACCCTGAACGAACGCGCCACCCGGGGCGAACTCGACATCACCGCCATCAGCATTCACGCCTACGTGCACGTGGCGGACCAATACGCCCTGCTGCCCAACGGCGCCAGCATGGGCGACGGTTACGGCCCCATGCTGGTGGCGCCCCGCCGCCTCTCCCGGGCGGAGCTCGCCGGCAAACGGATCGCCGTGCCGGGCGAGATGACCAGCGCCTTTCTGGCCCTCCAGCTCTGGCTGGACCGGCCCGCCGCCGAGATTGATTACGAGGTCGTGCCGTTCGATCAAATCTTCGCCGCCGTGAAATCCGGGCGGGCGGACGTGGGCCTGATCATCCACGAAGGCCAGCTCACCTGGCGGCAGGAAGGGCTGGAGGTGTGCGAGGATTTCGGCGTCTGGTGGGGGCGCGAAAACGACGGCCTGCCGCTGCCCCTCGGCGGCAACGTCATCAGCAAACGGTTCCCGCCCGAGGAACGACGGGTCATCTCGGACATTCTGCGCGCCAGCATCCAATACGCCCTGGACCATCGCGACGAAGCGGTGGCGCACGCGCTCCAATACGCCCGCGACATGGGCCGCGACCTGGCCGATCGCTTCGTGGGGATGTACGTCAACCACTGGACGCTCGATTACGGCGAGCAGGGCCGGGAATCAATCCGGCGGTTCCTCGGTCAGGCCCAGGAACGGGGCTTCATCCCGCGCGTGCCGGAGCTGGAATTCGTGGTGTAACTCGCGCGCCTGCCCAACGCACCGTTTGATGGCGTCCGTCCGAGGCTTTTTTCGGCCATGAAACGAAAACCCGCTGCCCCCCCCGCGGACGGCCCGTTGTTTCTCGGCGTGGAATGCGGCGGCACCCATTCGGTGGCGCTGGTGGCCGACGGGGAAGGGCGCGTGCTGACCCGCCGCGAGCTGGGGCCGGGCAATCTCCACCTGCTGAGCGACCGCGCCCTGCGACGGCACTTGCGGGCGCTGGCGGAAGTGGCGCCGCGCGCCGCGGCGGTGGGGCTGGGCTTCTCGGGCGCGCGGACGCCGGAGGACCGCGCGCGCGTCCATCGGGAAGCCGCCCGCCTCTGGCCCGACACGCCGATCTGGGTGGGCAACGATCTGGAGACCGCCCTGGCCGCCGCCGATCCGGACCCGGCGGTGGCGGCCACCGTGCTGATCATCAGCGGTACCGGCGCGTGTTGTTTCGGGCGCAACCGGGCCGGACGCGCCGTGCGGGTGGGCGGCTGGGGCCACGTACTGGGCGATCAGGGCAGCGGATACGCCATCGCCCGCGCGGCCCTGCAAGCGGTCGTCGAAACCCTCGACCGCGCCGGACGCTGGCCCCCGCTGGGGGCGCGATTGCTGCGCGCGCTGGCGCTGAATCATCCCGAGGAGCTGGTGGACTGGTCGCTTCAGGCCGACAAACAAGCCCTGGCCGCCGTGGCGCCCGAGGTGTTCGCCGCCGCCGCGGACGGGGATCGCGCGGCCCGCCGCCTGCTGCGGGAAGCGGCGGAGCGCCTCGCCGAAGACGCCCTCGCCTGCGCGCGCCGCCTGGCCCGGCCCGGCGCGGCCGTGCGGTTCATGCTGACCGGAAGCTGCCTTACGCGCGATCGCGGACTGGCCGCTCCGTTGCGCCGGGCGTTGCGTCGCGAACGGCCCGGCGCCCGGGTGGAACCGCTGGCCGCCGAAGGCGCGTTGGGCGCGATCCGGGAGGCCATCGCCGCCTGGCGACGGAGCGCGACCGGACCCGCGAAAACTTCCCCGCCCCCCGCCGTCGCGCCGGAACCGTCGGAGCCGCTGCTGCCCGAGGCCACCGCGTTGTCGCCGACGGAAGCCCGCCACCCCGCTTCGTTGAACCTGGACCGGATGCCGTTGCGCGAGGCGGTGCGCCTGTTCATCGAGGAAGAGGAAACCGTGACGGAGGCGCTCCGGGCCTGCCGCCGCCCGCTCGAACGGACGGTGCGACTGGTGGCCGCGGCTCTGAAGGCGGGCGGACGGTTGATCTACGCGGGCGCGGGCACCAGCGGCCGGCTGGGCGTGCTCGACGCCAGCGAATGCCCGCCCACCTTCCGCGCCTCGCCCGAGCAGGTGCAGGGCATCATCGCCGGCGGCCGGCGGGCGTTGTGGACGTCGGTGGAAGGCGCGGAAGACAGCTTCGAGGCCGGCCGCCAGGCGGCGCTGGGACGCGGCGTGAACCGGCGGGACGTGCTCTTCGGCATCGCGGCCAGCGGGCGCACCCCGTTCGTCTGGGGCGCGCTGGCCGCCGCGCGGGAGGCGGGCGCGCGAACGGTGCTGCTCACCTTCAATCCGCGTCTGCGCTTCCCGGCGGCGTTGCGTCCGGACGTGGTGATCTGCCCGGAAACCGGCCCCGAGCTGCTGACCGGCTCGACCCGCCTGAAGGCCGGCACCGCCACCAAGCGGGTGCTGAACCTGGTGACCACCCTCGGCATGGTCCGTTTGGGCAAGGTGCGCTCGAACCTGATGGTGGACGTCAACCCCGCCAACCGGAAGCTGCGCGACCGGGCGGTGCGCATGGTGCGGGAGCTGACCGGCGTCGAGGCGGAAACCGCCCGCGCGG
>CAZRPT010000265.1:0-3080 GCA_964601985.1 uncultured Verrucomicrobiota bacterium
TACGTCGGCAAGACGGCCGTGAAATTCAACATCCCCGAAGCCGAAGCCGTGGACCGCCTCGTGGACCTCATCAAGGAACACGGCAAATGGCGGGATCCGTTTCCCGCGCGTTGAAGGAACGCGGAAAAATTCCGCGGATCCCGGCGTGATGCGTTCCGTTCCTTTGCGCGCCGCGATTTTTCCGAACTCCCGTGAACCCCTCGTCCACCGTTTGACCATGATCCGTTGTTCCCTCCGCTTCTTCTCCGCGCTGCTGGCGGTGGCGACCGCCGTCACCCTCCCGGCCGCCGCTTCGCGCCCGAACCTCCTGTTCTTTCTCGTGGACGACATGGGCGTGACCGACACCTCGGTGCCGTTTCTCTACGATGCCGGGGGGAAACCGATCCACGCCCCGCTCAACGACCGCTATCGCACGCCCAACATGGAGCGACTGGCGGCCCGGGGACGGAAGTTCATCAACGCCCACGCCTACACGGTCTGCACGCCGACCCGCGCCTCGCTGATGACCGGCCAGGAAGCCCCGCGTCTGCGCCTCACCACCTGGACCGACCCGGAAACGAAAAACCACGACACCGGCGCCATTGACCGCAACGGCATCACCGGCCCGCAATGGCGGACCAGCGGGGTGGATGTCTCGCTGCCGACTTTGCCGAAACTGCTGGCCGCCGCCGGTTACCGGACCATCCACTGCGGCAAGGCGCACTTCGGCCCCAATGACACCCCGGCGGGCGACCCGAAAAACCTCGGCTTTCAGGTGAACATCGCGGGCCACGGCGCGGGCGGTCCCGGTTCCTACCTCGGCCGGCACAACTTCAGCGCCGCCTGGCGCAACGGCGGCCACCGCTGGGACGTGCCGGGCCTCGAAAAATACCACGGTCGGGACATCTTCCTCACCGAAGCCCTCACTCGTGAAATGGCGGCGGCCATCACCGCGGCCGTGCGCGAGCACAAGCCGTTCTTTGCTTATATGGCCCACTACGCGGTGCACGCGCCGTTCGAGGTGGACCGGCGCTTCGCCAAAAACTATCCCGGCCTCAAGGGCAAGGCGCTCGCCTTCGCCACGATGGTCGAGGGCATGGACAAATCGCTCGGCGACCTGCTGGACACGCTCGAAAAACTCGGCGTGGCGGAGGAAACGCTGGTCATCTTCTACTCGGACAACGGCAGCGACGGCCCCCTGAATCTGCCCCTGCGCGGCAAAAAAGGCACCCGGTTCGACGGCGGCAGCCGCGTGCCCATGATCGTGGCGTGGGCGAAGCCGAACCCGAACCATCCGCTCCAGAAGGCGCTCCCCATCCCCGCCGGCAGCCTCGAGGACGACCTGGTCATCCCGGCGGATTTCCTCCCCACGCTCGTGAAGCTCGCCGGCGCCCGCCTCCCGCAAGACGCGGTCATTGACGGCCACGACCTCTCCGCTTATCTGAAGGGCCTTCCCGGCACCCACCGTCCCCAGGAGTTTCTCGTGCACTTTCCGCACGGACGGCACAACAACGTGCTCTTCAGCACCTGGATCGAGGGCGACTGGAAAATCATCTATCAATACCTCGACCGAAGCTGGCAGGTCACCAATCTCGCCTTCGACCTCGGCGAAGAGGAAAACCAGGTCGCGGAAAAACCGCGGCTCGCCCTGGCCCTGGCCCGCCACCTGATCGCCCGTCTCGACCGGGAAAAGGCCCAATATCCCGTGGACCGGAAAACCGGCCGCCCGGTGAAGCCGGATGTGGCGCCGTTGGAAGAGGCGGCGCGCCAAAAGAGCGCCGCGCCCCGGCTCCGGCCTTTCCCCGAAGACGACCTCGACTTCGCCTCGCTGATTCAACCGGTCGGCGAAGATAATTTATATCGCGACCCGGGCTGGTACACCTGGTGCAACAGCATCATCCGGGGCGAGGACGGGCGGTATCACCTCTTCTACGTCCGCTGGCCGAAAAAATACGGCTTCGGCTCGTGGCTCACGCATTCGGAGACCGCGCGCGCCGTTTCCGCTCATCCCGCCGGACCTTATCGTTTCGTCGAGCGGGTCATTCCCTGCCGGGGCAAATTTCCGTGGAACCAGTTCAACGCCCACAACGTCAAAATCAAACGTTTCGGCGACAAATACTATCTCTACTTCATCGGCACCAACGACGGCGGGCTGGGGTTGACGGAACAGGACATGATCGCCACCGCCCGCGCCTATTTTCGCGCCCGGTACTGGCAGTTGCTGCGCAACAACCAGCGTACCGGCGTGGCGGTGGCCGACCGGCTCGAAGGTCCGTGGAAGATCCTCGATCACCCGGTCGTCGAGCCCAACGGCCCCATTTCCACGGTCACGGTCAACCCGGCCATCTGGCGGGCGCCCGACGGACGCTACCTGATGATCGTCAAGGGCGACTACCCGCCCACCCGCTTCGGCGAAGCGCTCGCGGTTGCCGCCGCGCCCACCGGCCCGTTCCATATCCTGCCGGACCTCGCCTTCGACCGCTATTCGGAGGACGTCTCGGTCTGGAGCGATCCGGGACGCGGACTGACCTATGGAATCCTGCATGACCGGAACGGCTTCGGCGTGATCGTCTCGAAAGACGGCCTCCACTGGCGTGACGCCCGCCACTTCCGCGCCATCACCAAAAAAATCCCCAGGGCCGGCGGCGGTTTCTATGCCCCGACCCGCTTTGAACGGCCCTCGGTCTTTTTCGAAAACGGCGCCCCCCGCGTCCTCGTCGGCGCCGCCCAGTTCCAGGGCGGCAAGGACGCCTGCATCATCCTCGTGCCGCTGAAATAGGTATCGAGTTCCGGCGGGCAATCCGTCCCAAGGAAAAGCCGCGCTCGCGGCCCGGGCATGGATCGAGTCCCGTGGCTCCCGCCTTGCGGGGCGCTCGGGGTCGGAGGGATCGGCGCGGCCGCGACTGGCTCCCTTGGATGGCCGCCGTCCAGCTCAACGGTCTCATCGGCTCCCGGCAATTCGACCCGGACCGGTTCCGCCGCCGGGCCGCCCCGGCGCCGCTGGCGGAGGATCGGGGAATGTGATTTGCTGGGGGCATGAAAGACTCCGCGATGGTGCTGGCGGTGGGGGAGATCCTCTGGGACCTCCTGCCGGAAGGAGC
>CAZRPT010000266.1:0-5725 GCA_964601985.1 uncultured Verrucomicrobiota bacterium
GGGCCGGGTCCCCCGCCCCGGCGAGAGGCTCCCTCCGCTTCGTGTCCTTCGTGGTGAAATCGCGCGGGGAGGAAATCGGACGTCGCGCGGCGTGCCCCGCTGCGATGCGACAGGCTGGCAGCCTGCGCTCCGCGGGGAAACAACGCTCCTTTTCGGATTTCGGGCTTCGGGATTCGGATTTTCCTTCGGTCCCCGGTTTTTGCTTCATCCGGCCGTGGCGAGGCACGCTCAATCCCGCTCCAGGCCGTACCACAGGGTGCGCCAGCGGGGCCCCACGCGCACCCGGACGCCGGCGTTCGCGGCTTGGACCGGGACCGCCGCGCGCGGACGCCCTCGTCCGTCCAACGCCCAGACCCGCGTCGTCCGGCCCGGCAGGGTGAGCGTCACCGGGATGCCGTTGACCCGGGCCGGGCCGCTTCCCCAATGGGGCCCGATCGAGGTGCGGTCGGCGTTCCACCGCATGCCCGGGTTTTCGGCGGCGCCCACGGCGGTCAGCAGCAGACGACGGGATTGCGCGATCGGCCGGTCGTCCCGGCTCGTCAGCACCACGACGGCGTAATCACGTTCCGCGGCGCCCACGGCGACGTGGATGCCGCCCAGGTCCAGCTCCCGCCCGCCGAGCAAGCCCCACGCGGCCACCGTTTTCGGGGTGACGACCGAAACGAAGGCGCGTTTCGGATCGGTGGCGTCCCACACCACGCGACCGTCCGGACTGGCCAGCCGTTTGCCCCGCGGCGCCTTTATCGGCGCGGGCGCGCCGGCGCGGGGATCCATCCCGATCCGGTACCGCAGGGCCAGCGTGGTGGGGAGCCGTTCCGTAAGCGTGCCGGCGGCGACTTCGGCCAAAGGCGCGAGATCGCCCCGGCGATACAAATTCGCGCACGCCGCAAGCAGGGCCACTTTGACGGGATGACCGTTGAAGGAGAAGTAACCTTGCAGCCGGTCACTGAACCAGCCGCGCGGGTTGCTCTGGTAATCGAAGAAAAAGACGCCGTCCCAATCCTGCAACCCGGCCACCAACGCCGCGAACGGCACCACGCTGGCGGCGTAATCGTTCGGGGCCGGGATGTTCCACTCGGAGAGCGTGAAGGGGCGGTCCAGCAGCCGCCAGGTCGCGCACTTGAGCAGGGAGTCCTCGCCGGGCGCGGCTTCCATGGGGGTGTTGGGGATGGTCCAGTCGGTCGCGTCCCACGGGCGGCGCGGGAAGTGCGGGTGCTGCCAGTAGGCGTGAATGTCGGCGTAGTCGCAGGTGTGCGCCACGATGGCCGCGCCGTGGTAGGTGATTTGGGAGGCGGTGATCGGGACCCGCACGCCCAGGTCCCGCTTCAGGAAGGCGGTCAGGTCGCGGATGAACGCCTCCTCGGTGTCCACCATGAACCGGCGCGCGTCGGCCCGCGCGGCTTCCGACCAGCCGCGCACCGGAATCTCGAGGTTGCCCGCTTCGAGGGTTTGATCCGGGGCCGGCCCCGCCCACGTACCGCCGGCCTGGAGCCGCAGCCCGGCCAGCCAGAAGTCGCCGTCGTCGTCGCCGAACTTGAAGCAGACGCGCACCTTGCCGGGGATGGTGGGCGCGGCCCGGAAGACCCGCTTCACCTCCTGCCAGCGGGTCGTGAGGGAAAGGATTTCCTGAAAGCCCACCGAGCGCCAGTTGCCGGGGCCCTGGTTGGAGACGTCCACGAACAGCGACCGGGGCCGGGCGGCCTTGATCCAGAAACGCAGCGTGTACACGCGGCCCGGCTGGAGTTCGAGGTCGGAGTGGAGCAGCTCCTGATAATGGGCGGCGGTGGCGGGCCGCGCGATCTCCACCCGCAGCGCCGGCTGATCCGGCGTCGGGCCGGGCTCGCCAAAATGGAGCTTCACCGGGTAGCCCTTTCGCTGATTCAGCCACCAGCCGCCGGGGCCGTCGCGCCATGCGGAGGTCTCGAGCAGCACGGGGCCGGGCGGTTCGTCACCCCGGCGCCACGCGCGTTCGAGGGCGGCGGTGTCCGGGTAATGCCGGGCGAGCCAGCGGTTCCACTGCCGCTTGAACTCGCCCCGATACGGCTCCGGCAGCCCGGCGGCCAGGTCCGGGCCGCGCTGGCTGAAGGCGTTTTCGTTGGTGAGCTCGATCATCGCGACGCCCGGATCGTCGGCCCGCCGCCGGTGGCGATAGGGGTTTTCATGGCCCAGGTAGGCCCGGCAGAACTCCTTGAACCGCGCCCGCATCCGGGGCTCGAAGTAGAGCAGGTATTTGTCGTAACGCGCGGCGCGCGGCAGCCCCTTCGCGACGAATCCCTCGGCCTCGGTGAAGGTGCGCCCCACGTGCAGGTTCAGGTTCGCGTAGATGCCGTGGCGATGGAGCTGGTCGAGGAAATAGTCCTGCCGGTCGAGCTGCTCCGGATCGAGCGACCGGCGGCCGTTTTGCACCGGGCCGAGCACCCCGCGCGGCGCGGGGGCGGTGTCGTGGTGGTGCAGGCGCACGGCGTTCACGCCGAGCTTGGCCAGGTGCGCCGCCACCTTTTCCGCCTCGGCATGGGTGGGGAAGTTGGCTCCGAAACAGAGATTGACGCCCCAGAAACGGAGACGCCCGGCGTCGGTGGCGAAGTGGCCCTCCTGAATCCGCACGAACCCGTCCGCGCCGGCGGGCCGGCGGTTCAGCGGGGTGAAGTCCGTGAACGACGGCGCGGCATCATCGCCGGGAATGACGAACGGAAACCGCTCGCCCGCCGTCAACACGCCGCCCAGCAGTCCCAGTCCCAGGCAGCTCCCCACCCAAAACCCACCGCGCCACCGCGCGCGGGAAGAAACGATCGTCATCACGACCGCATCACACCGTCTCCGGCGGACTCCGTCCACTTCAAACCGCGCGGCGCCGGCGGATTGCTCCTCCGGAGGAGCGTTTGAAAAGCGGGCTCTCCCGCCACGTGGGGGACACGCGGCCTGCCGGAAGGGCGCGGAACATCCCCGGGCCGCAGGCCGGGTTTCCCAAGCCGGCATTTTCCGACCGGCCCCCGGGCGGCGCGGCACGATGGTTATTTGCTTGCGGGAGGAAGCGGCCTTTGGGGAAAGTGGCACGCATCAACCGCCGGATTCCTGCATCGTTCCGGCGCACTGACATCATGGCAAACGGCGAGGCACGCAACACGGGACCGGCTTCCGAGCCGGTGAATGAGTACGAACGCGAACCGGTGCCGCAGAAGGCGCTGCTCGGCTTCAAAAGTTTCATCGGCCAGTACGCCGGCGAGCATTGCGCCGGCACGGAGCTGATGATCGGGCCGTTGTTCGTGGCCTGCGGGGTCTCGGCGTTCGACCTGGTCTTCGGCCTGCTGGTGGGCAACCTGCTGGCGGTGTTGAGCTGGCGTTACCTGACCGCGCCCATCGCCGTGCGCGCCCGGCTCACGCTCTATTACCAGCTCGAAAAAATCTGCGGCCGGCGGCTGGTCACCGCCTACAACCTGGCCAACGGCGTGATGTTCTGCTTCCTCGCCGGGGCGATGGTCACCGTCTCGGCCACGGCGGTGGGGGTGTGGTTTCACTTCCCGATGCCGGAGCTGAACGACATCTACCCGAGCAGCGTCGGCTGGGTGCTGGCGGTGCTGGTGGTGGGCGGCCTGATTTCGGTGGTGGCGGCCTACGGCTATTCGTTCGTGGCGCGCTTCGCCAACCTGGCCGCGCCGTGGATGGTGCTGGTGTTTCTGGCGTTCGGGTTCGTGGGGCTGCGCCAGATGGGGGTGGAATCGCTGGCGGATTTCTGGCCCAAGGCCAAGGAGGTGATCTGGACCGGCGGCGCGCCCCAGGCGGGCAAGGTGAAGTTCACCTTCTGGCACGTGATGTTCTTCGCCTGGTTCTGCAACATCGCCATGCACGTCGGCATGTCCGATTTGAGCGTGTTCCGCTACGCCAGGAAGGCCCGGTACGGTTTCGCCACCGCGTCGGGCATGTACGTGGGCCACTTCATGGCGTGGATTTCGGCCTCGATCCTCTACGCCGTGCAGCTCCGCAATGATCCGGGCAACACCGCCGTCCTCCCGGGACCGCTGGCCTACCAGGCCTGCGGCGTGGCCGGGGTGCTGTGCGTGATCATCGCCGGCTGGACCACGGCCAATCCCACCATCTACCGGGCGGGGCTGGCCTTTCAATCGCTCATGCCCCGTTCGTCGCGGTTCAAGGTCACCCTCATCACCGGCGCGGTGGCCACGGTGGCCGGCCTGTTCCCGGCCATCGCCATGAAGCTGCTGGATTTCGTGGCGTTGTACGGCCTGGTGCTGATGCCGATGGGCGCGGTGATCTTCGTGGATTTCTGGCTGATGAAGCGGCTGGGGCTGAAGGACAACTACGCCGAGCGGGCCGGCCTGAACTTCAACTGGGCCGCCGGCGCGGCATGGGTGGCCACGCTGGTCATCTGCCTGATGCTGGTGACCTCCGGCAAGCCCTATTTCCAGATCTACTTCGTCTCCCTGCCGGGCTGGTTCATGGCGGCGGTGCTCTTCATCGGCATCAGCTACATCATGCAAAACGGCATCCATGAGCGGGCCGCCTTCCGGACGGGCGCGCAGGTGGCGTCGTGGGCGGCATTGGCGGGCGTGGCGCTGCCCGGCTTCCTGTTCCTCAGCGGCGCCACGCCGCTCGACCGGGTGAAACTGGTGATGCTGATCTCGACCGTGGTGTGGTTCATCGCCACCCCCCTCTGGATGGAGCGGAAGCGGGTGTAAACCGGTGGCCGGCGGCCTCTCGGGCATGATCAACTGGCGACGGAAGCAGGCGTTTCGCGGGCGGTCGCGGAAGCAAACGGGCCGGTGGGCGGCGCTGGGAATGTTGCTGGCGGCGCTGACCGGCGCGACGGAAGCGGACGGCGGAACCCATCCCGGAAACCGGGAGGAGCATTTATGCGCGGACGCCGCCCGCCAAGAGCGGGAGAACACGCGCAGAGTCGTTGAACTCGGACACCTCCCCCCACATAAAACAGCGCCAGAAGGAAGCCGAGGAAATTTCAAGGATTCCGGGCGCCAAAGCCCGCCGCCGGGTGCTGGAGCGCATCCATTCATGGCTGAAGCGCTGGCGCCAATGGCGGGTGAGCATCGAGAAGCCCCGGTTTTCCCATGAAGCGCTGCTTAAACTTGCGGCGGAGCTGATCCGCTGACGGCAGACCATCATATTTGCGGATAATCTGTCAAAAAAGTGAAACCTTCCGCCACATGGGCCTACAGGAATGGCCCCCAATGCCCTTTGGAGGATGAGGATGGGCCGGGTTCCGCAAGCCGGCGTTTTCCAACGGGCCCTTGCGGCGACGCAGTGGTTCTTGAGTAATCAACCTTTTCCTGGTTGGTGTTGTGCTGAACCTTCCACCCGGCGGAGGGGCCGCTCGACGGCGCACCAAGCCGGCTGCCCTCAGCCGGCGTCGGGCTGGCCGCCTCGACGGCTCGACGGCTACGAAAGGGCGTGCTTTTTCGGATTTCGAGATTCGGATTTCCTTTGAAGTTCGGATTTCCGCGTTTTTTTGGGGGTGGGCATTCCCTCAACGGGAACCAGCTTGCTCCGGAGGGCGGGTGATTTTCGGGGGGAACGTCAATCGCGGGGCTCAACAATCAGGCCGTTCGGAGCGTGGACTCCGAACGGCCCGGAAAGGGAAGCGTGACGTCCGCGTGGGAGGATCAGGCTTTTTCCTGATACACGTGCACGTCGCGTTGCGGGAACGGAATGCTCACGCCGGCCTTGTCGAACTCTTCCTTCACCTGCCGGGTGATGT
>CAZRPT010000267.1:0-2710 GCA_964601985.1 uncultured Verrucomicrobiota bacterium
AAGGGCGTTGTTGGTTGTCTGCTATGAGTGCGGGCGCATCTTTGGGCAAGAGATGGGGGTAGACCTGCAGACGCGATGCTGGAATGCACAGTGGGTCGCGGTAGCTTTGTTCGTTGTCTGTTCGTTTTTCCTTCAGCGGCAATTCGTGGCAGGGTCTTCCGCTTCCCGGTTGAACCTCCTTCAGGCGGTTGTGGAGACAGGAACGGTGGCTTTCACGCAACGGGCTCTCGCGACCCCAGATGTAGCGAAAAGTAGCGAGCATTGCCGTTACTCGGACAAGGCCCCAGGCTCAGCGGCCTTGGCCTTGCCAGCATTTTGGTTGGGTACGCGAGCGCTGGATGTGCATGGGAACGATTTCGATTCGGATGAGGGCTGGATAGTACCCGGGTGGGCGGCGTGCGGGTTTTCGCAGGCGCTGCCGGCGGCCATTGGAGCGGCGCTGTTGTTTGGCTGGCTGCGACGGTTTGTCTGGGAGCGGGTGGCGTTGGTGACCGTCGTGGCGCTGTGGCTGGGAGGGATGCCGCTGCCGTATTCCACCATCCTGTTCAGTCACGCGCAGGTGATCGGCCTGATTGCCATTGCCATCTGGGCGATGGAGTTGTTTCAGGGATCAGAGGAAGGAGGACAAGGGTCAGAGGGCAGAGGGCAGAGATCAGAGGGCAGAGGGCGGGCGTCGGAAGTGTGGCGGTTGGGGTTGGCGGGGTTTTGTCTGGGGCTGGCGCTGGCCAGCGAATACACGGCGGGGTTGGTCGTGGTGGGGCTGGGGATTTATGTGCTGGGGTGGCGGCGCAGGGGACGGTGGGCGTTTGTGCTTTCGGCGATTCCGCCGCTGCTGCTGATCCCGGCCTACAGTTGGGCCACCATCGGGACGCCGTTTGATCTGCCCTACTCGTATCAGGCCAGTTTCCCCCAGATGAAGGAAGGGCTCTACGCCATCAAATGGCCGGACTTGGAGAACCTGGGGCGGCTGTTGATCGGGCCGACGCGGGGGCTGGTGTTTTGGACGCCGTTTCTGGTCATGGCGGGATTTGGGTGGTGTCGGCTGGCGGCGGAGAAGCCGCGGTGGCTGTGGTTGACCTACGCGTTGCCGGTGCTCCACGCAGTGGTGATCTCGGGGCGAACCTGGGATTGGCAGGCGGGGTTCACGATCAGCGCCCGGTACCTGGCCCCCATCATTCCGTTGCTGGCCCTGCCTTGCGCGCTCGGCCTCCAGCGCTGGCCCAAGCTCGGCGGCGCATTGGCGGCGCTGTCCGTGGCCATGATGACGGCTGCAACGGTGACGGACGCCTGTCCGAATTACACGATCTACAATCCGCTGACCGAATGGGTGCTGCCGAAGTTCTTGAAGGGGGAGTTCTCCTACAACCTGGGCACGGAAGTGCTGGGCCTGTCGCCGTGGGGCGGGGTGGTGCTGTTTTACGCGATCTTGATCGGCGGGTTCGCGTGGTTGTGGTGGTTGACCGGGAAGGCGGATCGGGCCGGTGTCTTGGCCACCACGAAGAGCACGAAGGAATGAGACGGGATTCGGCAGGACAAGGGAATGGGGAAGGTGAAATCCGAGAACCGAGAACCGAAGTCCGGGAGGAAGCCGGCGCCGCAAGGCGGTGGTCGGGGGAGGCGGCTTGTCGGGACAGACGAAGAGGCGGGAGGCTTGGGATGAGGCGGATCAACCTGACCTTGCCGGTGTACAACGAGGAGGCGCAGTTGGCGGCGAGCGTGCGGCGGGTGATGGAGGCTTTGAAATCCGAATTCCGAAGGCCGAAAGCCGAAGGGGAGGTGGGCTGGGAGGTGGTGATCGCGGAGAACGGGTCCACGGACGGGACGTGGCGAATGGCGGAGAAGGTGGCGCGGGAGTTTGCCGGGGTGGAAGGAGTGCGGGTGACGGCGCGGCATCGGGCGGTGGCGGGCCGGGGCGGGGCGCTCAAGGAGGCGTGGCTGGCCAGCGGGGCGGAGATCGTGAGCTACATGGACGTGGATTTGAGCACGGATTTGGCAGATTACCCGCGGCTGCTGAAGCCGTTGCTGGCGGGTGAGGCGGACGTGGTGATCGGGTCGCGGCTGGCAGCCGGGGCGGCGGTGAAACGGAGCTGGCGGCGGGAGATGCTGAGCCGGAGCTACAACGCGCTGTTGCACGGGGCGCTGGGGTTGCGGGTAAAGGACGCGCAATGCGGATTCAAGGCGTTGAGCCGCGCGGCGGCGGAGCGGTTGCTGCCGCAAGTGGCGGACGAGGGGTGGTTCTTCGACACGGAGCTGCTCTGGCGGGCACAGCGGGCCGGGCTGCGGATCGCGGAAATCCCGGTGCGCTGGGTGGAGGACCGGGACACCCGGGTGCGGTTGTGGCCGACCATTTGGCGGGATGTGCGCGGGGTGTGGCGACTGCGGCGGGAAGCGCGCGGAAAACGCGGGTAAACCGTGCCGGATCGAGGGGGCCGGCTTGCCGGAAGGACGGTCATTCGGCCATCGGGGAAAGGGAAGCCCCCCACCATGCCCCCGCAGCTCCACTTCGGCGCCCCTTCAGAAGGACCTTGCCGCCCTTCCCGGCGGGCGGTGTGTCCTGAACGCACGTCGTCGGCCCGCCCAGCCGCGGCCGCCGGTCATCCACCATTCCATCAGCGGCACGTTTGCCATCCGGGACGGCCAGTGGAAACTCGTCCTCGGCAACGGCTCCGGCGGGCGCGAACGTCCCGCCGGCCGGGCGTTCCAAAAACCC
>CAZRPT010000268.1:0-4280 GCA_964601985.1 uncultured Verrucomicrobiota bacterium
CCACCGCCAGCAAATCCTCGCAGGCGTACGGGCTCCCGAACCGGCCGAATCGCGCGAACACCGTCGGAGTGGGATGCACCGGCAGCAGGTGCAGGATGCGGCAGCCCAGCGTGTCGAAGATGTGCGGCAGCGCGCGGCCCAAGTCGCGGAACGTGCCCGAGGCGGGAATCAC
Source organism: uncultured Verrucomicrobiota bacterium (assembly GCA_964601985.1). Lineage (GTDB taxonomy): Bacteria > Verrucomicrobiota > Verrucomicrobiia > Limisphaerales > J093 > J093. The sequence continues at coordinate 173 of CAZRPT010000268.1, forward strand.
CGTGAACCCCTGCCGGTCCAGCTCCGCCAGTTGCTCCTCCAGCGGCGACGGTGTGGTGGTCTTGGCCTCCTGCCCCCGACCGAACATCCGGGTGAAGGCGCAGTAAATCGTGTTGCCGGTGCGGCAATGGGCCGGCTGCACCGAGAGCCCGACATTGCCGCCCGCCGGCCAATGCTGCCAGCCGTCCGGGTCCACCGCGTAGGCCTTGGCTTCGAACCAGCCCACCTCGGCCACCGGCAGCTCGATCCGCCACGCGCCGTCCCGCCACGTCAACGGCAGGTCCCGCCACGACGCCAGCGTGGGCGGCTTGCCTTCCTCGACCGCCGCGATGGTTTCCGCGCGCAGCACGGCGGCCCGGCCCAGGTTGGTGCGCAAAAACGCCCGCCACCCCTGCTCCGGTCCGCACTCCGCCGGGCCGGCCAGCGCGAACCGCACCCGGTCGCCCACGAACCGCAGCTCCTGTTCCCCCGGCGCGGGGGTCTGTCGAAATTCCGGCATTGGTTGTGTCAAAAAACGGGCCGCTTCCCGCCCCGCCCCGGCAGCTTAACGGCTGACCGGCTCAGGTAAAGAACGGGCGGAGCGGCAAGTCCGGAATCCGAAAGAAGCCGTCCTGAGAGCCCGTCTGGAAAGTGCGACATCCCGCCGCGTGTGGGCGCGCGGCCCGCGGGAAGGGCGCCCCGAAATCCCCTGGCGGCAGGCCGGGTTTTCCCACCCGCCTTTTTCTTGGACGCGCTCTCAGGTCGTGAGCAAGCTCAGGACCAGAAAGGTCACGGCGCCCGCGGCCAGCGCGGCGGCCACGTCGTCAATCACCACGCCCAAGCCGCCCCAGAGGTTTTGCGTGGCGCGGATGGGCCACGGCTTGACGATGTCGAAAAGGCGAAACAGGACGAACACGCCGAGGCTGAGAATCCAGTTGAAATGCTGCCACATCACGCCGGGCGCGGGCCATCGGCCGTTCCCCAGCCGCCAGAGGAGGAACCAGCCGAAAAAAGCCAGCGGCAGGGCGGCGTATTCATCCACGACGATGGAGGCGGCGTCCTTGCGTCCCAGAATCTGTTCGGCGGCGTCCGCAATCCACACGGCGGCCCCCAGGCCCAGCAGGGTGCCCAGCAGGTAGAGCCAGGGGGTTCCGGCGGCCAGCAGGAGCCACGTCCACGGCAGGCCGAGCAGGGTGCCGAACGTGCCGGGCGCGAGCGGAATGCGTCCCACGCCGAATCCCTGCGCCGCCAGCAGAACGAGCCGTTTGCGGGAAATCATAGATCGCGGAGGTAAAGCTCACGATTGCGCCACAAGTATTGCGCGCCCGAGGCAAACGTCAGCAGCACCGCCACCCCAAGGGCCAGCGGCGTGAACCAGGCCGTCCAGGAATGCCCGCCCAGTTTCCACCCGAACACCGCCCGGCCCACCGGCCCCCATTGCGGGTAACTGTGCAGGACCAGCACGGCAATGATGGCCACCATCTGGCTGATGGTCTTGTACTTGCCGAGGGTCTCCGCCGGCAGCACCACGTGGTGCGCGGCGGCCAGCAGCCGCAGGCCGGTGATGGCCAGCTCCCGGGCCACGATCACGATGGCCACCCAGCCCGCCACGTAACCCCGATCCACAAACACGATGAACGCCGAGCAGGTGAGGATCTTGTCCACCAACGGATCCATCAGGATGCCGAAGTCGGTGATCAATTTGCGGCGCCGGGCGATCGCCCCGTCCATCCAGTCGGTGAGACTGGCCGCCACGAAAAACCCGAGCGCCACGGTCGTGGAACAGGGGAACTCCACGGACATGGCGATGAGAAAAAGCACCGTCAGTCCGAAGCGCGACACCGTGAGCTGGTTCGGCAGATTCACCACGGAGGTTGTAACCGAAGCCGCCCGCCGGGCAAAGCGGATTGCGGCGGTTCGCCCCGCGAAGCCGGGGGAATTCGCGGGCCGGGGGCGGGCGGCCGTGCCGGGGTGCTGCTCCGGTCGCCCCTCCTCCCGGCAGGCGGGGATTGAAAAATGCCGCCAACCTCCTACGTTGCCGGCGGAACGCAGCCGGTCAACAACCCGGTTCGGACGAGATGAAACTTTTCTGGTGCATGGCCGCGCTGGCCGCGGGGTTCTCGGGCCGCGCGGCGGCGGGCGGGGAATCGCGGACGGCGGTTTCCGTTCCTCTTCGCGCCCCGGCTCGCGCCGGCGGGGAGAGGGTTTTCCCGGTCCCCCCGGAGGCGTCTCCGTCTCCGGACGAGGATTTTTCGGTGGCGTGGATTCAACGCCTGCCCGTGCAGGAGTGGGTGGAGAACAGTCCCCATCCGGAAACCGACGGCTGGCCGGCGGAAGGGGCGCCGGTCACGTGGCGCGTCCGGATCAAGAACTGGTGGCCGGCCACGCAAAAAGGGGTGGGCTGGCGCTGCTGGTTGGACGACGCGATCCTCGCGGAAGGCGCGGCGGACCTCGCGCCGGGCTACACCGACGTGGACGTGCCGTGGACGTGGACCTTCACGCGGCACACGCTGCGCTTCGAACTCGATCCGGAGCACGCCGTGGCCGAGTTCTCCGAGCAAAACAACGTGCTGACCACCTGGACCGACGCCCTCACGGTGGCGTTTTGGGTGGAGCAATCGGTGTATGACTACTTCCACCGTTACCAGAAGGATTTGGGCATCGGCGCGAACGGCTGGGAGGACTGGGCCCAACGGCAGGTGGCGCGATGGAACGCGCTGTTCGCCGCGGCCCGGTATCCGGTGGACACCCCCGACGGCGTGCTCGACCGCATCCGGCTGGACAAAATCACCCTCGTGCCCGACGGCGCGCTCCCGCTCCACGGCGGATTGCCGACGAACAACCCCGACAACCACGACCGCACCACCGATCTGGTGTGGGGATTTCCCGCCACGCTGCTGGACGGCGGGATGTACAAAAACCACACCGCCGCCGTGCCCGAAAACGCCTTTTTCTACGAGGGCTCCCTGCTTCATGAACTGGGGCACGCCCGTTACCTGGTGGATGTGTACGGCTTCAACGTCATGGACCGCGCGGACGCCCCGCGGGTGCGGGTCACCCTGAACGGGCGCCCCGTGGCCGGCACCCCCCATCTGCCCCGCACATGGCAGTGGTGGGACCACGTCTTTTACTTCGCGGGCTGGGACCGGAACAGCCCGTTCCAAGGATTGATGAACTCGGACTACCGCAAGATTGATCGCTACAGCGCCGCCGCGCTCAATCGCATTGCCGGCCATCGCGCCACCCGGGGCAACTGCAACGCCCCGGGCAACATCGGCGAGTTCCTCAACGACCTGCCCGCGCGAAACACGTTGCAACTGGTGGACGCCGGCGGCGCCCCCATCCCGCGCGCGAAGGTGTTGCTCTATCGCGCCGCCCGCGCGGCGGGCGATTGGTACGGCAAACGGTTCGACGACGAGGTGGACGCCGCCTTCGTCAGCGACGACCACGGACTGGTCGAAGTGGGGCGCAATCCCTTCACCGCCGGCGGCCCCATCCGGCACGGCTACGGCCTTTCCACCACCGTCCTCCTCCTGCGGGTGGAAACCGGCGACCGGACCGGATTCGCCTTCCTGCCGTCCGCCTGGTTCAACTTGGAATACTGGCGCGGCCACCCGGACCACGGATACTACGAAGTGCGCGTGCCCCTGCTCGGCGCGGAACGGGAGATCGCCGACGTGATCTCCTGGCCCGACGGCAACGGCCGGCGGTTTCGCGTGCTCATCAGCGGCGATCCTCCGCCCCGGTGGGTGAAGGTCAACGGCGCGGCCGCCGAATTTCACCAGGGCGCGTGGTGGGCGCGCAGCAAGGCGGTCGGGGCCGCCTTCGCCCGCGTCCTGGTCCGGTGGCCGGACGGAACCACCCGACTGAAACAGGCCCCCCTCAATCCGCCCCTGCCCGCTCCCACCCTCCACCCGGTCCGCGCCGAACCCGGCCTGCGAATTCAATGGCGCTCCCGCGCCGGCTGTTTGTACACCGTCGAGCAATCGGACGATCTGCGCCACTGGCGTCCTTGCGCGTCCACCGCCCCCCTCTTCGGCACCGGCCGACCGCTGGCCGTCACGATGGACTTTCCGCCCCATTCCCCCGCCCGTTTCTTCCGGCTGCGCATCTCCCGCGTGAACGAATGA
>CAZRPT010000269.1:0-24523 GCA_964601985.1 uncultured Verrucomicrobiota bacterium
CGGCTCCGGGCGGAAGTGGAAGCCGTGGTGGCCCGGGAAGCGCGCGAGGGCGTGGATCTGCGGGTCTCGGTTCCGGAAGATTTGGAGGTTCTCGCCGACCCGGAACTGCTCCGGCGCAGCGTGGGCAATCTCGTCCGCAACGCCATCCGTTACGCCGGCCACGCCGGGCCCGTCACGGTGTCCGCCGACCTCCAGGAGCAGGGGGTGGTGCTGGTGGTGGGCGATTCCGGCCCCGGCATCCCGGAGGAACAGCTCGAGCAGGTGTTCGATCCCTTCTACCGGCTGGAAGCGGCCCGGGATCGCGAATCCGGCGGGGTCGGTTTGGGGCTGGCCATCGTCAAGACCTGCGTCGAGGCGATGGGGGGGCGGGTGTATTGCCGCAACCGCCGGCCGCGCGGCCTCGAAGTGGCCCTGCGCCTCCAGCCGGTCGCCGCCGGGGCGGACACGCCTTCCCCCGCCGCCCCGCCCGCGGAGGGCCCTTCGGAACGCCCGCGTTGAGCCGGCGGTTTGCGCTTTGTTTTGCGCCCCAACCCGTTTATTGCTTTCCCCCATGACAGCGCGACGGGCCAGCGTGACGCGGAAAACCCGGGAAACGCAAATCCAGCTCACCCTCGACGTGGACGGACGGGGGCGTTCGCGCATTCACACCGGCATCCCGTTCTTCGACCACATGCTGACGCTTTTCGCCAAGCACGCGCTGGTGGATCTGGAGCTGGATTGCCGCGGCGATTTGGAGGTGGACGCGCACCACACGGTGGAGGATTGCGGTCTGGCGCTGGGGCAGGCGTTTCTCCGGGCGCTGGGCGACAAGGAGGGCATCCACCGCTACGGCACGGGGTTTGATCCCCGGAACCCCTTCACCGGCGAGGCCTACGTGCCGATGGATGAATGCCTGGCCCGGTGCGTGATTGATTTCAGCGGCCGGCCGTATCTGGTCTGGCGGGGGCTGGAGGCCCCGGCCTATGAGCGGTTGACGCTCGAACAAAAGACCCAGGACATGTCCTCCGCCTTTCGTTTCGGGCTGGCGCGGGAGTTTTTCCAGGCCTTCGCCAACGAGGCCCGTTGCAACCTGCACCTCGAACTGCTTTACGGCGACGAGCCCCACCATGTGGCCGAGGCATTGTTCAAAGCCTTCGCCCGGGCGGTGGACGCCGCCTGCCGGCGGGATCCCCGGCGCGCCGGCCAAATCCCCAGCACCAAAGGCACCTTGTCCACCTGAATACCCCTCCCCCGGGGCGCCGTCCAACACCATGGCGCGCATCCGCGATTATTCACAAGCGACTGACGACGAGCTGGTGCAGGCCTCCCGCGCCAGGGATCGTCGGGCGTTTGAGGAATTGGTGAACCGCCACCGCGACACGGTCTTTTCGCGGGCGTTTTCCATGGTGCGGAACGCGGATGACGCGTTGGATCTTTCCCAGGAGGCCTGGGTCAAGGCGTGGCGTGGGTTGGGGCAGTTTCACGGCGATTCGCGGTTCACGACATGGGTCACGCGAATCACCATCAACGTCTGCCTCGACTTCCTGCGCCGGCGAAAGCGGGCTTATTTCGAGTCCACCGAAACGCTGGAAGAAACCATCGGCGGAGTGGAACACCTGTTGCCGCCGGTGGAGGTGGACCCCCTGGCCGGACTGGAACAACAGGAGCTGCGAAAGCAGATTGACGCGGCGCTGGGCGCGTTGTCCGACGTCCATCGCGCCGCGGTGGTGATGTTTGAATTTGAAGGTTTGGAATACAAAGAAATCGCGAAACGGATGGGGTGCTCCATCGGCACGGTGATGTCCCGTCTGTTTTATGCCCGGCGGCGTCTGGCGGAGCTGCTGACCGGGCTGAAAGAAGCACGGCAACATGAACACTGACCTCCTGCTCCAACTGCAATCGTGGATTGACGGCGAGCTCTCCGACGTCCAGGCGGCGGAGATGGAAGCCCGGATGCGGAAGGACCCCCAACTCCGCGCCCTGGCCGCGGAACTGCGCGGCGTGCGGCGGCTGTTGCGGGACGGCGAATCGCGGCGGGAGCCCCCCTGCCCGCCGGAATTCTACTGGCAGGGCATCGAGCGGGAACTGGGGCCCGCCCCCGCGCCGGCGGAACCCGCCCCCGCCCCCGCGCGGCGGCTGCCGGGCTGGTTGCGGGTGCTGCTCCCGGTGAGCGCCGGGGCGGCCGCCCTGCTGGCCCTCTTCCTCAGCCTGCCGGGAATCTTCTCCACCCACCCCAGCGGCGCGTACGCGGAAATCGAAACGCCGCTGGCGGACATCAGCTCCATCACCTTCCGCTCCGAAACCGAACACATGACCATCGTCTGGGTGGACACCCAGTGACCCCCGGCAAAACTCGCATGGATGCCGCGCCACCTCTTGTTTGCTTTGCTCCGTCAAGGAAGTCATCATGGCGTCCCATGCGGATCATTTTGACAGTGACCTTGCTCGGCCTCTGGGCGGGAACGACCTGGGGGGGCGGAGGGACGCCGACCAAGCCGCTGCGCCTTCAGGCGCAGCTCATCTGGGGAACGGACGGCCCCAAGCCCGCCGACGCCTCCTGCCAGGATTTGGCCCCGGACCTCCACAAACGCCTGTCCCGCATCTTCAAATGGAAGCACTACTACGAGATCCGGCGGCGCCAGGTGTGCGTTTCCCCCCGCAAAGTCCGGCGGCTGGAAATGAGTGACCGCTGCCTGCTCAAATTCTCCCTGCCCGAGGCGGAAATGGTCGAAGTCCAGCTCATCGGCGAAGGGCGGCTGACCAAGACCATGCGGCAACCCGCCAAGGCGTTGCGCAACGGCGAGCTGTTGGTGCTGGCCGGGGAAACCAAGGACAACATCAACGACGCATGGTTTGTCGTCATCTCCCAGGCCCCTCCGCCCAAGCCGCCCAAATCCGCCGTGCCGCCCCCGCCTCCCCCCCGGGAAACCGGCACGCCCCGCCCGCGCTGAACGGCCCGCCGGAGCGGGAAATCCGAAGGAGCGAAGGCCGAGGGAGCGAAGGAAATCCGAAGCCCGAATTCCGAAATCCGAAAAAAGTCAGCGGGATTTCACCACGAAGGGCGCGAAGAGGCGAAAATCTCCCGCCGGGTCGGCTTCGGCGGGACGCTGAAGTCTTCCCCCCGCGTCCTTTAATCGCGGCCGCTTCAGCAACGTCACGCGCGTCGGAGCGCCCGGGACCACGAAGGACGCACGACCGGACCAAAGAACCCGTTTCCCCCGCATCGGGGAGCCGGGCGGGACGCCCGGCCCGACCCGCGAGACGCGGGTGCTACCCGAGCGGCCGCGGAAATCGGTCGCGGGGAACGAGGGGCGGGGGCGCCCCTCGGCGCACGCGAGGCGCGTGCGCTCCCCACCCCGTAGCGCAGGTTTCCAACCTGCCGTTGCGCCGACTTCCAGTCGGCCAAACGTTTCTTTTTACGCGGCGGCCGCTTTTGCTCGCCCGCCGGGCCGGCTGGAAGCCGGCGACACAGCAGACTGGAAGTCTGCGCTACAAAAGATGCGCGCTTTCTTTCGGATTTCGGGATTCGGGATTCGGATCTCCCCCGGCCTTCGCTCCTTCGGTCCCCCGGATTTCCCGCCCTGAAAGGGCGGGACGGGCAGCCCCCCCTCAGCCGACGGGGGGCGACCTTCTCGTCGCCCCGGCGGATGGCGGCTCGTGTCCGGCCGCGCTCTCCGCTTGCCAAGGGGCGGGCTTCCGGGACAAGGTGGGCGCGTCCGCCACCGGCATGGTTCCTCCCCGAGGGACCGCGCGCCGTGAGGGCGGTCCGCCAAGCAACGTCCATCGCTGCTTCGCCTGATGGGAACAATGGACAAAACAGAGGGATTTCGTCGGCGACACGCGCCGGTCGCAACGGCAACGGGTTCGCGCGAGCGCGGCGGCCCCCCTTCCGCCGTTGAACCCCCGCCCCGCCATCCATGAGCCACGCCCACTTTTACCGTCTCGACTGGCTGGTGCTCATCGCCTACTTCGTGTTGACGATGGGCGTCGGGGTCTATTTCTACCGCCAAAGCCGCTCGTCGGACGGTTACACGGCGGGGCACCGGGCGGTGCCGGGCTGGGTGTGCGGGTTGTCCATCTTCGCCACTTATCTGAGCAGCATCAGTTATCTGGCGTTGCCGGGGAAAAGCTTCGCGGCCAACTGGAACGCCTTCGTCTTTTCGCTCTCGCTGCCGGTGGTGACCTGGATCGCGGTGCGCTGGTTTCTGCCTTATTACCGGGCCAGCGGCGAGGTGTCCGCATATGCCCTGCTGGAAAAACGCTTCGGCACGTGGGCGCGGGTTTATGCGAGCAGTTTCTATCTGCTGACCCAGATCGCCCGGGCGGCGGTGGTGCTTTATCTGATGGCGCTCCCGATGCAGGTGATCTTCGGCTGGGACATCTACACCATCCTCGTGGTCACGGGCGTGTGCGTCACGTTGTATTCCCTGAGCGGCGGCATCCTCGCGGTGATCTGGGCCGACGCCATTCAGGCCATCGTGCTCATCAGCGGCGCGGTGATCTGTCTGGCGGTGATGTTGTTCCAGGTGCCCGGCGGGGTGGAACACGTCATCCAGACCGGCCTGGCGCACGGCAAGTTTTCCCTCGGCTCGCTGAGCCCGAATCTCAAGGAGGCCACCTTCTGGGTGACGCTGGCCTACGGCATCGCGATCAACCTCCAGAACTTCGGCATTGATCAAAGCTACGTGCAGCGTTACGTGGCCAGCCGCAGCGACGCGGCGGCCCGGCGCGGTTTGTGGCTGGGCGGCCTGCTTTACGTGCCGGTGAGCGCCTTGTTCTTCTTCATCGGAACGACGTTGTTTGTGTACTACGGCGCGGACCAGCTGACCGCGTCCACTCCGCCCCCGGCGCAGGTCCAAAGCGCCGCCGGCGCCACGGCGGAAAGTGCCCCCGTCATCAGCCGGGATTTGCAGGAGGTGCGGTTGATCGTGGCGCGGCAGAAGCTGTTGCAGGAAGGGGTTCCCGAGACGGCGCCGGATTTCGCCGCCCGGCAGGAGGCTTTGGCCGCGCAACAGAGCCTCGGCGACATCGGCGACCGGGTGTTCCCGCACTTCATCGCGGCGCATCTGCCGGCGGGCTTGACGGGGCTGCTGATCGCCGCCGTGTTTGCCGCCGCCATGAGCAGCATTGCCACCAGCCTCAATTCCTCGGCCACGCTGGTGATGAGCGATTACTACGTGCGTTTCTGGCGGCCGAAAGCGACGGATCGCGCCCGCATGCGGGTGCTGTACGCCGGCACCATCGCCTGGGGGGTGATGGGAACCGCGCTGGCGCTGGCGTTGGTGCGGCTGACGCAAAGCGCGCTGGACATGTGGTGGTTGCTGTCGGGCGTGTTGGGGGGCGGCATGGCCGGGCTGTTCCTGCTGGGGATGATCAGCCGGGCGGGCAATCCGGCGGCCATCACCGGGGTGATCGCCGGGGTGGCGGTCATCTGCTGGCTGACCCTGCCCAAGCTGATCCCGGATTGGAAAAACGTGGTGCACGCCTCGATGATCCCGGTGGTGGGCACCCTGACCATCCTGCTGGTGGGCAGCGCGGTGGATCGGGCGCTGAAGGCCGCAAGAAAAGCATGAAACGATTGCAGGGCATTGTGCCGCCGCTGGTCACGCCGTTGCGCGACCGCGACGCCTTGGACGAAGCCGGACTGGAACGGCTGCTGGAACGGGTGCTCGGCGGCGGGGTCGCGGGCGTGTTCATTCTCGGCACCACCGGCGAAGCGCCGAGTCTGAGCTACCGCCTGCGCCGGGAACTGATTCGGCGCGTATGCCGGCAAGTGAACGGCCGCGCGCCGGTGCTGGTGGGCATCACGGACACGGCCTTCGTGGAGTCCGTCCACCTGGCGCAAACGGCGGCGGACGCGGGCGCGACGGCGCTGGTGCTGACCACCCCCTACTACTTCCCCGCCGGCCAGACCGAGTTGATCGAATACATCCGGCACCTCGTCCCGGAACTGCCGCTGCCGCTGATGCTCTACAACATGCCGGCGCTCACGAAGGTGTGGTTCGAGATCGAGACCCTGCGGCGGCTGGCCGATCTGGAGGGCATCGTCGGCGTCAAGGACAGCAGCGGCGACGTGGACTATTACCGCCGGCTCGTGGCCCTGCGCGCGGAGCGACCGGACTGGTCCTTTTTGATCGGGCCGGAGCATCTGTTGATCGAATCGGTGCGCCTGGGCGGCGACGGCGGGGTGAACGGCGGCGCGAACCTTTTTCCGGAATGGTTCGTGGCGGCCTACGAGGCGGCGGCCGCCGGCGACACCGCGCGCGCGGAGGAACTCCAACGCCGGATCGAGGCGCTCCAGCCGATTTACACCATCGGCAAATACGCCTCCCGCTTCATCAAGGCCACCAAGTGCGCCCTCTCCCTGCTGGGCGTCTGCGACGACTTCATGGCCGAGCCCTTCCACCGTTTCAAGGCGCCCGAACGCGAGCGGGTCCGGCGAATCTTGGAGCCCCTCGGACCACTGCCCTGACCGCCGCACCCCGCCGCCTCACCCCGGAGGTTGTGGATGGCGTGATTTTTCGGCTTTCGGCTTTCGGGACTCGGATTTCCTTGGGCCCTCGGTCCCCCGCGCCTCGGATTTTTCCCGCCCGTTCCGCCGTCCGCCGAAGCAATTGCCCCGGTGAAGGTTCTCCGGAGAAAGGAAGCCGTCGCCGGGATTGCAGTTTGCCACGCCGGCCCGGTTGGATTAGAAACTCGCTTTTCGCCGAGGGCGAAGGTTTATGAAAGCACAAGTCGAAATCTACGACACCACCCTGCGGGACGGCAGTCAGGGCGAAGGGATCAATTTCTCCGCCCTGGACAAGCTGCGGATCGCCGAAAAACTGGACGAGTTCGGGGTGCATTACATCGAGGGCGGCTGGCCGGGCTCGAACCCGAAGGACATGGAGTTCTTTCAGCAGGCCGCCAAACGGAAGTGGAAGCACGCCCGCATCGCGGCGTTCAGCATGACCCGCCGGAAGGGCATCGCCGTGCAGGACGACCCGTTGATGCGGCAGATTCTCGAGGCCGAGACGCCGGTGGTGACAATCGTGGGCAAGACGTGGCTGCTCCACGTCACGGAGGTGTTGCGCGCCAAGCCGGACGAAAATCTGGCCATGATCGCGGACACGATCGCCTACCTGAAGGATCAGGGCAAAACGGTGTTTTACGACGCGGAACACGCCTTCGACGGGTTCAAGGACGAGCCGGATTACGCCGTGGCGACGTGGCACGCGGCGGAAAAGGCGGGCGCCGATTGCCTGGTGTTGTGCGACACCAACGGCGGCTGCGTGCCGGCGGAAATCACGCGCATCGTCGGCGAAGCCCGGGAGACGCTGGACATCCCGCTGGGCATCCACACCCACAACGACTGTGGCTTGGGCGTGGCCAACGGACTGGCCGGCGTCGAGGCGGGCGCCATCCAGATTCAGGGCACCATCAACGGTTACGGCGAGCGCACCGGCAACTGCAACCTGACCAGCGCCATGCCGCTGCTCCAGTTCAAGCTGGGTCACCCCGTCGTGCCGCCCGAGTCCATGGCCCGGCTCAAGCAGCTTTCCGAGTTCGTGGACGAGATCGCCAACCTGCGCCACGACTCCCGCCAGCCGTGGGTGGGCGAGAGCGCGTTCGCCCACAAGGGCGGCATGCACGTCCACGCCATTGACCGGCTGGCCCGCAGCTACGAGCACATCAATCCGGAGTGGGTGGGCAATCACCGCCGCGTGCTGGTAAGCGACATGTCGGGCCGGACCAACATCCTGCTGAAAGCGGCGGAGCTGGGCTTCACGCTGGACCCGCAGGCGGACGAGACCCGCGCCATCACCGCCGCCGTGAAGGAACGGGAAAATCTGGGTTACGAATACGAAGCCGCCGAGGCCTCGCTCGCGCTCCTGATCCGGGGCGTTTTGGAGAACAACCCCGAGCTGCTGTTCACGGTGGACGCCTATCATGTCTCGATGCGCCGCGACTCGGCCGCCTCGATCTGCGAGGCCACCGTCAAGGTGCGGGTGGGCCAGCAGGTGGCGCATACCGTGGCGGAAGGCGACGGCCCGGTGAACGCCCTCGACGGCGCGTTGCGGCGGGGACTGTCCCAGTTCTTCCCCACCCTGCGCGAGGTGTCACTGACCGATTACAAGGTCCGCATCCTCGACACCGGCACCGGCACCGCCGCCCGCACCCGGGTGCTGATCCAATCCAGCGACGGCCACCGCGACTGGGGCACGGTGGGCGTCAGCGAAAACATCATCGAAGCCAGCCTCGAAGCCCTCGTGGACAGCGTGGAATATGCGTTGCTGGGAAAAACATCTTGACGCATATACATCACGCTGTATCCTTGCCGCATGAAAAAGAAACGGTCAGAGCAGTATCCGCCCCCGAAGACGGAGGCGCCGGCGCTCAAGGACGCCATGACTCTCCCGCAGGAAAAGGAGGCCATGGTGCGGACCCAGATTTATCTCAGCCGGGAGGAGCATCGCTTCGTCCAGAGCGAGGCCGCCCGGCGGGGCCAGCCCATGGCGGCGGTGATCCGCTCCTTCATTGACGAGCGGATGGAGATTCCGGACGAGGCGTGGGAGAACAATCCCCTGCTGGATCCGCCCGTGGAGGATCCGGAATGGGTGGGCCACGAAGACGGCGCCATCAACCATGACCACTACATTTATGGGTGTCCCAAGAAGTGGGTGAAACGGGACGGCCAGTGGGTGGAAGCGCCGCCGTTGCCGGAGGATTATTACGAAAATCCCGCGAGCCGGGCGGCCTACGATCGGATGCTGGAGGAGATGTCGTGAGGTCGGAGGCCGTGTTTCTGGATGCCTCCTGCTGGATCGCGCTCCGGGATCCCGAAGAGTTGCGGCACGCCGCGGCGCAACGCGTGGTGGGGGAAGTGCTGCGGCAGCGACGGGGGTTCGTGGTCACCTCTTTTGTGTTCGCGGAGACTCACGCCTACTTCGCGCGCTCGCGTTTTCGCCGGCAGCAAATTCTCGATGACTTTGAGCAGAATCCGGTGATTCGCAACGAACCCACGACCTTGGCGGATCACGACGAGGCGATCCAAATCTTGCGCCGTTACGCCGACAAGGCGTGGTCCTTTTGCGACGCCCTTTCGCTGGTGGTAATGCGGCGACTGGGCCTCCGGCAAGCGGCCTCGTTCGATCAGCACTTCCACCAGTTCGGCGAGTTCGAAGTCATTCCCTGAACCCTCAATCCGAGTCCCTTCCCCTGCCCCATTCCCGACCGATTTTTTTCCATGAGCGAAATCCCCAAGGCCTACGAACCCCAGTCCGTTGAAGCGAAGTGGTACGACTTCTGGGTGCAAAACGATTGTTTCACCGCCGATCCGACCCGGGTCGGCGAGCGGCGTCCGGCGTATTCGATCGTCATCCCGCCGCCCAACGTCACCGGCATGCTGCACATGGGGCACGTGCTCAACAACACCATCCAAGACATCCTGGCCCGCAAGGCGCGCATGGACGGCAAGGAAGTCCTCTGGCTGCCGGGCACCGACCATGCCGGCATCGCCACCCAGGTGCAGGTTGAAAAGGCGCTCAAGAAGGAGGAGGGCAAGACCAAGCACGACCTGGGCCGCGAGGAATTCCTCAAACGGGTCTGGGCGTGGAAGGAGAAGCACGGCGGCATCATCATCCAGCAGCTCAAAAAACTCGGCTGCTCCTGCGACTGGACCCGCGAGCGGTTCACCCTCGACGAGGCCTACACGAAATGCGTGCAGAAGGTGTTCGTCGAGCTGTACCGGAAAGGGCTGATCTACCGCGGCAAACGGATGGTCAACTGGTGTCCCGCCTCGCTGACGGCGCTGTCGGACGAGGAAGTGGACATGGAACCGCAGAAGGGGTTTCTCTACTACTTCAAGGTCGAAGTGGCGGAGGAACCGGGCACCTTCCTGACCATTGCCACCACCCGCCCGGAAACCATCCCCGGCGACACCGGGGTGGCGGTGCACCCGAAGGACGAGCGGTACGCCCATCTGGTCGGCAAGCACGTCATTCGTCCTTTGCCGGTGCAACTGCCGCGCGAGCAGAAGCTCATCCCCATCGTGGCCGACGAGAGCGTGGAGTTCGAGTTCGGCACCGGCGTGTTGAAGGTCACCCCCGCCCACGACAAGACCGACTGGGAAATCGGCCAGCGCCACCATCTGCCGGCGGTGGACATCATGAACCCGGACGGCACCATGAACGAGCTGGCCGGCGAAACCCTGGCGGGCCTGGACCGCTTCGAGGCGCGGGTGGCCGCCGTGGAACGGCTGCGCGAGCTGGGGGCGCTGGTCAAGGAGGAGCCCTACGAAAACAAGGTGGGCTTCAGCCAGCGCGCCAAGGTGCCGATCGAGCCCCGCCTCAGCGAACAGTGGTTTTTGAAATACCCCAGCGTGGAGGCTTCGACCCGTTGCGTGGAAATGGGAAGGGCTGTGGACAAAACAATTCCCCTCGTCACGCTCGCCAGGGAACCGGACGCCGAAAACCGGGCGGCGCTTCGCCATGCTGCTCTAAAGCAGGCCCGTCAGAAAGGATGGATTGGCAATTCCTTCCGGAACGAGGACACCGGTTGGGACATTTGGGTTCGCCGAAAAAGCCTTTCCCACGCGTTCGTTAATCGAAATCCGCTGGTCATTCGCTCCGTGGCAGTGCTCCCGGAACTCATTCGAACCGCGGTTTACCTGTATTCCGAGCCTCATCGTCCGCGTCACCCTCGCTTCAAGCGGGTGCATCACTTCCTCGCGGCGCTTGAATGGGAAAACAAGATCCACGCCGTCCCCATGGTGGTGAAGGAATTTGCCGATGGACGGATGGTTTACGACTACAAAACCCACAAGGCAGCCTTCGGTGGTAAACCTCTGGTGGCGCATCCCCCGAGGGGGAAGTTGGACATCCAGCCTGCACCGAACGCTGCCAGCGTCAAAGTGGTTGATTTGCTTGCTGCTGTCAACCGCAAAACCGGCGCCGCAGTCCGTTTTCACCCCGACCGGTGGGTTAAAACCTATTCTCATTGGATGGGCAACCTCCAGGACTGGTGCATCAGCCGCCAGCTTTGGTGGGGGCATCGGATTCCGGTGTGGTATCGAAAATCCGCAGACCGAAACTCGAGCCCCGAAATCTGGTGCGACGTCGTGCCGCCGCCGGATCCGGAAAACTGGGAGCAGGATCCCGACGTGCTCGACACGTGGTTCAGCTCCTGGCTCTGGCCGTTTGCCACCATGGGCTGGACCGGCGATCCGGAGCGGGACGCCCGCAACGCCACCCTCCGGGCCTTCTACCCCACCTCCGACCTCGTCACCGGCCCGGACATCATCTTCTTCTGGGTCGCCCGCATGATCATGGCGGGCTACGAGTTCATGGGCGAACTCCCCTTCCGCAACGTCTATTTCACCGGCATCATCCGCGACAAGCAGGGCCGGAAGATGTCCAAGACCCTCGGCAACTCGCCCGACCCGCTCGACCTCATCGCCCGCTACGGCGCCGACGCCCTGCGGTTCGGCACCATGCGGAGCGCGCCGCTGGGACAGGACGTGTTGTTCGACGAAAAGGACGTCGAGCTGGGCCGCAACTTCTGCAACAAGCTCTGGAACGCCTGCCGCTTCCGCCAGATGCAGGGCGGCGAGGTCGAAGGCGAGATCAACCCCGCCCTGCTCGGCAGCGACGATCACTGGATCCTGCTGCGCCTGGACCAGGCCATCCGCGAGATTGACGCCGCCTTCGCGGACTACAAATTCAACGAAGTCACCGCCACCCTCTACCGCTTCTTCTGGAACGAATTCTGCGACTGGTACCTCGAGGCGGCCAAAGCGGCCTTCCAAGGCGACGACCCGGCCCGCAAGGCCAACGTGCTGGCGGTGATTGATTTCGTCCTCGGCCACATGCTGCGGCTGTTCCACCCCTTCCTGCCGTTCATCACCGAGGAACTGTGGCACGACCTGGGGTACGCGCGGGACATGCCCGCCGATCAGGGCGGCCGGACCATCATGACGGCCCATTGGCCGAAGCCGTTCGACACCGATTTCAAGGCCCACTACGGCCTCGACGAAACCGCCGAACAGCTTGCCGCCGCCAAATACGACCTCGTGACCCAGGGACGCAATTTCCGGCGCGAATTCAACCTCCCGGCCAGCAAGAAGATTGATTTCGTGCTCAAGCCGGCGGGCGCCTTGCCGCCGCACGAGGCGGACGTCATCCGGCTCCTGCTCAACGCCGCCAGCCTCAAGGTGGACCCCGGCTACGTCCCGCCCAAGGGCACCCCCTCCGCGCACTCGCCGCTGGGCGAGCTGTATCTGCCGTTGGAAGGCCTGATTGACGTCGAAGCGGAACGCGCCCGGTTGCGCAAGGAACTGGCGAAGGTCGAAGCCGAGATCCAGAAAGTGGAGCAAAAGCTCGCCAACCCGAACTTCGCCAGCCGTGCTCCCGCGCACGTCATTGAAGCCCACCGCCAGCGCCTCGCCGACTGGCAGGCCCGCCGCGACCAGGTCCAATCGGCGCTGAACTCGCTGGAATAACACCAAGGAGGGCTTGCCCGACCTGCGAACACGGAAACCCGGATCCCGGAATTCAAAAAAATCACGCCGCCGTAGCCGCCGAGGCAACGAGGCGAAGTCCCGCCTTCCCGTAGCGCAGGACGGCGATTTGCTGTTTCCCGGTTCGACATGCCGCGAAGCGGATGATTTTTCCGGTCGGGGACGGCCGACGAAACCGCTCGCCTCGTTACCTCGGCGGTTACGAAAGAGGAACGCTTTTTTCGGATTTCGGAATTTCACGCCCGCAGGCAGGGCAGGCATCGCTCACGCGCAACCGGGAAAAGGCGCGGAAGCGAAAGCAGTGAATCGTTGCAAAATGCAATCTCCCAGACAGGCTCAAATCGCTTTTTGCCACGCCGCCAAAATAAAGCAGCGCGTAAAACGGGCTTTTTCCGGCGTTTTTCGGCCTTTTTTCCCCGCCTCGCAACCTGGCACGATGATTGCATGGAGGAAGGGCGAGTGATGCGAATTGCCGTTCCCATTTGCGACGGTCACGTTTCGCCCGTGTTGGACACGGCGGCGCGCCTGTTGGTGGTGCGGCGTCATCGTGGCGCGGAGGTGGAGCGGCGGGAAATCGCGCTGGGAGCGGAACCGTCCACGGCGCTGGTGGAACGGATCGCCGAATGGGGCGTGGACGTGCTCCTGTGCGCGGCGGTCTCGGAGCCGCTGCGACGCGCCTTGGAGCGGCAGGGAGTGCGCGTGGAAATGCACCTCTGCGGCGAGGCCGAGGGTCTGCTGGCGGCCTACCGCGGCGCGCACTGGCGGCGCGCGAAATTTCGCATGCCGGGCTGTTGGCGGCGCGCGGGCGCGGGACGCGTCTGCGTCTGCCAATGCCGGAACCAAACGCGGCGGCGTCACGGCCGCCCGAAATCACATTCTGAGCAAACATGAACCTGAAAATCGCCATTCCCGTGGACAACAACCGGCTGCACGGCCATTTCGGCGGCAGCACGCATTTCGCCCTGGTGGAGGCCAACCCCGACACCAAGGAAATCGTCAGCACCCAGATTTTGGAGGCGCCCGAGCATGTGCCCGGGGCGTATCCGCGCTGGTTGCAGCAACAGGGGGTCCAGGTGGTCATCGTCGGCGGCATCGGCCACCGGGCGCTGGCCATCTTCGCCCATCACCACATCACCGTCCGCGTCGGCATTCCTCATGCCCCGGTGGAGGAACAGGTGCGGGCGTATCTGGAGGGACGGTTGCGGGAGAGTCCGGATGAATGCGCCCACCACGAGCATCATCACGAACACCACCATGAACATCACCACGGCCCGGGCGGCGGGCACGGGCACGGGCATGGCCACGGCCACGGTTCGGGCCTGGGACGTGGCGGCGGTTTCGGCCGGGGTCAGGGCCGCGGCCGGGGCCGGGCGCACGCGCATCGCCAAACCGAAACGGACAACGAGGAAGACGCCTCCTGATCCGGATTTCCCGCGCCCGACATGGCCTCCCCTCGTCCTCCCTCGGAATGGGACCGGAAGCTGGCGCGAATCTGCCAGCAGTGCCCGGTTTGCCGCGCGGCGCGCCGGCGGCAGACGGGGGCGGCGTTCTGGCTGGTGCAAAAAGTGGAATCCCGGGTCTGCCCCTTCTGCCGGGCGTACGAGCGGGTCCACGGTCGCAAAGCCCATGAAGCCCCCACCTCCTGATCCTGAGCCGCAGGCGTGGGTCGTCCGGCCCATCGGAATCATTCACAGCCCGTTTCGGCGGCAGGCCGGCACGCCCATCCAGGCCGGAATGGCCGAGAGCGAGGAAGCCACGGCCGCTCTGTTTCCGGAGTTCGCACCCGCCTTGCGTGATCTTGACGGTTTCGACCGCGCCTGGCTGCTGTGCTGGATGGATCGCGCGGCGCCGGGGGATTTGCTGGTCACGCCGTATCTCGATACCCGGCCGCACGGGGTGTTTGCCACCCGCTCGCCGGCCCGGCCCAATCCCATCAGCCTTTCCTGCGTGCGCCTGTTGGAGGTGACCGGCGCGGAAATCCGGTTTGCCGGCGTGGATTTGCTGGACGGCACGCCGCTGCTGGACATCAAACCTTACGTGCCGGATTTCGACGTGCACGAAGCCCGCCGATGCGGCTGGTACGACCGGGTAAAAAGACCGCGGGCCGTGGCAGACGACCGGTTTGCCCGGCGCGCTTCATCCGCCGCCGAGGTCCCCAAAACACCGCCCGCCCCATGAACCCGCGTTCCCCCACTCCGCACGTCTTTGGTCCCGTGCCCTCCCGCCGGCTGGGCCGGTCACTGGGTGTGGACGTGGTGCCCTTCAAGGCGTGCTCTTATGATTGTGTCTATTGCCAGCTCGGCCCGACCACGCACCGGCTGGTCACGCCGCAGAACTGGTTCCCGGTGGAAACCGTGCTGGCGGAGGTGAAACGCAAGCTGGATTGCCGGCCCGACTACCTCACCTTGAGCGGCTCCGGCGAACCCACCTTGTACGCGCCTCTGGCCGAGCTGATCGCCGGGCTCAAAAAAATGACCGCCGTCCCGGTGGCGGTGCTGACCAACGGTTCCCTGCTCTGGCAACCGGCGGTGCGACGCGCCTTGTTGCTGGCGGACGTGGTCATCCCCTCGCTCGACGCGGGCAACGCCGTGCAATTCCGCACCATCAACCGGCCTCATCCCGACATTTCCTTCGACCGGATGGTTGAGGGACTGGCCGCGTTCCGGCGCGAGTTTCGCGGTCAGTTCTGGTTGGAAATCATGCTCCTCAACGGGTTCACCAGTCTGAAATCCCAGATCACGGGACTGGTGGAACAGGCGCGCCGGTTGCGCCCTGACAAAATCCAGCTCAACACCGTCGTCCGACCGCCGACGGAAGCATACGCCCAGCCGGTGCCGGAAGCGCGCTTGCGCGAGCTGGCCGCGCTTTTTCCGGCGCCCACCGAAATCATCACCACCGTTCATCGTTCGCCGCCCGCGGCCGCGGCAGCGTCGCCCGAGACGGCCCTGCTGGCGCTGCTGCGACGGCGGCCCTGCACGGTGGACGACGTAACCGCCAGCCTGGGACTCAAGCCGGTGGAAGTGTTCAAATGGCTGGAAGCGCTCGAAGCACGGGGGGACATCGTCCACCGGTCGCACGAGGGCGAGACGTATTATCAGGCGGAGCCGGCGAACGCTTCGTTGTCCGCCCGCCCGACGGCCCCCACGATTCCGCAACCCAAACCGTAACGATGAAAATAGCGATTCCCCTGCAAAACGGACGGGTTTTTCCCGAATGCGGCCAGCCTGCCGAATTCGCCTTGGTGGAGGTGGACGAAACCACCCAGACGGTCCAACGCAGCACGGCCTGCCCGTTGCCGCCCCTTTCGACCGCCGGCTGGGCCGACTGGCTGGCGGAGCAGGCGGTGGACGTCGTCCTGACGCGCGGCATTCCGCCCGACCAGAGGGCGCGCCTGACGGAAAAAGGCATCCGGGTCGTGGCGGGGATTCCGCCGTTCCGCGTTTCCGCCGTGGTGGCCGGTTTTCTCAACGGCACCCTCGAAAGCGGCCCCAACATTTGCGATTCTGCCCCCGGGATGGCCGCCTGAGCGCCCGCCCGCTCGGCGAACCTTTTGACGCGCATGACCGATTCATCCGCATCCGAATTTCGCGCCCCGGGTCGCGCGTTCGCGCCGCGACTGGACTGCGTGGGCTGCATGGTGCGCCAGGCCCGCGAGGCCCTCGCCCAGATTCAACCTCCGCCCGAGGTGGCGGAACGGGCGCTGCGCCGCGTGCTGGCGTTGCTCGCCGAGGCGGACTGGCGCCAGTCCCCGCCGGCGCTGGGCCAGAAACTGCACCGGCTCATCCGCGAAACCACCGGCCAACGGGACCCCTACAGCGCCATCAAGCGGCGGCTGAACCGGCGGGCCGCCGAGATGCGCCCCCGCTGGAGCCGGCGCTTTCAGGAGGCGCACCCGCCGTGGGAGGCCGCCGTCCGACTGGCCATCGCGGGCAACCTGCTGGACGTCGGCGCCAAGACCCAACTGCGCGAAGACGCGGTCGAGAACGCCTTCGCCGAGGCGCTCACGGCGCCGCTGCGGGGAACCGAGGTGTCCGCGCTGACCCGGGCCGTCGCGGCGGCCCGGAGCATCCTTTACCTGGCCGACAACGCCGGCGAGATCGTCTTCGATCGCGACCTGCTGGCGCTCCTGCCCCGTGACCGTTGCACGCTGGTGGTGCGCGGCGCGCCGGTGCTCAACGACGCCACCCGCGAGGACGCCGAGGAGGCGGGCCTGGCCGGGCTGTGCCCCATCATGGACAACGGCTCCGACGCCCCCGGCACCCTGCTGGAAGACTGCTCGCCCGCGTTCCGCGAGCGGTTCGCCGCGGCGGACCTCATCATCGCCAAGGGCCAGGGCAACTTCGAATCCCTGACCGGCACGTCGCGTCCCATCTTCTTCCTGCTCAAAGTCAAATGCCCGCTCGTGGCGGAGGCGCTGGATTGCCCCGTGGGCAGCCTGGTGCTGCGTCAGGAAAACGCCGCGTCCGCCGCGCCGGCCTCCGCGCCATGAACCCGCTCTCCTTCTCCCCCCGCCCCGCGTCCGCCCGGCTTTCCGACACGCCGCGCGTCCGCTCCGGCTTGAAGCTGGCGCGTTACCCGGATGCCGCCCTGCGGACGGTGTGCGAGCCGGTGGAGCGGTTCGACAGCAGCCTGCGGGACGTGATGCAGGAGATGTTCGAGCTGCTGCGGGCGCACGCCGGCCGGGGACTGGCCGGCCCGCAGGTGGGGTTGCGGCAGCGGGTGTTGATCGGCCATCTCGACGGCCGCCCGCTCTACCTGGTCAATCCGGAAATCAAGGCCGCCTGCGATCCCGGCCTCCGCGAGGAGGAATGCCTGAGCCTGCCCGGCATCCGCGTCCGGCTCCACCGCCCGGAACGATTGCGCGTGACGGGCTACGACCCGCACGGACGCAAAACCAGCTTCGGCGCCACCGGCTGGTGGGCGCGGACGATTCAACACGGCGTGGACCACCTCAACGGCATCCTGATCTGCGACCACGCCCGCCCCGCCCGGCGGGAATGCCGGCACTGCCGGCTCGCGCTGCCGGCGGTGTTGATCGAGGAACGAAAACATCTGCGCCCGCCGCGCCACCCCGGCGGCGCACCCCGCCCGTTTTGACCCCGAGGAACCCCCGCCCATGAACGCCCCCGCCCCATCCCCCCTCCCCTCCGTGCCCCACCGCCGGGAGAAAGTCACCGCCCTCGTGTTCGCCTGCTCCGGCGCCGCCGACGTGGGCGAGCTGACCGACCTCGCGGCGCGGCAACTGAGCCGGGAAGGCGTCGCCGCGATGTCCTGCCTGGCCAGCATCGGCGCGCGCGATGAAGACATCACCTTCAACGCGATGCTCGCCGACCGGATTCTCCTCCTGGACGGCTGCCCGAAAGCCTGCGCCCGGCGCGCCTTCGAGGCGGCCGGCGTCCGGCGCGAGTGGCTGCACCTCGAACTGAGCGAGATCGGACTGCGCAAAACCCGCAGCCCCCGCACCCCCGAAAACGTCCGCAAAGTGGTGGCCCGGGCGACGCAAATCCTCGCCGGAGCTCCCCCGCGAACATGAACCCCGCCGCCCCCTCCTCCCCGCTCCCGTCGTTGGACGCCTTCCGCGCGCAGGCGCACCCGCGCTGCGTGGTGTGCGCGCCGGACCATCCCGCGGGCTGGCGGATACGCTTCGCGGCCCAACCGGACGGCAGCGTGACGGGCGCCCTGGCCGCCGGGGAAATGTTCGCGGGCTATCCGGATCAACTGCACGGAGGCATCGCGGCCGCCCTGCTCGACGGCGCCATGACGAACTGCCTCTTCGCGCGCGGCCTCGCGGCGGTCACCGCCGAGCTTCGCGTCCGCTACCTCCATCCGATCACGACGCAATCCCCCGTGACGGTGCGCGCGTGGATCACGGAATCCCACCCGCCGCTTTATTTGCTGCACGCTGAAATCACCCAAAACCACGGGGTCAAAACGCGGGCGCGCGGAAAATTCATGTCCCGCCCGGCCCCCGCCGAATCCGCATGAAAACCGCCCCCGCCTCCCCTCCCCTGCCCCCCGGTTGCTCCTGGCCGGAAGTCCTGGCCCACCACCGCCGGCGCGAGGAACGCGCGGCGTTGCACCGCCGGTTCGGCTACGACGGCCGGGCCGCCGTCCGCTTCGTTCTCGACCAGGCGCGGCCCCTGCCGGAACGCGCGCTGGAAATCGGCACCGGCAAGGGAAACTTCATGGTCGCGCTGGCGCGGGAGGGCGTCCGAGTCACGACGGTGGACATCAACGCCGAGGAACAAGACGCCGCCCGGTTGGCGGCGGCCTACGCGGGGGTCTTTTCCCGGATCGAATTCCGCGTGGCCGACGCCCAGGCCCTCCCCTGGCGCGAGGGCGCGTTCCCGCTGGTGATTTCCCTGAACACGTTCCACCACCTGCCGCGCCCCGACCGCGCGCTGGCGGAGATGTGGCGGGTGCTGGCGCCCGGCGGCAAGCTGGTGCTGGCGGACTTTTCCGCCACCGGCTTCCAGCGCATGGCCGCGATCCACCAGTTCGAGGGGCGTCGCCACCCCACGCCGCCCAACCGGTTCGCTCATTGGGAAGCGTGGTTGCGCGAGCAGGGGGCGAAAACACGCCGGACCGCGGGCCGCCACCAGGAAGTCCTCGTCGCCCACGCGCCCCCCGCCGGTCCCGGCGTCCCCGGGCTTCGCCTCCCCCGGGCGCCGGCCGGCCCGGCCCGGCCGCACCCCCCTTTCCCATGAGCACGCTGCGTCTGACTGTTCTGGTGCAAAACACCGTGAACCGCCGCCAACTGCGGGCGGAACACGGCCTCTCCTTCCACCTCCAAACCGACCGGCACACCCTGTTGTGGGACACCGGCCAAAGCGACCTGCTCTGCCACAACGCCCTGCGCCTCTGCCTGCCCCTGGACGCCGTGGACGCCGTGGCGCTGAGTCACGGACATTACGACCACACCGGCGGCCTGCTCGCCGTCTGCAAATGGGCCCCCGGCGCGGCCTTTTACCTGCATCCGGCGGCGTGGACGCCCCGCTTCGCCTGCCCGCCCGACGAACCCGCGCGTTCGGTGGGCATGTCCGAAACCAGCCGCCAGTCCCTCCGCGAAGCCGGCGCCGCCGTCATCGAAACCACCGGTCCCACCGAGATCTTCGAGGGCATTTTCGTCACCGGCGCCATCCCCCGGGAAACGGAATTCGAGGACGTGGGCGGCCCGTTCTTTCTGGACCGGCAGGGCGCCCGGCCGGATCCGTTGACGGACGATCAAGCCCTTTTCTTCGACACCGAACCCGGGCTCGTCGTGGCGCTGGGCTGCGCCCATGCCGGGGTGATCAACACCCTCCGCCACGTCCGGCGGCTCGTGCCCGACCGCCCCCTCCACACCGTCCTGGGCGGCATGCACCTGCTCCACGCCCGCGAGGAACGGCTGGCCGCGACGATGGCCGCCCTGCGCGAACTGGAAGTGCGCCAATTCGCCCCCGCCCACTGCACCGGCGCCGCCCCCACCGCCCGGTTGTGGCGCGAATTCCCCGGCCGCTGCCGCCCCTGCGCCGTGGGCGATCAATGGGTCTTTCCGCGCCGCTGACCCGCCCCCCCCCGCCGGCGGAAGACAACCGGCCGCGGAAGAGCCTCCCCGCGCGCCCTCCCTTGCGCTCCGCACCCCATCGTCTTCGTTGCCACTCTCCGGCGTTTTCCCGTCGGCTCTCAGGATTTGGAGGCATCATCCGTCGGCTCCGGCGCGGGGGCGGCGGAGGCGGAAGCGGCTCCGGCCAAGGGACGGTAGAGGGGGCTCAAAAACCACCAGAGGGCGAGAAAATCATAAAGGGCGTGGGTGAGCACGGGACAAAGCAGGCTGCCGGACACTTCCAGCAACAGGCCCAGATACACCCCCATCACGCCGGCCACGACGGCATACGGAATGTTCACGCCGTGAACCGCGCCGAAAAGGACGCCGGCCGCCAGCAAACCGAAGGCATCGCCCCATCGCGCGGCCGCCCAACCCTGGATCGCGCCCCGAAAGAGCAGTTCCTCGCCCAGCCCCGCCAGCAGGGCCACGAGGGCCAGTTGCGAAACCGACCACGCGCGCAGCGGC
Organism: uncultured Verrucomicrobiota bacterium; assembly: GCA_964601985.1. Taxonomy (GTDB): domain Bacteria; phylum Verrucomicrobiota; class Verrucomicrobiia; order Limisphaerales; family J093; genus J093. Next base: position 20,529 of record CAZRPT010000269.1, read on the forward strand.
GGGCGGAGGTGTTCCTCCAAAAACCGGCGCACCGGCAGCAGCGGGCCGGCGGAAGTGGTCATGGCCCGGTGGAAAAAGAGAAGCAACGGCAGCGTGGCGCCCACCCCCAACGCCACGGCGGAAAGGCCCGGGGACCACAGTTGCTCCCACGAACGCCCCTGCCACTGCATCAGGCCGGCGCCCAAGCCGCCCAGCGCCGCTTCCATGGCGCATCCCAGCCAGAACCAGCGCCAGCCCCGAAGCGTGACCTCCTTGTCCTCCAACGTTCGCCCCCCGTCCGCGCGTCCGGGTTGGCCGGCCCGCCCGCCGTCGCCACCGCGCTCAGACCTGGAGACCGCCGGTCGCGGTCCCCATCCGGATGGCGTCCTCGTACCGTTTGCCCAGATCGAGCGCCCGGGTGGTGATGGTTTTGCTGATGGAGAGCAGGAACGGCGTCGCCAGGGCGGGCGCCTCGGTGATGATCTTGTTGAAGGCCTTTTCCGGGAGTTTCAACAGCACGGAGTCCTCATTGGCCACCACGTCTCCCGAGCGGGGCCCCCGGGTGAGCAGGGCGGTTTCGCCGAACGACTCGCCGGCCTGCCAGGTGAAGAGGGTGGTCTCCTTGCCTTCGATGATCTTGCGGGCCCGGACCTCGCCTTCGAGAATCGAGAACATCGAATCGGCGGGTTCGCCCGCGCGGAAGAGAACGGCGAACTTGGGCAGCTTGACCACTTCCATGTAGTGCAGGAGCGATTCGAGTTCCTCGTGGTCCATCGAGGAGAAGAGCTTGATGCGGCGGAGGTTTTCGGCGGTGATCTGGCCCGCCGCGCCGGGCTTGGTCACCTCGGCGGCGCCGCCTTTGGAACGGAAGAACATTTTCAGCTCATCCACCTCGGCGGCGCGGGTCCACACCTGTTTTTCGTCGAGGAACACCCACGTGTCCGCCTTGACGCGGCCCTGTTTGATCCACGTGACGAATTCGGGAAGCTCCACGGGGCCGTACGCGATGGCGTCGGAACCCCAGTAGCGGTACATCGGTGCGTCGTCTTGTTGCGAGTTCATAGCGTTCCTCGAAGCGGACTCTAGTGGCGGGAACGGGGGGATGCAAAAGAAAAACCCGCCCTCCCCCGGCCTTCCCCGGTGTCTTCCTTCGGGAGGCGATCCGGCCCGGCAAACCTTCGGCGGATCGGGCTTGATTGCGGGGCGCGGAGGGCTTCTCATGGGGCCATGCGCGGTTCCCCATTCATGTTCGCCCTTCTGGCGGCGATGGCGTTTGGGAGCGGGCGGCCCCTGCGGGCCGCGGAGTCCCACACGGTGGTTGCCATCCGGGAAGGACGATGGCTGGTGAACGGGCGGATCACCAACCCGGGCACGCCCGCCGAGGGGTTGCTGATGAACGTCCGGATGGTCAACGCCACGTTCGAGGACCAGCGGCGGGCGGACTTCGATCCCGAGGCGAACACGAAACGTTTTCTCGCCCGCCTGCCGGAGTACGCGGCGGCGGGAGTGCAGGCGATCACCCTGAACTTGCAGGGCGGCATGCCCGGCTACGAGGGCGCGCTCAACTCGGCCTACACCCCCGAGGGCGCGCCGCGCCCGGAATACCTGGCCCGGGTGGCCCGGGTGATCCGCGCCGCCGACCGCCTGGGCATGGTGGTGATCCTGGGCTGCTTCTACCAACGCCAGGACCAGGTTCTGCGGGACGAAGCCGCCGTGCGGCGCGCGTTTCAAAATGCCGTGCGCTGGATCCGGGAGCAGGGATTTCGCAACGTGGTGCTGGAAATCGCCAACGAGTTTGGCCACGCCGGTTTCGATCACCCTCTCTTGAAGAGCGTTTCCGGCCAGCTCGAACTGCTGCGACTGGCGCGGCAAACCGCGCCGGACCTGCTCGTCTCCACCAGCGGCCTGGGAGACGGACGGCAGACGGCGCGGCTGGCGGAGGCGCTGGATTTCCTGCTCATCCATTTCAACACCACCCCCGTCCGGAACATCCCTCAACGGGTGGCGGCGCTGCGGCGGTTCGGCAAGCCCATCGTGTGCAACGAAGACGACAAAGTGGGCGGGGAAGGCCGGCGGGCGCTGGAGGCCTGCGTGGCGGCGGGCGCTTCGTGGGGCTTCATGAACAAGCGCGTCAACCAGTTCCAGCCGTTCGAATTCCACGGTCCGGCGGACGACCCGGTGGTGTACGCCGCGTTTCGCCGGGTCACGGGAAAAGCGAAGGCCAACTGATCTCCCCGAAAAATCACCCGTCCTCCCGGGCGGGGCGATTTTCGTCGCTGGCATGACCGGCCCGCGGAGGAGGGGGGAAATTCAAAATCCGGAAAAACCGGCCTCCCCCAACCGCCGCGGCGGGGGGGCGGTGCCCCGCCGGCTGGGGGCGGAAGGGAGGGCGCACGCGGCCTCCCCGCGCGCGGATCAGGGGCGGCGGGCCGCCGGGGCACGTTGATAAACGCGCACGTAGTCAATCAGAAAGCGCCGGGGGAAGGAGGCGTCGTCCACCCCCTCCTGCCCGCCCCAGGTGCCGCCGATGGCCAGGTTGAGGATGAGGTATTGCGGCGCGTCAAACGGCCAGGCGTCCAGACCGGAACCATCATTTTCGCAGGTGAAAAACTTCCGGCCGTCCACGAAAAAATCGAGCGCCCGCGGCGACCATTCCACGGCGTACACGTGGAAGGCGGTTTCCGCGTCGGGGAGGGCCAGATGATCACCACGCCCGTTGTGGCGCAGGTGGTTGAAACCGCGGGTGTGGACGTTGGCGTAAACCCTGCCCGGCTCGTGCCCCACGTGCTCCATGATGTCCATCTCGCCGCAGGTCGGCCAGCCCACCTCTCCGATGTTGGTCCCCAGCGTCCAAATGGCCGGCCAGCCGCCGCGCCCGGAAGGCAGTTGGGCGCGCACCTCGATGCGCCCGTAGGTCCAGGAGGCCTTGCCGCGGGTGGTCAGGCTGGCGGAGGTGTATCGGGCCTCCCGTCGGTGGCGCCGCCATTGGGAAGCCGGCGCGGCGGCCGAATAACGCGCGTTGGGAAAGCGCTCCCGCCGGGCTTCAATGATCAGCATGCCGTGTTCCACCCGGGCGTTTTCCTTGCGGGCCCGGGTGTAGTACTGCAGCTCCCGGTTGCGGACAAATCCCTCCTCGTAGGTCCATTTCGCGGCGTCGGGCAGTCCGGCGCGATCGAATTCATCCGCCCAAACCAAACGCCAGCCGGAAGTCGCCGCCGGCCCGTCGGCCCGCAGCAGACCGACAACCATCCCGCCCAAGAGAAGCCATTTGCGCATGACGGCATCAGAGGGAAACGCGCAAACCGGGTCAAGCGCGGAGTGCCGCCCCGCGCCCATTCCCGCCCGGCGGGTCGGCAGGCAAAAGCGGCGGCCGGAAACTCCGGCCGCCGCTGGCGCAAGGATTCGGGTGTCGCTTACTGCTGCACGCGGAAGAACTGCTGCGCTTCCGTCGGTTGCAGGGTGAGCGGCGATTCACCCGTCACGTCGGTGAACGGCCCGGTCACGGCGTCCGCCTTTTGCAGGGTGCCGTTTTCCCAGGTGACCACGATGCCGTCGGCGGTCTTTTCGATCGCCAGCGTGGGCTCGGCCATCGGCGGCACGGCCCGGACGTAGTGGGTCAGGATCTGCGCCGGCGTGAGCACGTGGTCGTAGTAGGCCACTTCGTCCACGTCACCTTCAAAGAAGAAGTTGCCGGTGGGATCTTCCGTCTGGCCCGCGCCGAACCGCAGAACGGCTTCGTCGTTGGGACCATAGGGGGTTTCGACTTGTCCCACGAAGCGGCCGTTGACGTAGAACCGCTTGAGGGAGCCGTCATAGGTGCCCACGAGGTGGACCCATTGATCGAGCTGCACCTCCGGGCCGCTGATGCGGTCCCAGCCGCCCGCTTCGCCGCGCCCGGTCCAGAACTGCCAGATGTTGTCCGGGTTGGCGTAGAAGATGTAGCCCCGCTGCGGGAAGTCCGCCCGCGAGGTGAGCGGCGAGCGGTGGCCGCCGCCGCCGGTGACCTTGGCCCACAG
>CAZRPT010000270.1:0-7650 GCA_964601985.1 uncultured Verrucomicrobiota bacterium
AAGTCCGCCGTGGCGTGCATGACGCCCTTCACTCGATCCAGCGGACCGGGCCGGGGCGGGGCGGTTTCCCGATCCCGGTCCGCGCCCGCCTTTGCGCCGTCCGAATTCTTGCGCAACACCTCCTCGATCTCTTGCTGCAAACGGGCCAGGCGCCGTTGCTCCTCCCGCAGTTGGTCGCGCAGGGCCACCAACTCGGCGGTTTGATTTTCGGATTTGGACAGCGTATCAACCATGCCGAAATGGTAAACCCATCGTCAACCTGATGTCAACCCATCATTCCGGTGCGAATTCCCGTTGTCCGCCCGTTGATCAGGCGGTGGCGGCGGCGCCGATGTTGTCGCGAGAAGGCGCCGGGTGGGCCTGGCACTCGATGGAAGCGGCTTCCAAGGCGGTCGCCATCCGCCGCAGGGATTCCGACCGGTCCGGCGCCTGGTCGGCCAGTCGGGCCAGGGTGGCCAGCTCGGTTTCGGCCTGCCGGAGCGCCTGCGCGTTGAGTTCCTCGATGCCGGCGCGGATGCGGTCCTGCCAGTCGGCGGCCAGCCGGCTGAGGTTTTTCTTCACCTCCCAACGGGCGCGCCGCAGAAACCGCCGCTCCACCCACGGTCGGACCAGCGTCATCGGCACAAGGTAGCCCAGCAGGTCCATCGGCACCATGAACCCGGCGTTCACGCGGATGGGCGGTTCCTCCGGCTCGGGCACTTCGAGGACGAGCGCGTGCGGCTTGAGGCTCAGGCCCAGGGAGGCTTGGACGTGCTCCGCCAAACGGTCCTGAAAGGCGCGCAAGGCCCGCTCCAGATGCTGCCGGGTTTTTTCGAGCGGGCGGCGGAACATGTCGCGCCGGGCGCGGGACAGGGTCGTCAGCTCGCGCCGGAGGAACGCGGCCAGCCATTCGCCGTAGGCCCGGGTGAAGGCGGGAAGGGGAAGCCGCCAGCGGGGGAATTGTTCGCGCAAGCCGGCGGCCATCCGGGTTTGCAAGGCTTGCTGATCGGCGGCGAGTTGCTGGTGGTAAAACTCCAGCGCGCCGGCCGCCCATTGATGGCCCAGCACTTGCAGCTCCTCGCGAAAATCCGCCAGCGCCGCCCGCTCCGTTCGCAACCGCTTCCGCAGCGCCTCGCGGGCGGATTCGGCCTGGGTGGCGGCGGCCCGGGCCACCCGCAGGTAGTCGGCGGTCCGGTGCACGAGCGCGCGCAGTTTGTGCCGGGCGATTTCCGCGGAGGCCTGGTCGCCCTGCCGGATCAACGGCGTCAGCAGTTCCCGTTCAAGGGCGCGTTGGAGCCGGGCTTCGGCGGGGCGGATGGAGTAGAAGAACACCGGCGGCTCGTCGTTCCAACGACGGCGCAGTTGGGTTGACACGAACCGGCGCACTTCGGCCCGTTGCGCGGCGTCCAGCAGGTCGGCCTTGGTCAGCAGCAGGACCACCCGCGGGGTGTATTGGCGCAGCCCGGCGATCAGGTCGAGGTCGCGCTCGGACAACGGCGCGTCGGCGCTGATGGCCACCAGCGCGGCGCCCACCTGGGGCAGCCAGTCGAGCGCCACCTCGGTGTTGTGCGCCAGCGCGCTGCCCAGGCCCGGGGTGTCCACGAATTCGAGCGGCCGCCAGCGTTCGAGCTCGGGTAGTTCCACCGTCACCGCCGCGACCTGTTTCTCGTTGTTCGGATTTTCGGTTTCGCCGACGTATTGGCCGAGGTCCGCCAACGGGACGCGCCGTTCGCCTTGGTCGAGAAAACGGACCGTGACGCGCTCCTCGGGACCGTGGCGCAGCCGGGTGATGACCGCCGTCAACGGCACCACGCCGATGGGCAGCACGGGACGGCCGATGAGGTGGTTGAGGAAGGAGCTTTTGCCCGCCTTGAACCGCCCGAACACGGCCACGTCCAAGCCCGTCCGCGCCGTCAGCCGCCGCTCGCAGGCCGCGATCAACGGCCGCAAGCCGGTCAACTGAAGCTCGTCCGCCACCTGGCGGACCTGGCGCAAGATGTCGTTCGTGTCACCCATGATGCCCGCGCCGAGCGGGAACGCGCCGCCGCGTTCAAGAGGGCGGCAGGATGTGGCAGTCGAGCCCCTTGAACTTTCGGAATCCCCGATCGAAGGTCACCAGCCGCAAGCCGGCGGCGTGGGCAAAAGCGGCCAGGTAGGCGTCCTGCCACAACTTCGGCGAAAAGGTGAAACCGCGCGTGAACTCCCGCAGCCCCTTTTCCAAATGCGGCGGTTCGTCCTGAAAGGCGAAACGCTCGTCGGAAAGAAGCGTGTCCCAAACGCGCCACGCCCGGCGGACCGGGCAGGCCCGGGCGCCCAGGAGCGCGGGATTCGTCAGCAGGCGGAGCAGGCCCAGTTGCGTCACCCGGCACAGGAAGACCGACGCGGGTTCCTCCACCGACTCCAGCCAGGCGCGGGCCGCCGGATGATGGACGTGCGCCTCGTCACACAAGGCGAGCAGCAGATTAACGTCGCACAAATGGGGCATACTGCTCCGCCTCCTGCCGCGTCTCGATTTCGGCGATTTGCTCGCCGGTCAGTTTCAGGCTGCCGGGCCGGTTGCTTTTAAGGAGCGGAAACTTCACCCGCCGCCGCCGCGGGGACGACCCGTCGGCTCCGGCCAGCGCCAGACGCAGCCCCTCGGCAACCAGGTCCTTCAACTTGATGCCCTTGAGCGCCGCCTGCGCCTTGGCGCGACGGAACAGTTCGTCGGGAATTTCCACGGTCGTTTTCACAAACCCATTTTCCCATCTTTCCGTAAAGCTGTCAAAAGGGCGGCCGGCGCGCGCCCCGCCCTTCGGCAACCGGGCGGGAAAACCGGGACGTCGTCACCGGACCTTGAAGGTCGCGCCGCCGTAGGTGGCCCGGTCGCCCAGCTCCGCTTCGATGACCAGGAGCCGGTTGTATTTGGCGATGCGTTCGGAGCGGCAGAGCGAGCCGGTCTTGATCTGGCCCGCGCCGGTCCCGACCGCCAGATCGGCGATGAAGGCGTCCTCGGTCTCGCCGGAGCGGTGCGAGATGACCGTGCCGTAGCCGGCCTCCTGCGCCATGCGGATCGTCTCGAGGGTTTCACTCACGGTGCCGATCTGGTTCAGCTTGATCAGAATCGCGTTGGCGATGCCGTCCTTGATGCCGGCGGCGAAGATTTCCGGGTTGGTGACGAAGTTGTCGTCGCCGACCAACTGCACCTGTTCGCCCAGCGCGCGGGTCAGCGCGATCCAGCCCTCGCGGTCCTGCTCGGCCATGCCGTCTTCGAGCGACACGATCGGGTGCGCCGCGACCCACTCGCGCCAGATGGCCACCATGTCGTCGGGCGACTTGCGCGAGCCGTCGGATTTCCTGAGCACGTACGCGCCCTCCTCCCACAACTCGCTGGCCGCCGGGTCCAGCGCCAGGGCGATGTCCCGGCCGGCCTGGTAACCGGCGGTCTGGATGGCTTCGAGCATCAGCTCGACCGGTTCGAGGTTGGTCTGGAGGTTCGGCGCGAACCCGCCTTCATCGCCCACCGAGGAAACCAGCCCGCGTTGCTGGAGCAGTTTTTTCAGGGTGTGGAACGTCTCCGCGCCGTAGCGGAGCGCCTCGGCGAAGTTCGGCGCGCCGATGGGGAACAGCATGAACTCCTGAAAATCCACGTTGTTGGTGGCGTGCGCGCCGCCGTTGAGGACGTTCATCATCGGGGCGGGCAGAACGTAGGGCGCGTCATCCGCACCACCGTGCAACCGGCGGAGGTAGGCGTAGAGCGGCAGGCCGGCGTCCCGGGCCGCCGCGCGACAGATCGCCATCGAGACGCCCAGAATCGCGTTCGCGCCCAGCTTGCCTTTGTTGTCGGTGCCGTCCAGCTCGCGCATCTGATCGTCCAACGCCCGCTGGTCGGCGGCCGAACGGCCCTTCAGCGCGGGGGCGATGATCTCGTTCACGTTGGCCACGGCCTTGAGCACGCCCTTGCCGCCGTAGCGTTTCGGGTCGCCGTCGCGCAATTCGACCGCTTCGCGCGTGCCGGTCGAGGCCCCGGAAGGGACGCAGGAGGCGGCGCGGATGCCGTTGTTGAGGGTGACCTCGACGCGCACCGTGGGGTTGCCGCGGGAATCGAGGATTTCTTGTCCGTGGATGTTTTGGATGGGGGTCATGATGATTTGTCTTCCGGTGAAGAGGTGGGGGACGCCGGGGCACGGGGCGCCGACCGGGGATTCCGCGCCGCGGCCTGCTTCCGCCGCCAGGCGGGCCAGTCGCGCGCCAGGAGGTCCCGGGCGTAATAGCCGAGCCAGGAATAGCCGTTGCGGCGTTCATACGAAATCCCGGCCAGCGTGCGACGCGGAATGCCGTCGCGACCGCAGAAGATCGGCCGGCCGGTCTGGAGGTCGTAGAAGCGGGCCCACATCGGCGGGGCGTCCGGGTCGTGGATCACGACTCGATCAACCCCCCTGGGGGTTCCCGGCGCGGGAATGCGCACCATTTTGATTCCTTCCAGTTTTGCCGTCTCGAACCAGGCGACCGCCGCCTCTATGGCTTCGACCACGCGCGGGGCGGGCCGTTCAATCTCCATCAAAAAGCGCACGATGCCGACCGATTCGTGCCCGCTGAGCGAAGCCGGCTCGTAGGACCGCGCGGGCCGCGGGGCGAAGGTGACGGGATCGTGCTGCGCGCACCAGACCGTGAGCCGGCCGTTCACGCGAATCTGGCAGCGCAAAATGCACTCGATGCCGCGCGCCACGGCCTCCCGACAACGGGCGCGCGTTTCCGCCGGCACGAAGGAAAAGGCCGCGTCGCCCCGGCCCACGTCGCGCAACAAACGCAGCACGCCGATCATGGCGTCGTCATTGAAGGTGAGGTGGCGGGCGTAGCCGCGCGGGTCGGGAAAACATTGCGGCCAGCCGCCGTTTTCGTACTGGCCGTCCAGCAGATAACGAAGGCCCCGCAAGGCGGCCCGGGCGCAGCGTTCGTCGCCGAACCGCTGAACCGCCCGCGCCAGGAGGCGGATTTCCGTGCAGGTCGCGCCGTTGTCAATCGTGGTGTCGTTGCGCAGCCGGGCCCTCTTCAGGGCCTTTCGCACCGGCGCGCTCAACCGCTTTTCACGGTCGTAATTCTTCGGCCACCCGCCACAGGCGCGTTGATGGAGCAGCACGTTTTCGGCCACTCGACGGAGTTCCGCGTCGGCGGAGGAAGCCTTTTCCGGAGTGTTCGTCGGGGCGGGTTTTGCCGCCGCGCCCTCCGCCCCGAGAACCGCGTTCGTCAGCGGCAGCAACCCGAGCGCGACTCCCGGGAGCCAACCGCAAAACCTCCGTCCACCGGAAAAGCATCCCACCCGGCATGCGACCAAGATCTTCATGGCAATTCCAACACACGATCCTACCGCACTCGCGCCGTTTTCCGCGAGCCCGGTTTGAACGTGTCTCCCCTTCGCGAACGGAGATTCGCGCCCCGGCCCGCCTTTGCCCTTTCCCGCCCTGCTCCGCCAGATCAACACGGACCGGCGCCCGTTCGAAATCCGTCGCGGCCGTCAAAGGACGCGGCTTCATGCCGGCCAGCCGGCGTTACGGAAGGGGGAAGCCCGCCTCTGCGTCACCCCGGCGGGCATGAAGGGGAACGCCTTTTTCTCGGATTTCAGGATTCGGATTTCTTTCAGCCTCACGCTTTGGCGCTTTGGCGCGCAGGCGGTCCATGCCGGCGGAGGGACGCCTCACCCGCCGGGGTTGAACACTTTGAGAAACACCAGCAAAACGCCCATCAGCGATCCGCCGGCGATGATGCCGGAGGCCACCGGGAAGGTGTATTCCTCGGCGGCCCTGGGGGAGCGGCGTTGCACGAGCCAGCCCAGCACCGCGCCGATCAGAAACAACAGGCTGTAGTACCAGTGAAACACCCACGCCAGTCCCGCCGCGGCGGCGGAGGGAAAGTATTTGGCCTTCCGGGGAAACACCACCGGCAACAGGCCGAACACCACGCCCACCGCCGCGCCGATCCCGAGGGACCAACGCTTGATCGGTTCCAAATGCTCCAGTCCCTTGCTGAGGGCTTCGGCCACCGCCGCCCAGGTCTGGGCGGCCGGCGCGGGAAAGGTGTCGCTGCCCAGCACCTCCGGGTGGTCGCCCACGATCAGCATGAACGCCGTCACCGTGACGAGCGTGCCGACGAAGATCCCGGCGAACTGGGCCAGGAACTGTTTGCGGGGATTGGCCCCCAGCAGGTAGCCGCTTTTCAGGTCGGTCAGCAAATCCGCCGCCGAGCCCGCCGCGCCGGCGGTGATGTTGGCGGCCATCAGGTTGACATTGATGTTGCCCGGGTTGAGGGCGCCGAAGGTGAGCTGGGTCACCTTGCCCATCGCGCCGATGGGGGTGGTGTCGGTCTCGCCGGTCACCCGGCAAGCCACCACCGCCAGCAGGAAGGAGAGCGCCACCGCCAGCACGCTTTGCCACCACGGCATGGCGAACGACACATGCGCCAGCCAGGCCAGGGCCGCCAGCGAGATCAACTGTCCGAGCGCGAACCAGGAGAAGGGGGTCTCGATGGCCTCCATCTCGTCCGTTTTGGCGGAGGTTTTCTGGAAGCCCAGAATGCCGCCCAGGCCGCTCAAGGCCCGGACGATCAGCCGCCATTGCATGAAGAAGGACAGGATGCCGGCGCTGACCATGCAGGCCGTGCCGCCCCAGAGCGTCCATTGCACCACCTCCCGGAACCCGCAATCCAGCGCCACCACGTCCCGCGATTGCAGCCACGGCACGAAGACCATCCAGCAAAGGGTGGCGCTGATGAACATCGTCACGCACACCCGCAGACCGGTCAGCGCCCCGGCGGCCAGGAAGATGAAATCCCAGGAAAAAACCACCGTCCGCGCGTGCCACAACGAAAAGGCCTCCGGTCCGAACAAGGCCTTCTGGGCCTTCACCAGCAGCGCTTCGCTGGTGAAGGACTCCATTTTTTTGCTCAGCAACGGCAGCCCGGACGCCCAGAACTTGTCCAGCGCGGCCACCACGCCCGCGATGCCCAGCGCCCGGGCGGCGCGCAAGCCGCGCTTGCCGTGCGAATGGAGCGCCTGGAGGGTCTCGGCGGCGGCGATGCCGCTGGGGAAACGGAGCTGTTCCACGTTGATCATCTGCCGTTTCATCGGAATCGCCATCGTCACGCCCAGCACGGCGAGAAAGAACACCCATGCCATCGTGAGCCCGTACGGCAGGGGATGGCCGTTGATGAGGATGTAGGCCGCAAAGGCCGAAATCAGCGTGCCGCCGGTCGAGTAACCGGCGGAGCTGGCGGTGGACTGCATGCAGTTGTTTTCGAGGATGGTCATGGGGGTGCGGGCCAGGCCAATCCGGTGCAACGTCGTCCAGATGGCATAGGAAAGGATGCAGGCGGTGATGGCCACGCCGAACCCCCAGCCCGCCTTGAGGCCGATGTAGATGTTGGTGAGCGAGAGCACCCCGCCCAGCACCGAGCCCATCAACAACGCCCGCCACGTGAGCTGGGCCATCGTGTCGCCCCGTCCCCGGTAGATCTGTTCGAACCACTGCCGCTCGATCTCCTCGGCGGTTCCGGTGAACCCCTCCACCGGCGGCTTGAACGCGTCGTCCGTTCCGGGTTCCGCCGCCGGGGCGGTCCCGGACGCGTCATCATCAGGCCAGTTGCTCATCCCGCCCATTGTCGAAATTCCGCCCCCAAAGGCGAAACATTTTCCGGAGG
>CAZRPT010000271.1:0-15289 GCA_964601985.1 uncultured Verrucomicrobiota bacterium
CCATCGGCAACGTCATCGTCCTGATGCCGCCCTACTGCACCCGCCGCGCCCAACTCCGCCGGATGGTGACCGCCCTCGCCGAGTCCATCGAAGAGGTCCTCGGCGGATAAAGGCGGATAAAAAACGCAGCGAAATCACGGCCGCCTCCCCTGACCCGCCAATTAGGTTTTGCCTCTCCTTTCGTAATCCCTTTGTTGACACCTTGGCGGGAAAGGCAAAACGGAGCGCCTCTCTCCCCCGCGCGGCCGCCGGAAGAGTTGTTTTCCCGGCGGCGGGAGGGACGCGGGCGCTTTTCCTTTCGCCAAGAACCCGCGAACCGCGCAGCATGGTCCGCGCGCGATGAACGAACCACTCCAACGCGAAACGGAAAAACTGACCCGCTCGTGGATGCGGCACGACGCGGACTGGTTGCGGGATTACCTCGTGGGCAGCGTCGAGGATCCGCGGCTCAACGTGTCCAGCGTGCTGACCCGCCATTTCCTGATCGAGGCGGTCACCGGCCGGCGGCACGTGGCCTTGATGGAGGCGGAGCTGCGGTTCGCCCTCACGCTGACGTGGCTGGTCAAACAGCTCGAAGACGACGCCGGGCCGGAGGATTTTCTGGCCATTCGGCACGCGCTGGCCCACGGCTCCGACAACGCCGAGGGCACCGAGCTGCCCGCCTACTTGAGCGAAACCTGGCGGCGGCTTTCCGCCGGCGGGGGGGGCGTCATGCCGGGCGGCCATTACCTGGACCGGCTGCTCGGCGAGCTGGCCGCCGGCGAAGAGCCCCGGCTGACGGATTCGCCCGTGCTGGACAGCTTCCTGCGCGCCTGGCGCGAAGTGTTGACGCGGGAGCCGCCCGCGGAACGGCTGCGCCTGCTGGAACCCGCCTGCGGTTCGGCGAACGATTACCGCGCCTTCGCCGCCTGCGGCTTGGACCGGTGGTTTGCTTATCACGGTTTTGATCTGTGCGAGAAAAACGTGGCCAACGCCCGGGCGATGTTTCCGGAGGCCGCGTTCACCGTGGGCAACATTTTCGCCATTTCCGCCGAAGACCGCGCTTACGATTTCGCGTTCGTGCACGACCTCTTCGAACACCTCTCGCCCGAGGGCTGGCGGACGGCGGTGCGGGAACTGTGCCGGGTGACCGGGCGCGCGCTGTGCGTGGGATTTTTCAAGATGCACGAGGAACCGGAACCGATCATCCGGCCGGTCGAGGATTATTACTGGAACACCCTGAGCGCGGCGGAAATGCGCGATCTGTTCGCGGCGGAGGGATTCCAAACGCAGGTGATCAGCCTCGACGCCTTCCTGCGCCAGGCCTTCCGTTGCGACGACACCCACAATCGGGACGCCTATCTTTTCCGCTGCCGGCGGGGTTAGGGCCTGTCGGAACATGCCGGGTTGGGGACCCCGGCCCGCCGCCGGAAGGGACGTTTGCGCTTTTTCGGCGGGCCGCGCAATTCGCCGCGGGCGCCGGGGAGAGGCAGGATGCCGAATCCCGTCCGCCGCCCGTGGATGGGAACCCGGCGGCAACCGTTCTCCCCCCTTCCTTTTCCGACCGCGTCATCACTCCCGCCTCCCCTGCCGGCGTCCTTCGCGTCCCCCCCCCGACGGAAGCGACCTGCCCGACCGCGCCGCGGGAGGAGGGAGGGCCGTCGTCTCGTCACCTCGGCGGCTACAACGAAGGCACGTGATTTTTCCCGGATTTCGGGATTCGGGTCTTCCCCGGTCCTCGTCTCCCGTCGTCGGACTTCGAACTTCCGCGCCCGCGGGCCGGGATTTCGCCGGAGGGGGGGCGTCAACCGGCGGGCGGCGCGGGGGCGGGCGGGGTGGCCAGCAGTTCCAAGGCGGCGGGGAGGACGGTTTCCGGGGGGATGGCTTTCAGGCACCGGGCCTGGCCGAAGGCGCGGCAGGCCTCGGGGCGTCCGTCCGGGCAGTCGCACGGCCCCAGAAAATGACGGTGACGGGGACCGCGCGGCAGCCAGGCGTCGTAGTGGCCCCGGCGGCGAAACAGCGACACCGTGGGCACGCCCAGCGCCGCCGCGAGGTGGACGACCCCGGAGTCCGGTCCCACGTGCAGCCGGCAGCGTGCCAGCGCCGCCGCCAGTTGGGCGATGCTCAGCGGCGCGGGAAGGACGTTTGCGCGCGGATCGTCCAGCTCCCGCCGGAATGCTTCCCGGCGGGCCTGCTCGCGGGGGGCGTTCGTGCCGGAGATGACGATCCGGAGGTCGGGGCGTTCCTGAAGCAGCCGCCGGGCCAGCGCCAGGTAATGTTCCAGCGGCCATTCCTTCATGGGGCCGGAGGCGTTGAGGGAGAAATGCGCGGCGCCGGCGGGAATGTGTTTCGCCGCCCAGGCCGTCTCCGCGGCGGGCGGCGACAGCTTCAACCCGCGGGGCGCCAGCGGAAACCCCGCCGCCGCCAACGCGCCCAGATGCTGGCGGTACACCGTTTGCAATCGGGGCTGGCGCGGCGCCCAGTGGGGGATCAGCCAGCGGTTCCAAAAATGCTCCCGGCCGCCCAGATGTCCCAGCCGATGCCGCGCGCCGGACAGTCCGGTGATCAGGATCGAGCGGTCCACGGCGCTCAGATTGATGGCGGCGTCGAATCGCTCCCGGCGCAATCCGCGAAGGAGCCGCCATTGGGCGCGCAGCGAGCGTTTGGCGGGATTCCGCTCCAGCGGCCAGAAGCGCGCCTCCGGAACGGCCAGGCGCAGCACGTCACAGGCCACGGGCGTCGAGACCACGTGCAGCTCCGCGGCGGCGCACATTTCCCGCAGGGCCAGCAACGCGGGCGTCAAATGCACCGCGTCGCCGAGCACTCCGAGGTGCACCAGCAGCAGCTTCCGGGCCCGCAAAAAAGGCGTGGGATCCAGCGCGTTCATCGTCGTTCATCATCCGGGCCGCCGACGGACCGCGAACCGCGCGGAACCGGGGACGCGAACCCGCTCCGCGGCGACCGCCCGGCGCCCCGCCAGATACCGGATTCGGCGCCGCAAGGCGAGTTCTTTGGCTTGCCCCCAAACGGCGGAAAGCGCTACAAACGCGCTCCCGCCCGTCGGTCTGTTCCGCGGGGGAACCACTGTCCCATGAAAGCTGGAACCGAATTCTCGACCCCGTCCCGGAAATCGTCACCCCGCGCCCTGAACCGCCGTCATTTCGTGCGCGCCCTCTCCCTGGCCGGCGCCGGTTGCGCCGCCGGACTGGCCGCTCCCGCCCGCGCGGCGACGCCCGCGAAGACGCCCCGGCTCAAGCTGGGCATGGACAACTTCGCCGTGCGCGCGATGGGCTGGAAGGCGCCGGAGCTGATTGATTACGCCGCCTCGCTGAAGCTGGATTCCCTTTTCATCAGCGATCTGGACGCCTTTACGAGCCACGCCGACGCCCATCTGCGCGAATTGCGCCGGCGCGCCGCCGACCAGGGACTGGAGCTGTATCTCGGCACGTGGAGCATCTGCCCCACCTCGACCACCTTCAAAGACAAATGGGGCACGGCGGAGGAACACCTGGCGCTGGGCATCCGCATGGCCCGGGCCTTGGGCTCGCCGGTCATCCGGGTGGTGCTGGGCGGCCGCCGCGACCGCCGGACGCCGGGCGGCATCGAGGCGCGCATCGCCGACACGGTGAAAGTGTGCCGCGCCTGCCGGTCGCGCGCCCTGGACGCGGGGGTGAAGATCGCCATCGAAAACCACGCCGGCGACTTGCAGGCGCGCGAGCTGGTGACCCTGGTGGAGGCGGCGGGCACGGACTACGTGGGCGTCAACCTCGACTCCGGCAACGCCACCTGGACGCTGGAATCCCCGTCGGCGTCGCTGGAAATTTTGGGCCCCTACACCCTCTGCACCAGCCTGCGGGACTCGATGATCTGGGAGACCGACCGGGGCGCGAAGGTGGCGTGGACGGCGATGGGGGAAGGCCTGGTGGACTGGCCGCGTTACTTCGCCCGGTTCGCCGAGTTCTGCCCGGAAGTGCCGGTGCATATCGAGACCATCTCCGGGTTCGCGGTCGAGTTTCCCTATCTCGAAACCGGCTTCTGGGACGTCTGGCCGCGGGCGCTGGCCAGGGATTTCGTGAATTTCCTCGCCTTGGCGCGAGCGGGACATCCCGTGGCGCCCGCCCGTCTTTCGGGCCGGGCCGCCCAACAGGCCTGCCAGCGGAAGGAACTCGAAAAGAGCCTCGCCTACTGTCGCTCGATCGGATTGGGACGACGAAGCTGAGCGCCTGTCTGAAGAGGGGAACATCCCCCGCGAACGAGCGCGCGATCCGCGGGAAGGGCGCGAGATGTCTCTTGTTTGCAGGCCGGGTTTTTCCCTGCCGGCGTTTTCCGCCCGGCTCTCAGCGGCGCTTGAGCTGGTGCATGAGGACCCGACGAAGTTCGCGGTCGCTTTCGCGGCGGCGGATGTCCTGGCGCTTGTCGAACTGCTGTTTGCCCCGGCCCACGCCGAGGGCCAGCTTCACGCGGCCGTTTTTCCAGTAGAGGCTCAGCGGCACCAGGGTGTGCCCCTTGGTGTCCACGCAGGCGGCCAGATGGCGGATTTCCGGGCGCTTGAGGAGGAGCTTGCGGACGGATTTGGGGTTGTGGTTTTCGCGGTTGGCCTTCTCGTATTCGTCAATGTGGGCGTTGCAGAGGAAGACCTCGCCGTTTTCCACCTTGGCGTAGGCGTCGGCCAGCTGGGCCAGGCCGGCCCGAAGCGATTTGACCTCCGAACCGCGCAACACGATGCCCGCTTCGAAGGTCTCCAGAATTTCGTAATCCCGGCGGGCCTTGCGGTTGGTGACGATGTCGCTCATCCCCCCACGATCCGGAAGGCGTCCGGTTTCCGCGGTTTCAGTTTCCCGCCGCCGGCGCTAGGAGGCGGCGGCGCGGCGGCGCTTCCGCTTGGGGGCGGGTTGCGGTTCGCCTTTTTCGTCGAGCAACTGGTAGGTGATCTTGCCCTCGATGGTTTCGCGCAGGGCAATGTCAGCGGCGCCCAGGGTTTCGGCGTTGTCCACCAACGGGCGGCTCAACGCGCCGCCGCCGGCATTGAGCTGCCGCACGCGGCGGGAAATCAAATTAATGAGCAGATTGGGGTTGCCAATCTTTTCAAGCGCTTTCATGCACAATTCGCTGTCCATTTCTCCTGTCTGACCCGTTTCGAGCCGCGCACTATCGCTTGATTCGCCGGGGAGGCGCAAGCGGTTTTTTCGCGGGGTTTGGAAAAGCCGGGCAGATCGTGACCCGCTTGCGCGCCCCCTTTCCAAGAACGCGGTCTCCCCGGCTTTCCCGGGGTTTCGAAAGGAAATGAGATTGCCAGCGCCGGCGCCGGTCCGCCTAATCCGGGGCATGGATGCGTTTTGGAACTGGCTCTGGAGCGACGGACGTTTTCTGGGCATCGAGTGGCATTTCTGGAAGGTGGTCGGCTGGCTGGGCAACGCCACCTTTTTCTCGCGCTTCATGGTCCAGTGGTACGCCACCGAGCGGCAGAAGCGGGTGGTGGTGCCGGTGGCCTTTTGGTGGCTGAGCCTCACGGGCGCGATGCTGCTGTTCTGTTACGCGCTCTTTTACCGGCACGACTCGGTGTTCATCTTCGCCTACGCCTTCACGTGGATTCCCTACCTGCGCAACCTGATCATCCACCGCCGGAGCGAGGCGCGATTGCGGGTGTGTCCGGAATGCGGCAGCGCCTGCGGCGAACATGCCCGGTTTTGCTCGCAATGCGGTCACGCCCTGCCTGGGAGCGCGCCGGCCTGATCCCGCTCCGCCGCCCTCCGGAAGCCGGGACGGAAGACTGGACTTTTTCCGAAAAAGCCGTTTAATTTGAACACGCTGACATGAGCTTGGTCCAAGCTCATGAAACTCAACGAGCGCCTATGCTGTCCGTGAGTGCCATTGTTCGGACCACGCAGCCCGCTTCGCGCGGCGGCGCTGGTTGTTTCCTCCCAACCTCCAAACCCATCGTTAATACAACCATGACGAAGCTATTCGAAGTCATCAGCGCCACCCTGGAAAACGCAAAACGTCCTTTCCGGCAAGTGGATGCGCGACCGGACAAGCCGCGCAAACACCGCTACGAACGCCGGAAGATTCGGGAGTGTTTGCGCAGCGGGGATTGGTCGGTGGACTCCAGCAGTTGACGTCAAAACCCTTTTTCGGATGAGGCCGCGCCGTGTTCGGCGCGGCTTTTTTTTGCCCCGCCGACCGGCGGGCGCGGAAGTCGGAAGAACGGAGGGAACGAGGACCGAAACCAGTCCGAAATTCGGAAAAATCACGCACCCCGGCAGCCGCCGGGGCGGGGGAGGGAACAGGTCCTTCTCCTCCCGGAGCCGCCGGCTGAGAGCCGGTCGGAAAAGCGGGGCCGCCCGCCGCGCGCGGGCCCGCGGCCTGCAGAAAAGGCGCAAAACGCTCCCCGGCTGCAGGCCGGGTTCCCCAACCCGGCGTTTCCCGACCGGTTTTCAGTGGCCGGGACCGCTGATTTCCTCGACGGAAACCCGGGTGAGGTCGGGGGCCAGCCAGTCGGGGCGGGTGGCGGCGAGTTCCTCCCAGCCGGCGCCGCCGGTGGCCACCGCCAGCACCCGGGCGCCCACCGCCCGCCCGCAGGCCACGTCGTGCGGGGTGTCGCCCACCACCAGCACCTCTTCCGGCGCCAAATCGTTGCCCAGCAGCGCCCGTCCGCGGGCCAGCGCCACGGCGGCGATGCGGTTCCGGTCCTCGTCATCGTCGCCGAACGCGCCCACGGCGGCGAAAATGTCCCAGAGGCCGAAGTGGCGCAGCTTGATTTCCGCGCCCGCCCGGAGGTTGCCGGTCAGCAACCCCAGCACCGGCGGGTGGGGAAGGGCTTGAAGCGCGGTCACGAATTCCCGTACGCCGGGGCACACGCGGCCCGGATACTGCCCCAGCACGCGGGGCAGCAACGCCAGGTAGTGCTCTTGAAAACGGGCGCGGTTCTCGGGGGTGGGCGAGATGTCGTGACGGGCGAGCAGCTCGCGGATCAGGGAGGTGTCCGTGCGTCCGGCGAAGCGCATTCGGGCGACGCCGTTTTGGATGCCGAACAGGGTTTCGCCCGTGCGGGCAAACGCCGCCACGCCCGCTCCGCCCGTGCGGATGAGCGTGCCGTCAATGTCGAACAGCGCCAGTCGAATCATCGGGGTCGTGGCCGCGGAGCCGTTGGCTTCCGCCCCGCGCCGCCGCCGAAGCGAAACGAGGGTCGGGAGAAAGGGAAATGGTGGTGGGAGCCGGATTCGAACCAGCGAAGGCATCAGCCAGCAGATTTACAGTCTGCCCCCGTTGACCGCTTGGGTATCCCACCACCCGGTCGTCCGCAGGGGCGGCAAATTAAAACCCCTTTTCGCGGCTTGTCAAAACACTTTTCCGATTCCGGCGCATTTCTCCGAATTTTCCCCCTCCCGGGCGGCCTGCGCCCTCCCCGCCCGCGCCGGCGGGGCGCCAAACCGTCCCTTCCTGACTTGCGATGGGTGACCACGTCTCGTCCGTGTTTCGTCCTCAGAGCCGGTCGGAAAATGCCGGGTTGGGGAATCCGGCCCGCCGCCGGGGGGGCGCCCTTCCGGCGGGCCGTCTGGTTCCACACGGAGGGAGGTTCCACTTTTCAGCCAAGCTCTGACCCCCGAAACCACCCCGAAGACCATCCCATCCGCGCGCGGGGAGCCGGCCTCCCCGCGTTTTTTTGTTTCCGCGGAAACCCCGCGCGCGCGGCCCTCGCGGACGCTTTTTCCTCTCCTATTCCGGCCAGAGATCGGCGGTGCGGGCCCGGACGTCCGGGAAGGGCGGCAGCGGTTCGCTGGGCACGGGTTCATACCAGAAGGTGGCCGCCGACCAGTCGTCCCGGCGCTCGTACAATCCGTCCTTCCAGCCGATCTGCTGGATGGTGACGCGGGCCTCCTTCCGCCACAGGATGGGATCGGGCAAATGCCAGCGGTACATGGTCACGAACCCCTTTTGATCCAGGCAGCAGCCGTGGTAGCGGAACGGCGTTTGCTGCATGCCCCAGGAAAGGCCCACGTAATCCTCGCTGCCGGTGCCGCAAATCGTCGGAAAGGCGCGGTCGCCGTCCAGGTACACCT
This sequence comes from uncultured Verrucomicrobiota bacterium, assembly GCA_964601985.1. Classification (GTDB taxonomy): domain Bacteria; phylum Verrucomicrobiota; class Verrucomicrobiia; order Limisphaerales; family J093; genus J093. The sequence continues at coordinate 8,040 of CAZRPT010000271.1, forward strand.
TCACTTCGCCCTCGCCCCACCAGTTGCCCTCGAGCGCGCGAATGCCCATCACCGAGCCGATGAACCGCCCCCGCTGATGCCGCCAGGGCAGCAGCTCGAAATCCCGCTTGAGCGTGGTGGGGTTTTCCCGCCGGAACAACACATGCAGCCGGCCCACGTCCTTCGGATGAGGGTCCTTGAGGGTGTAGTCCATCTGGTAGTACACCGGAACCGTCTCCCGCCCCTCGTTGGTCAGGGTGAACCGCGCCCGCCGGGTGAAGGGCATGGGCAGCCAGATGTTCATGCCGGCGCTCTTTCCGACGGAATGAACGGCGGACTGGTAGGGCATGACCTTGCCGTGGGCGATCCCCATGAAGTCGCCCAGGGGACATTCGATGCTGGGGTGTTCCTGCTGGTCCCACCACGCGCGGATGACCAGCGAACGCAGGTTCAGCGGGTTGGGCCGGGTGGTCACCCAGAGGTGCCGGATGGTGCCGGGCCCGGTGATGTCGCACAGCAGCACTTCTTCGCCGGGCTTGAGCGAGCGGGCCGGCGCCCCCTTCCGCCCCACGCCCAGTTTGCTGGCCGCCTTGCCGCCTCCGCCGCGTTCGCCGGTGGGATTTTCGAAGGAAATCGAGCGGGATTCGAGCGGGACGTCGAGCCGGTACGGCTCGTTTTCGGGATGGAATTCGGCGGCGGGGACACTCATAAGACAACTCGCGGCCAGCCCGAGGCCGGCCCGGCCCAGGAAGAAACGGACGATTCGCATGATTTTTTTCCTTTCACGATTGGGATTTTGCGTGCCGCCATTGAGCCGTTCCCGGCGGTTGAAAGCAAGTCCTCCCTGGCGCGGCGCGGCGTTCCTCCCCGCGCGCCTTCCGGGAGGGCGAAAAGGAGGCTCCGGTCCCGCCGCCACGGGGCGCCGCTTTCTCTTCCCGGGACGGCGAAAGCGCGGAAACTCCTTGGGGCGGACGCGGGGTTCCGCTAGACCGGGGCGCGACATGAAATCCTCCTTGAACCGACGCGAATTTTGCGGACTGCTGACGGGCGGCGGATTGCTGGCCGGCGGCGCGAAAGCGGGGACCGGCACGGCGGCCGAAAAAGCCGCCGCCCCGCCCGCGGGGTACCTCTTCGCCCACATGACCCGCAAAGATTACGGCCGGCTTTACTACGCCCTCAGCCGGGACGGACGCCATTGGCGGCCGGTGAACGGCGGCCGGCGGGTCCTGCCCGAGTATCGCGGCCATCCCGACCTCATGCGGGGCCACGACGGACGCTTCTACCTGACCGGCAACCGCCCCCATCGCGACGGCACGATTCGCTTCTGGGTGTCGGACGACCTGATCCACTGGACCCATCTGCGGGATTTCGTGGCGGACATGACGGACCACCCGGGCTACGAAAGCCCGGACCCGTGGCACGGCGCGCCCAAGCTCTTTTACGACACCGCCACCCGGACCTACCTCCTGACGTGGCACTTCTCGAACGCCCGCAAGTTGAAGGAACTGCCGGAGAACTACTGGAGCGGCATGAAGACCTTCTACGTGACCTCGAAGGATCTGCGGACGTTCAGCAAGGCCCGGCGGCTGTTCCCCGACTTCAAGCTGGCCACCATTGACGTCATCGTGCGACGGGAGGCGGGCCGTTACTACGCGCTGCTCAAGGACGAGCGTTACCCCGACTTCGGGTGTCCGACCGGCAAAACGATCCGCGTCGCCTCCGCCGATCACCTGACCGGTCCGTGGTCGGCGCCCGGCCCGCCCATCTCGCCCAACTTCCGCGAAGCGCCGACGGTCATTCCGCGTCCCGACGGACGGGGCTGGTACCTCTACTTCGAGCAATACCCGGGACTGCACTACGATTTGGCCACCGCGCCCCGGCTCGCCGGGCCGTGGTACGACGAATACGCGCCCAACTACCGTCCGCCGGAAGGCGCGCGCCACGGCTGCATGCTGGCATTGACCGCCCCGCAATACGCCGCCCTCCACGCGGCCTTTTCCGACAAGCCGTCAGCCACGTAGTATTTTTCTCCTTTGTTGCGGGCCGTTGTGAATCGTGCCCCTCCTCCGTGGTTTCGCTGGTGGTGCTGGCGCCCCGACGGGAACGGGAGTTGTGGCGGGACACGGCCCGATCCGCGGACCCGTTTCGGCAATCTGCTGGCGATCATCATCACGGGGATCACGCTGGAGGGAGGGGCGGCTTGGCGCCCGGCCCGCGCCGGCGGGTTTGTTTCGACCGCTGCCGGGGTTGCCCGTGATCGTGGCCTTTGCCGCGCTCGATGCCTTCAAGGAGTCGCCCTGCCGGGCCGAAAGTGTCGGGAAAGCGGGCAAACCGGCGTAAAACTCCACAAATCGCTTTACAGCGGGAGGCGAAGCGCCTACTTTGCCGCCTCCATTTGGTTGGAACCGCAGAACATGGAGCAAAAATCGAAGACAATTGCAGATTTTCGCCTGCACGAAAAAGACACCGGCTCGGCCGATGTGCAGGTGGCGCTGCTGACGGAACGCATCAATCATTTGAATGAGCACCTCAAGCAGCATCGCAAGGATCACAGCTCGCGTCGCGGCCTGTTGATCATGGTCAGTCAGCGGCGGAAATTGCTGGATTACCTGAAAGACACCGATCAGGAGCGTTACACCGCGCTGACGAAGAAACTGGGCCTGCGCCGCTGATGAAGTCACGCCCCACAAGGGGGCCTTCCGGCGTCTCGCCCATCGAGGAGTGAACCGGCCACCCGCTCCCGCAGATCAATCCGGATCGGAACGTGCAGCCTGATCCCTTGGTGGCCCGAACCTGCTGCGCACCAAAAAAACCACCCCGGCCCAGGGTAATTTCATTCAGCCTCCGCTCGCCGGCGGGGAGGTTGAATGAAGTTTCTCCGGGCTGCGGGTGATTGCTGTTGAACGCAACGAAAACACATGCCCGAAAAAGTAACGGCGCAGGTCGGAACCAGCGCCATTGAAATCGAAACCGGAGCCCTCGCCAAACAGGCCGACGGTTCCGTCACCGTCCGTCTCGGAGACACCATCGTCCTCACCGCCGCCGTCGCGGCCGCCACGCCCCGCGAGGGGGTGGACTTCCTGCCGCTGACCGTGGATTACCGCGAGAAGGCGGCCGCCGTGGGGCGTTTCCCGGGCGGCTACTTCAAACGCGAAGGCCGCCCCACCGAGAAGGAAATCCTCACCTGCCGGATGACCGACCGGCCCATTCGCCCGCTCTTTCCCAAGGGCTGGTACCATGAGGTCCAGGTCCAGAGCATCCTGCTCAGCGGCGACGGCGAAAACGACTCCGACATCCTGAGCATCATCGGCGCCTCGGCGGCCCTGACCGTGAGCGACATCCCGTGGGCGGGCCCGTTGGGCGCCGTCCGGGTGGGCCGCGTGAAGGGCGAGTTCGTCGCCAATCCCACCCACAGCCAGTTGGAGGAAAGCGACCTCGACCTGGTCTATGTGGGCACCGAGCAGGAAATGGTCATGTTCGAGGGCTCGGCCAGGGAAATCCCGGACGCGGATTTCGTGGCGGCCCTCCACTTCGCGCAGACCTGCTGCGAGCCGCTCATCGCCGCCCAGAAGGAGCTGGCGAAACGCGCCGGCAAACCCAAGCGCGAGATCGTCACGCTGACCGTCCCCGAGGAAATCTACCGGGAAGCCAGGGAACTGGCCGGCGACCGCATCATGCCCGCCCTCCTCACCGAGGGCAAAATGGCCCGCCAGGCCGCCTGGAACGCCATCACCGAAGAGGTGGGCGCCAAGCTGGTGGAAAAACACGGCGAGGAAAAGGTCACCCCCCTGCTCCTCAAGAACCTGTTCTACGCGCTCCAGCGCGATTCCGTGCGGGAACTCATCCTCGACCAGGACAAGCGTCTCGACGGCCGGCCCATGGACGCGGTGCGGCCCATCACCTGTCAGGTGGGCCTGATCCCGCGCGCCCACGGTTCGGCGGTGTTCAGCCGCGGCGAAACCCAGGCCCTCTGTCTCGCCACCCTCGGCACCACCGAGGACGGCCAGCACCTCGACGCCTACACCGGCGGCGCGGATGAAAAGCAGTTCCTCCTGCACTACAACTTCCCGAACTTCAGCGTCGGAGAGACCGGGCGCATCATGGGGCCGGGCCGGCGCGAGATCGGACACGGCGCGCTCGCCGAACGCTCCCTCCTGCCGATGGTGCCGCTGGACGACTTCCCCTACGCCATCCGCGTCACCAGCGAAATCATGGAAAGCAACGGCTCGACCTCGATGGCCACCGTCTGCGCCGGTTCGCTGGCCCTGATGGACGCCGGCGTGCCGTTGAAGCGGCCCGTGGCCGGCATCTCGGTCGGCCTCTGCACCCGGCTGAACGACCGCAACGAGATCGCCGAATACAAGCTCCTCACCGACATCATCGGCTCCGAGGACTTTTTCGGCGACATGGACTGCAAGATCGCCGGCACGGAGAAGGGCATCACCGGCTTTCAGCTCGACCTCAAGCTCAAGGGCCTGCCCCATCACATCATGAGCGAGGCGGTCGAACGCGCCGCCGCCGCCCGGCGGAAAATTCTCGACATCATGGGCGAGACGCTGCCGGAGCCGCGCGCCGAGCTCAGCCCCTACGCCCCGCGCATCACGGTCATCAAGATCAATCCCGAAAAGATCGGCGCCCTCATCGGGCCCGGCGGGAAGAACATCAAGCGCATCGTGGACGAGTCCGGATGCGAGATCAACATCGAGGACGACGGCTCCGTGCTCATCTACTCCACCAACCCCGAGGGGATGGAAGTGGCCAGGCGCGAGGTCGAGTCCATCACCGCCGAGATCGAGCCCGGCAAGATCTACCGGGGCCGCGTCGTCACCATCAAGGACTTCGGCTGCTTCGTCGAAATCTTCCCCGGCCAGGACGGCCTGGTGCATGTGAGCGAGCTGGCCAACTTCCGCGTCAAGCACGTCGAGGACATCGTCAAGATGGGCGACGAAATCTGGGTGAAATGCCTGGGCATTGACGACAAGGGCCGGGTGAAGCTCTCCCGCCGCGCCGCGATGGAAGAGCGCGACCGCCAGGAAGGCGGCGAGGCTCCGCCGGCGGACGTCGAAGACGAGCTCGAACCGACCGAGGAAATCGAGGACGTGGAACTGGTGGAGGACGAGGAGTCCGAGGAGCCGGTCGAGCGCGACGAGGAACCCGCCCCCCGTCGTCCGGCCCGCCGCGCCCGCGCCCCGCGCGATGACGACCGCGAAGAGCGCGCCCCCCGGGGCCGCCGCCCGGCCCGCCGCCGCGAGAGTGACGAGTACGAAGAGCGCCGGGAACGCGACGACGACCGCCGCGGCCGGGGCGGTTTCCGCCGCGACCGCGAAGAGCGCGACGAGCCCCGCGAAGAGCGCGCCCCCCGGGGCCGCCGGAGCGGGGGCCGCCGGCGCGAAAGCAGCCGCGACGACTACTCCCGCGAACGCGGCGCCGAAGAGCGCCGGGATTACGACGACGACCGCCGCGGCCGGGGCGGTTTCCGCCGCGACCGTGAAGAACGCGACGAGCCCCGCGAGGAGCGCGCCCCCCGGGGCCGCCGGAGCGGGGGCCGCCGGCGTGACAGCGAGCGGGACGATTACCGCGCCCGGGAGGACGAGCGGCGCGGCGGCTCCGGCCGCCGGGAGCGGGACGATGATTACCGCGAACGCCGTCCGCGGGACGACGATCGCCGGGGCCGGGACGACCGCCGGGATCGCCCCGCCCGGAGTTCCCGCGCCGGTCGCGGCCGCCGCCGGGACGATTACTGATCCCCCCGCCGGGTTGTTCCCTCTTCCGACCGCCGATCCCGCATCGGCGGTTTTTTTTGTCCTTCGCCCCCTGCCCGCGAAGCGGCGGTCCGCGTCTCCCGGAGCGCCGTTTCCTTCCCCGCGGCGCGGGCGTTTCCCGCCGCCCGCGCGCTTCAAAAATCCACCCCGATGCCGACGGTCAGGCGGAGATCGTCCCGCTTGGGGGTCTCCCCCGCCACGTCGGTCCGCGGAGTTTGAATGCGGTCCCACACGAGGCTGACATCGAGATTGAGCACCCGCGTCAACTCCACCTCGAGGGTGTTGACGAAATGCAGGGTCACCGTGCCGGCCTCCGGACTGGTGGCGATGGCCTGGTACGCCAGCAGCAGGTCAATCCGCCGGCTCAACTCGGTGTCGAACTGGGTTCCCAACAAAAAGGCGGGCGTGCTGTCGTTGAGCCGGCCCCCGCTCTCGATGGTCATGAAGCGGGTCATCTGACAGGCCGGCCCGCCGAAGAGGTCCCACTCGGTGCGGGAGGTGTCCCACAGCAAGTAACCGGCCCCGGCGCCCACCGTGATCTGGCGGCTCAGGTTCTGGAAGGGGTCGCGGTAAAATTGCGCGAAGATCGGTCGCAGATAGAGCCGCCGGGTCAGCAACACGTCGCAGGCGCTGCTCACGCGGTGATTGTTGGCGCTGGTCTCGCCCTGGAGCTGGGAAAAGTTGCCCAGATAATCGAAGGAAAGCCGGCTGGCGGGCGTGCGCCGTTGGAGGCCGGCCTTGGCGTTCAAATCCGCCTGCTCGGTGTTTCCCGCCCGCACGGACAACCCCAGACTCAGTTTTCCGCTCCAGTAATTGATCTCGCGGGGCCGTCCCGGGGAAAGCCCCCGCAATTCCCCGCGGGGAAGAGTCACCGGGCGCTTCCCCTGCACGGACACCTCGCGGGGCGAAATTTTCACCGGCCCCACCGCCGTCGTTTTGTCGTTGAACAGCAGAAAATTGGGGTGCGGCGAGACCAGCTGGCGAATGTCCTTGAGGTCGAAGGACTGTTCGTCCAGCTCATCACTGTCGAACTCCAGCTTCCGGTTCTGAATGCTCCTGACCCGGCCCCGCAGCCATTCGCCGGATTTGAGTTCGAGCCAGTCGAATCCGTCGGTGGGCGGCCAGTTGAGCTTCCCGGAGGCGGAGGAGCTTGAAGAGGCGGCCGCGGCGGACGGCGGAGCGGCGGTCTTTTTCGGCGCGGCGGGAGGCGGCGATTCATGTTCCCACTGTTTGATCTGCTCCCGCGGCACCTTGAGGCGGCCCAGGGCGGGGGATTCCACGATCAAGAACCGGGCGTTTTCCTTGATCAGCCGTCCCACCACCCGCTCGCCGGTCTTCAACTGCCAGGTGTCGGCCTGCCCGGCGACGCCCAGCAAAAGCGCCAGCGCCCCGCCCCGGCAAACGGCCGCCGCCCGTCTGCCGGTCGCGAAAAACCATGATCGCGCCCCGTTTATCATGCCGGAGGGCTTTACCAGTTTGCCCGCCGGCAGGCAAACCGAAGCCCCCGGC